>CALWYC010000015.1 GCA_944385655.1 uncultured Intestinimonas sp. | reverse complement strand
CAGGTCATGACCCACACCTCCGGCATCGTCCCCTGGTACCCCTTCTACGCCGACGGCCGGGACTTCTACACCGTGCTGGAACACGTGCTCGCCGCCACCCCTGTGGAGACCGGCATGGCCTACAGCGACCTCAACTTCATGCTCATGGGCCAGGTCTTCTCCCACGTCACCGGCCTCACCCTCCGGGAGGGGCTGGAGCGGTACATCAAGGGCCCTCTGGGCATCACCGAGATGGCCTACGGCCCGGTGGACCCCGCCCTCTGCGCCCCCTCCTGCTGCGGCAACCAGATCGAGCAGCGCATGTGCGCCGAGCGGGGCATCTCCTTCGACGGCTGGCGGCCCAACGGGGTGCCGGTGCGGGGGGAGTGCAACGACGGCAACGCCTACTACTATTGGCACGGCGCCAGCGGCCACGCCGGGGTCTTTGCCTCCGCCGGCGCGCTGAGCCGGCTGGGCCAGTTCTTCCTCACCACCGGGGCTCCCTTCTTCCGCCGGGCCATGGAGACCGACATCCGCGGCCGGGGCCTGGGCTTCGACCGGAGCGAGACCTTCCCCGACGGCTGCGGCCATTCCGGCTTTACCGGCACCAGCCTGTGGGTGAGCCGGACCCACGATCTGGGGGCCGTCATCCTCACCAACAAGTTCTACCGCCCGGAGGGGGAGCCCCCCGGAAACTCCAACGAGTTTCGCCGGGCCGTCCACTACGCCCTGCTGGGCCGCACTCCGCCCCCTGTGGTATGAGCAAGGGAACACCGTTTTCCTTGTAAAATACGAAACAATCTGAGGAAAAGAGGTCATTACATGAAGAACATGAAGAAATGGCTGTCCCTGTCTCTTGCCGGCGCCATGCTCATGGGCGTTCTGGCCGGCTGCGGCGGCGGCACCAGCAGCACCCCCGCCCCCGTCGAGACCGGCGCCGCCGAGGCCACCGGCGAGCCCGCCGCCGTGGAACAGGTGCTCAAGTACGGCACCGACACCTGGCCCGCCGGCTTCGACCCCCACACCATCTCCGCCATCGCCGCCACCCGCGTGTTCAATCAGGTCTATGAGACCCTCATCGACTTCAACCCCGACATGACCTTCAAGGGCGTCCTGGCCGAGAGCTGGGAGAACCCCGACGACGTGACCTATGTCTTCCACCTCCGCCAGGGCGTGAAGTTCCACAACGGCCGTGAGATGACCGCCGACGACGTGGTCTACTCCTTCCAGCGGGTGCTGGGCCAGACCGACTACGGCGACATCGGCGCCCTGGGCTCCACCGACAGCTACTACGGCGGCATCGCCTCCATCGAGGCCAACGACGACTACACCGTCACCATCACCCTGGGCGAGCCCAACGCCGCCTTCATGGCCAACCTCACCTCCTCCTACGGCGCCATCGTCTGCAGGGAGGTCGTGGAGGCCAACGACGGCAGCCTCTCCGCCATCGACACCATGTGCGGCACCGGCCCCTTCATGTACAAGGAGTCCGTGGTGGACAACTACATCTCCCTGGTGAAGAACCCCGACTACTGGGAGGAGGGCGCCCCCAAGCTGAACGGCATCACCTATTATCTCCTGGCCGATGAGAGCGCCCGCCTGGCCGCCCTGCGCACCGGCGACATCAACCTGTGCAGCCTGTCCGCCCTGAACCTCTCCGATGTGGAGGGGGACGAGAACATCAAGGTCCTCTCCTACCAGTCCAACAACTACACCTACCTGGGCTTCAACCTCTCCAGCGAAAAGCTCCAGGACGTGCGGGTCCGCCAGGCCATGAGCATGGCCGTGGACCGCCAGGCCATCATCGACTACGTCTACAACGGCGAGGCCGCCGTGTCCACCTTCGTGGCCCCCGCCATGGGCCATTGGGTGTGGGACGCCCCCGCCGAGTCCCCCCTCTACACCTATGACGTGGAGGCCGCCAAGGCCCTCATGGAGGAGGCCGGCTACAGCGACTCCAACCGCATGACCCTCACCATGGCCGCCGGCCTGATGGACTCCATCCGGGACACCGCCGTCATCCTCCAGCAGCAGCTCAAGGAGATCTACATCGACGTGGAGATCACCAACCTGGAGTCCGGCGAGTACGTGGACGTGTGGGGCATCATGGACACCCCCGAGGCCGGCTATGACAGCATGTGCGGCCAGAACGGCTCCGGCACCGACCCCAACCGCGCCGTCAGCTTCTTCTTCTCCACCACCGGCGGCGCCAACGTGTGGGGCTACTCCAACCCCGAGGTGGACGAGCTGTGCGCCCAGGCCGTGGCCACCACCGACGAGGCCGAGCGTGAGAGCGCCTACATCGAGGCCCAGAAGATCGTCATCGACGAGTCCCCCAACCTCTTCTTCGCCAGCCCCATGGAGTACTTCTTCGTGAGCAGCAGCGTGGAGGGCTTCGAGCCCTTCGCCGCCAACGCCAACAACTTCCGCTCCACCTACATCGCCCAGTAAGGCACACGCCCGAGGGGGCGGGGCTCTCCCCGCCCCCGGGCGCTTTTTTCCACCCGGACGTCCCGTCGTGAGCGCCGTGTCCCGGCGAGCGTCAGAGGCGGCGTTCACGACGCCGCGTCCTTTTCCCATTCTCTTCCATGAGGGAGCGTGATCCAATGAGAAATTACATCATCCGCCGTCTTCTCCAGCTCATCCCGGTGCTCTTCGGCATCAGCGTGGCCATCTTCGCCGTGCTGCGCTTCATCCCCGGCGGCTTTGCCTCCGGCATGCTGGGCATCGACGCCACCCCCGAGCTCATCGCCCAGGTCAACGCCCGCTACGGCCTGGACCAGCCCGTGGTCACCCAGTACCTCAACTGGATCGGCGGCGTCCTCCACGGGGACTTCGGTATCTCCTTCCGCTCGGGGGCGGAGATCCTGCCCGAGATCCTCACCCGGTTCCAGGTCACCGCCGAGCTGGCCATCCTGGCCGCCGTCATCTCCTGGTGCATCGCCCTCCCCCTGGGCATCCTGGCCGCCGTCAAGCGCAACCGCATGGCCGACCGGGTGGTCCGGGTGGTGGCCCTGCTGGGCGTGTCCGTCCCCGGCTTCGCCCTCTCCATCCTGGTGATCCTGGTCCTCTCCCTCTTCTTCGGCTACTACCCCCCTCTGGACTATGTGGGATTGCTGGAAGACCCGGCCAAAAACCTGGAGATCATGTTCCTCCCCGCCCTCATCCTGGGGTGCAGCATGTCCGGCTCGGTGATGCGTATGACCCGCTCCTCCGTGCTGGAAGTGCTGCGGCAGGACTTCATCAAGACCGTCCGGGCCAAGGGCGCCAGCGAGCGGGTGGCCATCTTCAAGCACGCCCTGCGCAACGCCCTCATCCCCATCGTCACCCTGGTGGGCCTCCAGATCGGCTCCCTCCTGGGCGGCGCCGTGGTGGTGGAGCAGATCTTCTCCCTGCCCGGTTTGGGCCTCATGACCCTCACCGGCATCAACAACCGGGACTACCCCGTGGTCCAGGGCTGCGTCCTCTTCATCGCCTTCGTCTACGTGCTGGTCAATCTGGTGGTGGATCTGCTTTACGCCTACATCGATCCCCGGATCTCTTACGACTAAAGGAGGGTTTTGCAGTGAAAAGTGTGATCAGTACCCTCCGGGAGCTGTGGAGGGACCCCATGGGCAAGATCGGCATCATCGGCGTGGTGCTCCTCATCGTGGTGGCCATCTTTGCCCCCCAGCTCGCCCCCTACCCCTATGACGAGATCGGCATGCGTTTCCAGCCTCCCTCCGCCGAGCACCTCTTCGGCACCGACAAGTTCGGCCGGGACGTGCTCAGCCGGGTGATCTACGGCGCCCGGGTCTCTCTGGAGGTGGGCATCATCGCCGTGGGCATCGGCGCCGTGTGCGGCTATCTGCTGGGCCTGGTGGCCGGGTATTTCGAGCGGTGGGTGGACCGGGTCATCATGTGCTTCATGGACATTCTCTTCGCCTTCCCCTCCATCCTGCTGGCCATTTTCATCTCCGCCGTGCTGGGCAAGGGCATCGGCCCCACCATGGTGGCCATCGGCATCGTCAATATCCCCGTGTTCTGCCGCACCGTCCGGGCCGCCGTCATCTCCGCCAAGGGCCTGGAGTACGTCCAGAACGCCAAGAGCGTGGGCGTCAAGACCTGGCCCCTGCTGGTGCGCCACATCTCCCCCAACGTGGTGGCCCCCTTCACCGTCCAGGCCACCCTGGCCCTCTCCGGCGCCATCCTCACTGAGGCCACCCTCAGCTTCCTGGGCATGGGCATCCAGCCCCCGGACCCCTCCTGGGGCTCCATGCTCTCCGAGGGCCGGGCCGACATGATCCGGGACCCCTGGGTGGCCCTCTTCCCCCTGCTCTTCATCGTCGTCACCATCCTGGTGTTCAACATCCTGGGCGACGCCCTCCGGGATGTGCTGGACCCCAAGCTCAAGACCTGAGAGAGGAGGCAGGGATATGGAACATCTATTGGAACTGCGGAACGTGTCCATCGACCTCCCAAAGGGCAGGCGCAAGCCCCCTGTGAAGCTGGTGGAGGGGGTGGACCTGGACATCCGCAAGAAGCAGAACTTCGGCGTGGTGGGCGAATCCGGCTGCGGCAAGAGCATCACCTGCTCGGCCATCATGGGCCTTCTGTCCTATCCCCTCACCGTGGGCCAGGGCAGCTCCATCCGCTTCCAGAAGGAGGACGGCTCGGAGGTGGAGATCACCTCCCTCCACAAGTCGGAGCTGCGGAAGCTGCGGGGCAAGGATATCTCCATGATCTTCCAGGAGCCCATGACCGCCCTGGACCCCATGTATACCATTGAGGAGCAGATCAACGAGACCCTCCGCTTCCACACCGGCCTCAACAAGGCCCAGATGCACGAGGCCGCTCTGGAGATGCTCAAAAAGGTCAAGATCCCCCGGCCGGAGCAGATTTTGGCGGACTACCCCCACCACCTCTCCGGCGGCATGCTCCAGCGGGTGATGATCGCCATCGCCCTCATCAACAACCCCCGGCTCCTCATCGCCGACGAGCCCACCACCGCCCTGGACGTGACCATCCAGGCCCAGATCCTGGACCTGATGAACGAGCTCCGGGAGAGCTACGACACCTCGGTCATCATGATCACCCACGACCTGGGGGTCATCGCCGAGACCTGTGAGGAGGTGGCCGTCTTCTACGCCGGCCAGGTGGTGGAGCGGGCCAGCGTGGACGCCATCTTCCACGAGACCGCCCACCCCTATACCACCGGGCTGCTGCGCTCGGTGACCTCTCTGGGCGGAGCGCGCAGGGAGCTCTATACCATCCGGGGCACCGTACCCACGGCGGGCAATTTCGGCGCCGGCTGCCGGTTCGCCGACCGCTGCGACCACTGCATGGCCATCTGTAAGGAGAAGCCCCCCGCCCTCACCCAGGTGGCCCCCGGACATCTGTGCCGCTGCTGGCTCCACGCCGGCGGGGCAGAACAGGCGGAGAAGGAGGCGGCGGTATGAGCGAGCCCTCTGTGCTGCTGGATGTGCAGCACCTCAAGACCTATTTTCCCATCAAGGGCGGCGTGGTCCGCAAGACGGTGGGCTATGTCCACGCGGTGGAGGACGTGTCCTTCCAGATCCGGGAGCAGGAGACCTTCGGCCTGGTGGGCGAGTCTGGCTGCGGCAAGTCCACCACCGGACGGAGCATCCTCCGGCTCATCGAGCCCACCGCCGGCGCCATCACCTTTGACGGGGTGGACCTCCACGATCTGGACAAGGAGGCCCTGCGCCAGAAGCGCCGGGACATGCAGCTGGTCTTCCAGGACCCCTATTCCTCCCTCAACCCCCGGATGACGGTGCGGCATCTGCTGGAAGAGCCCCTGCGCACCCACTTCACCCTCTCTCAAAAGGAGCTGGACGAGCAGGTGCTGTGGATCTCCGGGGCGGTGGGCCTCTCCCCCGAGCAGCTGGAGCGCTACCCCCACCAGTTCTCCGGCGGCCAGCGCCAGCGCATCTCCATCGCCCGGGCCCTCATCACCAAGCCCCGCTTCGTGGTGGCCGACGAGCCGGTGTCCGCCCTGGACGTGTCCATCCAGGCCCAGATCCTCAACCTCCTCATGGAGCTCCAGCAGGAGCTGAAGCTCTCCTACCTCTTCATCAGCCACGACCTCAACGTGGTCCGCCACATCAGCAACCGGGTGGGCATCATGTACCTGGGCCGGATGGTGGAGCAGGGGGAGACCGAGGAGGTCTACCGCCACCCCACCCACCCCTACACCCAGGCCCTCCTCTCCGCCATCCCCAAGCGGGACCCCTCCGAGGACAAGGTCCGCATCCACCTGGACGGCGACGTGCCCAACCCCGCCGATCCCCCCAAGGGCTGCCCCTTCCACGACCGCTGCCCCAAGTGCATGGAGGTCTGCAAAAGCGAGCTGCCCGTCACCCGGGAGGTCTCGCCGGGCCACTTCGTGTCCTGTCACCTGCTGGACAAATGAACATGAAAAACCGCGGAGCCGATGGCTCCGCGGTTTTTTGTCTCTGTTCTGTTATTCCGCCGCCTCCAGCAGCTGACGGGTATAGGGGTGCCGGGGATGGGCGAAGAGCTCGTCCACCGTGTTCTCCTCCACGATGCGCCCCTTCTTCATCACGATGACCCGGCTGCAGATCTGATAGACCACGTTGAGGTCGTGGCTGATGAAGAGATAGCTCAGGTCGTACTCCTTTTTGAGGTCCACCAGCAGCCGGAGGATCTGGGCCTGGATGGTCACGTCCAGGGCGCTCACCGGCTCGTCGGCCAGGATGAGCTTGGGGTGGGTGATGACGGCGCTGGCGATGGACACCCGCTGGCGCTGGCCGCCGGAGAGCTCCCAGGGCCGGCGCTGGGCGTATTCCGGCCCCAGGCCGATCTTGTCCAGCAGCTCCGCCACCGCCGCCCGGCGCTGCTCGGCGGTCATGCCGCCGGCGGCCCGGAGGGGCTCCTCCAGGATCCAGCCCACGGTGTGGGCCGGGTTCAGGCTGCTGAAGGGGTCCTGAAAGACCATCTGGGGGCGCTTGGAGCGGTGGATGATCTCCCCGTCGTAGTCGCCGCCGTAGTCCCCCAGCATGCCCAGGATGGTCCGGGAGAGGGTGGTCTTGCCGCAGCCCGACTCCCCCACCAGACCCAGGATCTCCCCCTGGCCGATGTGGAAGCTCACGTCATGGAGGACCTGCTTCCGGGCGGTCTTCCGTCCGAAGAGGGAGCGTCCCACGCTGTAATAGCTGTTGAGGTGCCGGACCTCCAGCACCGGCTCTGTCTCCATGCTGCGGGCCTCCTTTCCGTTCAGATGAGCTTCCGGTCCCGGGTGGGGATGGCGGCGATGAGCCCCTTGGTGTACTCCATTTTTGGGGCCCGGAAGATGTCCTCCACCTGTCCCTCCTCCACCAGGTGGCCCCCCTGCATGACGATGACCCGCCGGCACAGCTTGCGGACCACGTGGAGGTCGTGGCTGATGAAGAGGACGGCCATGCCCTGCTCCCGGTTGAGCTTGCGCAGCAGGGAGAGGATCTGGGCCTGGATGGTCACGTCCAGGGCGGTGGTGGGCTCGTCGGCCAGGAGCAGCCTGGGCCGGGAGATGATGGCGGCGGCGATCATCACCCGCTGGAGCATGCCGCCGGAGAGCTCATGGGGATACTTGGTATAGAGCTCCGCCGGGTCGGGGAGCTCGGCCTGGGCCATGGCCTCCAGGGCCCGGTCCCTCCGCTCCTGGGGGCCCAGCTTGGTGTGGAGACGCAGGCTCTCCTCCACCTGGGGACCGATGCGCATGAGGGGGTCCAGGCTGGTCATGGGCTCCTGAAAGACCACCGACAGGTCGCTGCCCTGGATCTTTCGCAGCTCGGCCTCGTCACACCGGAGGAGCTCCCGCCCGGCCAGGGTGATGCTGCCGCTGACCTCCACCTGCCGCCGGGGCAGCAGGCCGCTGATGCTCATGGCGGTCACCGTCTTGCCGCTGCCCGACTCCCCCACCAGGCCCAGGATCTCCCCCTCGTCCAGGGAGAAGGAGACCCCGTCCACCGCCCACCGGCCCGGCCGGGCCCGCTGGAACCGGACCCGCAGATCGTCCACACACAAGAGACGTCCCATGGTCACACCTCCCGGCCCTGGCGGGACCGCCGCTGGAGTCCCTCGCTCAGGAGGCTGAAGCCCAGGATGAGCAGGGCGATGGTACCCCCTACGCTCAGGGCGTACCAGGGGGCGCTGTTGAGATAGGTCTGGCTGTCGCTGAGCATGGAGCCCAGGCTGGCGTAGGGGGGCTGGATGCCGATGCCCAGAAAACTCATGCTGGCCTCGCTGAGGATGGCGTTGTTGAAGCCAATGGTGAGGGCGCTGAAGAGCACCGGCAGGGTGTTGGGCAGGATGTGGCAGAACATGAGCCGCGCCGTCCCCACCCCCATGAGCCGGGCGGAGCGGATATAGTTGAGGTCCCGGCATCGGGCGAACTCCCCCCGGACGATGCGGGCAAAGCTGGGGATGAAGAGGATGCCCAGGGCGAAGATCACGTTGTAGGTGCCCTGGCCGATGAGGCTCACCACCACCAGGGCCAGCAGGATGCTGGGGAAGGCGGTGATGGCGTCGCACACCCGGGTGAGGATCACGTCGGCGGGGCCGCCGAAGTAGCCGCACAGGCTGCCGATGAGGATGCCGCAGACGCACCCGATGGCCACCACGCACACGGCGATGAGGAAGGAGGTGCCGGCGCCGCTGAGGACCCGGCTGAAGATGTCCCGTCCGAAGTTGTCGGTGCCCAGCAGGTGGAGGAGGGAGGGCGCCTGGTTCTTGGCGGAGGCGTCCATGGCGGTGGGGCCGTAGGGAGTCCACACGTAGCCCACCAGGATGAGGGCCACCATCGCGCCGCTGAGGACGCCGCCGATATAGAGTAAGGGGTTCCCTTTTGCTTTCATCGTCAAAGGACCTCCTCAGCGCAGTCTGAGCCGGGGGTCTACCAGCTGGTAGAGAAGGTCGGCCGCAAAGTTCACAAGGACGATCCAGGCGGCCATGATGACCACGATGGCCTGGACCACGGGAAAGTCCCGGTTGGAGATGCTGGAGAGAAGGAGCCGGCCCACCCCGGGAATGGTGAAGACCTGCTCGATGATGATGGTGCCGGTCATGATCTCGGCGGCGGAGACCGCCAGAAAGGTGATGACCGGGATGAGGGCGTTTTTGAGCACGTGGCGGCGGAGGATGCCGCCCCGGTCGCCGCCCCGGCTCCGGGCGGTGCGGACGTAGTCCTTGCCCAGTTCCTGGATGATGGCGCTGCGGAGCATTTTCACCGTCATGGCGATGCGGGGGATGGCAATGGAGAGGGCGGGCAGGATCAGATAGCCGAGGAAGGCCCCCCAGTCCTGGGTGTAGGAGATGAAATCACCGGGGGTGAAGATCCTGAGCACGATCCCGAAGAGGAAGCAGGAGAGGATGCCGATGAAGAAGGCGGGCACGCTCATGACCACCTGGTCCACCGCCGTCACCAGCCCGTCCAGCCAGCCGCTGCGGACGCTGCCCGCCAGGATGCCCAGGGGGATGGAGAGGACGATGGTGATGGCGAAGGAGAGGATGGTGAGGCAGAAGGTGATGACCAGCTTCTCCCCCAGCATCTCCGACACCGGCATGTGGTAGCTGTAGCTCTCGCCGAAGTCGCCCCGGAGGAAGCTGGTGAGCCAGTCCCAGTACCGCACCGGGATGGGCCGGTCCAGACCCAGCTCCGCACGGAGCTCTGCCCTGGCCTCCTCGGTGGCCTCGGTGCCCAGGAGCTTGGTGGTGGGGTCGCCGGGGATGATCTGGAAAGCAAGGAAGGCGAGGAGCGAAACGATGAACAATGTAATAATGAGAGTGAGGAATTTTTTCGCGGCATATTTCATCTCCCCGCCTCCTTTCCTTCTGGTTTGGGACCCGGCCGGAACTCAGGCGGCCGTGTCGAAGTAGAGCTTGGACATGTCGATCACATAGATGGGGTAGAACTCATACCCCTTCAGATCGGGGTGCAGGGCCACGAAGTCGGCCAGGTCCTGGAGATAGACGTTGGCCGCCGTGTCGCTGAGGATTTTCAGACACTCCTTGTAGTAGGCGGTCTGCTCGGCGTCGTCCACGGTGGACTGGGCGGCGGCGTAAGCGGCGTCGTAGTCGGGGTTGTTGTAGTTGATCATGTTTTTGGCGTTGTCGCTCACCCACCGGGCCAGCAGGCCGCTGGCGTTGAGGGTGCTGGAGTCAAAGCCCACCACGGTGGCCTGGAAGTTCCGGCCGCCGTAGACGTCGCTCACCCAGGTGTTCCAGTCCACCAGCTGGATCTCGGCGTTCACCCCCGCGGCGGAGAGCTGCTCCACCAGCACCGTGGCGGCGTCCACGTGGGGCTGGTAGTTGCTGGGCACCGTGATGGTGAAGCTCAGGCCGTTTTCATAGCCCGCCTCGGCCAGCAGCTCCTTGGCCTTCTCCACGTCGTGGGGATAGGCGTCGGCCAGGCTCTCGTCAAAGTACTTGGTGAAGGCGGGGTACATGGAGGAGCCCACCTTGGTGCCGTGGCCCTCGGCGGTGAAGTCCATGAGGGCGTCCACATCCACCGCGTAGCACAGAGCCTGGCGCACCCGCTCGTCGGTGAAGGGCTCCACCGCGTTGTTGAGGTAGATGGCCTGCACCAGGTTCATGGTGCCCTCCAGCACCTGGTAGCCGTTGCTCAGGTTGTTCACCTGGTCGATGGTCAGGTGGGCCACCAGATCCAGGGCTCCGGCGTCCAGGGCGGTGAAGAGGGCGGTGTTGTCCTCATAGATCTTGTAGGTCACCTTGTCCAGGTGGGCGGGCTCGCCATAGTATTCGTCGTGCTTCTCCAGGATGATGTTTTCCTGGACGCTGCGGGAGACGAACTTGAAGGGGCCGGTGCCCACGGGCTGGGTGGCCTGCTCGGTGTAGCCGGCGGGGACGATGTAGACGCTGGCCACATAGCTGAGGAAATCGCTGTTCGGGGCGCTCAGGACCATGGTGAGCGTATCGCCCTCCACCGTCATGCTGGCGACAGCAGAAAGCGCCTCCACCACGGCGGAATTCACCGAGGTAGCGGCGCAGGTTTCAAAGGAATAGAGCACGTCGTCGGGGGTACAGGCAGCGCCGTTGTGGAACACCACGTTGTCACGCAGAGTGAACACGTAGGTGAGACCATCCTCCGAAATGGAGACGTCGGAGGCGACGGCGTTGACGTAGTTCCCGCTGGAGTCGGGCTTTACCAGCCCTTCGAAGACGTTGAACATGACCTCTCTAGTTCCTGCGGCCGTCATCTGATACGGGTCAAGACTATCATCCAGGTCCTGGGCGATCCCCACGTTGAGTTCGTTGGCGTGGGGCGCCCCGGAAGAAGGCGTAGTTTCGTCGCTGGGGGCGGTCGTCTGAGTCGTTGCTCCTCCGCATGCGCTGAGTGAACACGCCAGGGCGGCCGCCGCCAGGAAAACTGCAAGAATCCGTTTTTTCATTGCCCATTCTCCTTCCACTGTCCCGGGGGGACAGCGTTACAACAAAATAACTTCTTCTCCCATTATTAAATTGTCGCGCTCTATTGTAGAGCATCCCATCGGAAATTACAAGCACTTCCAGCATTTTTTCTTGCCCGTCCACATTTTTCTTTAATCGACATTTGTATATTATCTTGACAGTTGTAGATTATTGCGGTATGATGTTCCGACAGGACCGCCCGAGGGCGGAGACAGGAGGTAGGTACCATGACCCATACGGAGGAACAGGAGCTGGACCTGCGGCAGCGGCGGACCAGGCAGGCCCTGGTGCGGGCGCTGGAGGCGCTGCTGCTGGAGCAGCCCTTCCAGAGCCTGTCGGTCACCGACATCTGCCAGCGGGCCATGGTCCACCGGACCACCTTCTACGCCCACTTCAACGACAAGCAGGAGCTGCTGCGCTACCTGCTGCTGGGGGTGGAGCGGCGGTGCGTGGAGACCTGTCTGCCCCAGGACTGGGCGGGAGCGCCCCGGGACTACTTCCTCACCGCCGCCCGGAACGTGCTGGACTTCTTCCAGGCCAGGCGGGAGCTCTACCGGGCCTGCCTCCGCAGCGGCGCCGATACCGAGACCCACATGCTGGAGAACCAGGCGGCGGAGGACCTGTGCCGCCTCCTGGCCCAGCCCCGGTTCCAGGCCTCCGCGCCCGACGCCGACCCCCGCATCGTGGCCCGGTTCTACACCGGCGCCATGCTGTCCCTCCTGCGCTGGTGGCTGGACAGCGACGACCCCGTCCCCGTGGAGTGCCTCATCGCCCATCTGGAACACTTCATTCCCGCATTCTGACCAGGAGGACCCCATATGGATCAGGAAAAGCACACCGAGACCTTTATGACCAAGCTCTCCCGCTTCATCGTGGACAAGCGGAAGGCCTTCTACCTCATCTTCCTGGCGGCCTTCCTCTTTGCCGCCGCCTCCATCGACAAGGTGGAGATCAATCACGACATCACCGCCTATCTTCCCCCCGAGACCGAGACCCGCCGGGGCCTCACCCTCATGGACGAGGAGTTCGTCACCTTGGGCACCGCCGACATCATGGTCTCCAACATCCCCCTGGACACCGCCTGGGACCTGTCCCGGAAGCTGGAGACCGTGCCCGGCGTCTCCGGCGTGGCCTTCGACGAGACCGGCGACCACTACCACGACTCCGCCGCCCTCTTCACCGTCACCTTCGACGTCCCGGAGGACGACCCCGCCGCCGTCACCGCCCTCCAGGACGCCCAGGCCCTGCTGGAGGGCTACGACGTCTACGTCTCCACCCAGGTGGGCCGGGACGTCTCCGCCACCCTCCAGAAGGAGATGACCGTCATCCTCCTGGTCTCCGCGGTGGTCATCGTGGTGGTCCTCCTCTTCACCTCCAAGAGCTACATGGAGGTGCCCGTCTACCTCATCGTCTTCGCCTCGGCGGCGGTGCTGAACATGGGCACCAACTTCATCTTCGGCACCATCTCCTTCATCACCAACTCCATCGCCGTGGTGCTCCAGCTGGCCCTGGCCATCGACTACGCCATCATCTTCTGCCACCGGTACATGGAGGAGCGGGACAACGGCCTGGACCCCCGGGAGGCCGACATCGCCGCCTTCAGCAAGGCCATCGTGGAGATCTCCTCCTCCAGCCTCACCACCATCTCGGGCCTGGTGGCCCTCATGCTCATGCAGCTGCGCATCGGCTTCGACATGGGCATCGTCCTGGCCAAGGGCATCGTGTGCTCCATGCTGTGCGTCTTCCTCCTGATGCCCGGCCTTCTCATGCTCTTCAGCGGTCCCATCGAGCGGACCCGCCACAAAAACCTGGTACCCAACATCGACTTCTGGGGCCGCTGGATGGTGAAGCTGCGCTACGTCCTCCCCGCCCTCTTCCTGGTGGTGCTGGCCGTCTCCGCCGTCCTCTCCAGCCGGTGCGACTACGTCTTTGACTCCAACGACAGCGACTTCCACAACAAGCCCGACTGGAAGGTGGCCGCCGAAAAGGTGAGCGCCACCTTCGGCGAGAAGAACACCATCGCCGTGCTGGTGCCCCGGGGAGACTATGAGAAGGAGGGGACCGTCCTCCGCCAGGTGGAGGCCCTGGAGCCCGTCACCTCCGCCACCGGCCTTGCCAACATCGAGGTGGAGGATGGGCGCATGCTCACCGACGCCCTCACCCCCCGGCAGTTCTCCGAGCTGGCCGGGGTGGACATCGAGCTCTGCCGCCTCCTCTACCAGGCCTACGGCCTGAGCGTGGAGGAGTACGGCGCCATCTTCCAAAATCCCGACGACTACGCCGTCCCCCTCATCGACGTCTTTGAGTTCCTGCTGGAACAGAAGGACAAGGGGGTGGTGAACCTCACCGGGGAGCAGGCGGAGAAGGTGGAGGACCTCCGGGAGGAGCTGGACCTGGGGCTCAAGCAGCTCCGGGGCGAGCACTGGTCCCGGCTGGTCTTCGTGGCAGACCTGCCCACCGAGGGGGAGGAGACCTACGCCCTGCTGGACCAGATCCGGGCCATCGCCCAGGCCCAGTACGGCGACGACGTGCTCCTGGTGGGCAACTCCACCAACGCCTTCGACCTGGCCAGCTCCTTCTCCGGGGACAACCTGAAGATCAGCGTGCTCACCGCCCTCTTCGTCATGGTCATCCTCCTCTTCACCTTCAAGTCCGCCGGCCTCCCCGTGCTCCTGGTGCTCACCATCCAGGGCTCCATCTGGATCAACTTCTCCGTCCCCGTGCTCACCGGCACCAACCTCTTCTTCCTGGGCTATCTGGTGGTGAGCTCCATCCAGATGGGCGCCACCATCGACTACGCCATCGTCATCACCAACCGCTACCTGGAGCTCAAGGGCATCATGGACCGGAAGGCGGCCGCCGTGGCCGCCCTGAGCCAGAGCTTCCCCACCGTGCTCACCTCGGGCACCATCATGGCCGTGGCCGGCTTCCTCATCGGCGGCATCTCCACCGACGCCACCATCGGCTCCGTGGGCGAGTCCCTGGGCCGGGGCACCGTCACCTCCATCCTGCTGGTGATGACCGTGCTGCCCCAGATGCTCCTGCTGGGCGACACCCTCATCGAGCGCACCGCCATCACCCTCAACCGGGACCGGAAGCAGCGCTTCAACCAGGGCACCATGCGCCTGGACGGCCACGTCCGGGGCCATGTGGCCGGCTTCGTGGACGGCGAGTTCAAGGGGGTCATCCACGGCAGCGTGGACGCCCTCATCGAGAGCAAATACCAGGAGCCCGACCGCTCCCAGGAGGACCAGACATGAGACAGTTCAGACGATTTGCCGCCCTGCTGCTGGCGGGGTTCCTCCTCTCCGCCCAGGTCCTCCCCGCCCTGGCGGCGGGTCCCGACCTGGTCATCGACAGCCGGGAGGCCTTTCTCGCCTTCGCCCAGAGCTGCACCAGCGACACCTGGTCCCAGGGCCGCACCGTAGCCCTCACCGCCGACATCGACCTCACCGGCAGCGGCTTCACCGGCGTCCCCATCTTCCAGGGCACCTTCTCCGGCAACGGCCACACCATCCGGGGCCTCTCCCTCACCGGGAAGGGCTCCCGGATGGGCCTCTTCCGCACCCTCACCGAGACCGCCGTGGTGGAGGGCCTCACCGTGGAGGGGACCGTCTCCCCCGGCGGCACCGCCGGCCAGGCGGGCCTCCTGGCGGGGGAGAACCACGGCGTCATCCGAAACTGCGCCGCCCGGGGCGACGTCACCGGCGCGGAGGACGTGGGCGGCATCGCCGGCCTCAACGGCGAGAGCGGCTCCATTGAGGGCTGTACCAGCGCCGCCGCCGTCTCCGGCACCACCAACGCCGGCGGCATCGCCGGGCAGAACCTGGGGACCATCCGCGGCTGCGCCAACAGCGGCGAGATCGACACCGCCGCCGACCAGGACCCGCCCACCAGCGCGGGGGGCATCGCCGGCCTCTCCCGGGGGACCATCCAGAGCTGCCGCAACACCGGCGCCGTGGGCTACGCCCACCTGGGCTACAACATGGGCGGTATCGTGGGGCTCCAGTCCGGCAGCGTGCTGGACTGCGTCAACACCGGCGCCGTCCAGGGCCGCAAGGACGTGGGCGGCATCGTGGGCCAGTTCGAGCCCAACACCCAGCTCACCTACGGCCCCTCCCCCATGGACCGGCTCAACGACGCTCTGGCGGTGCTCTTTGACCAGATGGCCGTCTTCGTGGACCAGGTCAACGACATCACCGCCCGGGGCGTGGCCGATGCCCAGGTCATCGAGGACGCCATGGGCCAGATCCAGGACCGGACCCACGACGCCGGCACCGAGGGCCACCAGGACTTCCGGGCCATGTCCGACCAGCTCTACGGCTACGCGCAGGACATCAGCGACGCCCTGGACCGGCTCCATCAGAACACCGACGCCTTTCAGTCCACCGCCAACGACGACCTGAACGACCTGCTGGAGGCGGCGGACGACTTCCGCGCCGCCCTGGACGGCATGCTCTCCAGCACCGACACCGGCCTCTCCCAGGCCATCGAGGCTCTGGACGACACCGCCGGCGACATCCACCGCCAGGGCGTCATCATCCAGAATGCCCTCACCCAGATGGACCAGGAGATGAAAGATCTCCACGCCTACATCCAGGAGGTGGCCCAGCTGGCGGCGTCGGGGGATTACGTCGGCGCCCTGGAGCTCCCCTTCCCCGACCTGGACCCCCGGGGCCATCTCACCGACATGGGAGATGCCGCCGCCGCTGTGTTCCGGCTGGTCAATGACCTCACCGGCCGGTGGAAGGACATCAGCGAGGACACCTCCGGGGGCCTGGACAAGGCCAGGACCCAGGCCGACCGGGCCGCCGACGCCCTCTACGACGCCGCCGACCACCTGCTCGCCGCCGCCGACCGGTTCTCCGGCCAGGTCTCCACCGATGCGGACGCGGTGAGCGACGGCGCAGGGCAGATCCGGGACCTGCTCAAGGACTACACCGACGCCCTGGGGGACAAGGCCCAGGCCGCCGCCGACGACATCGACGCCCAGCTCACCGTCATCCGGGACCAGGTGGACCGGATGACCCAGGCCGCCGGCACCGACAACGATGCCCTCCACACCACCGCCGGGCAGATCATCGGCTCCCTGGATCAGGTGCGCCAGGCCATCCACGACCTGGGGGAGGAACCGGAGCTGACCATTTCCGAACTGGCCGAGGAGGTCACCGAGGGGCCCGGCCTGGTGCGGGGCTGCACCGTCTCCGCCCCGGTGACGGGGGACTCCAACACCGGCGGCATCGTGGGCACCGTGGCCCTGGAGCTGGGCTCCGACCCGGAGGAGACCTTCACCCTGGACGACATGGAGCTCCTCACCGACGTCACCGCCACCCTGCGGGCAGTGGTCCGGGACTGCCGCTTCGACGGCGCCGTCACCGCCAAAAACGACTGTGCCGGCGGCATCGCCGGCCGGTGCGAGGCGGGGGCCATCCTGGACTGCGCCGCCCGGGGCAGCGTGGAGACGGGCACCGACTACGGCGGCGGCATCGCCGGCCGGACCAAGGGGGCGGTCACCCGGTGCGCCGCCCTGATGGACCTGACCGGCGGCAGCTGGCTGGGGGGCATCACCGGCCTGGGGGGCGACCTCACCGACTGCCGGGCCATGGTCCGCTGCGACAGCGACGGGGAGGCCCTGGGGGCCATCACCGGCGAGAGCGACGGTGTCCTCTCCGGCAACCGCTACCTGCTGGAGGACCTGCCCGGGGTGGACGGGGTGGACCTGTCCGGCGCGGCCCAGGGCCTGGACTTCGACGCCTTCGCCCAGCTGGACCACGTCCCCGCCGACTTCCTCACCTTCTCCTACACCTTTGTCTCCGACGGCCGGACCGTGGCGGAGCTCCCCTTCGCCTACGGCGACGACCTGGACCTCTCCCTGGTGCCCGGGGAACCGGAGCGGGACGGCCAGTTCGGCGTCTGGCCCGACTTCCCCACCCAGGACCTCCGGCGGTCCATGGTGCTGGAGGCCGTCTTCACCGACCCCGTTACCACCCTCTCCTCCGGAGAGTCCATCCCCAGCCTGCTGGCCCAGGGCACCTTCTCCCCCGGCGCCGCCCTGGCCGTGACGCCCATGGCCCTGCCGGAGGAGGTGCCGTCGGGCTACGCCCCGGTGACCGCCTACGCCTACGCCGTCACCGGCTGCGACGACGACACCGTCACCCTGCGGCTCCGGGCCCAGGGAGTGGACCGCCCCGCCGCCGCGGTGTACGCCGACGGGACCTGGCGCCTGGCCAAAACCCAGACCGACGGCAGCTACCTGGTGCTGGAGGCGCCGGCGGAGGGCCGGGTGGTGCTGCTGGACCAGACCGCCCCCGGCCTCCAGGGCTGGGTCCTGGCCCTGGGCGTGGGCGCCGCCGCCCTGCTCTTCCAGCTGCTGGGCTTCCGCTGGCGCAGGCGGAGCAAAAAAACGGCGGCGGCCCGGGATTGACTCCCAAGCCGCCGTACAAAAACTGCCCCGGCGCATCAGGCGCCGGGGCAGCTTCTTCTTTCGTTCGTTGTCAGTCCAGTACCTGGACGCCGGCGCCCAGCACCCCGTCGCCGATGTAGACGCTCAGGGTGCCGTCGATCTCGCCGTCCCAGATGTGGTCGTAATTGGGCAGAGCGGCCTTCAGCTTCTCCCGCAGCTCCTCCATCTCCTCCGGAGCGCCGCCGTTGGCCACCGCCAGATTGTACTTCTTATGGCTGCCGCAGGCCTTCACCGTCAGGTCCACCAGCTTGTCCATGACCTGCTTCCGGCCCCGGACCTTGGCGACGGACTGGAGCTGGCCGTCGGGGGCGAAGGTGATGAGGGGCTTGATCTGGAGCATGGTACCCGCCATGGCCGCCACCTTGCCGATGCGCCCGCCCTTCTGGAGGTACTCCAGGGTATCCACCGAGAAGAAGGGGGTGGTGCCCTGGATGAGCTGGGGCACCCGCTTTTTCGTGAGCTCCCGCCAGGAGGCGCCCCCCCGCAGGTCCTCCGCCAGCTGCAGCATGGTGATGCCGATGCCCAGGGAACCGCTCACCGAGTCGTACACCCTGATCTCCAGGTCCTTCCGCTCCTCCGCCATGAGCCGCACCATGTTGTAGGTGCCCGAGAGCCCCCCGGAGAGCATGACGGCGATGACCCCGTCATACCCCTGCTCAGCGATGCGGTCAAAGGCCGCCGCGATGTCCTCCCCCGTGGGCAGGGAGGTCTTGGGCAGCTCCCCCCGCTTCAGCCGGGCATAGATGTCGGCGGCATGGATGTCCACGCCGTCCCGGTATTCCCCGTCGGCGCAGCGGATGCGCAGTGGGACCACATGGATGCGGTTCTCTTCCGCCGCCCGGGCGGACAGGTCGGCGCAGGAATCGGTGAGCAGGGCGATCTTACGTGGGGCCATCGGGACATCATCTCCATCTGTTGACAGGGCTCGCGCCCCCGATATATAATCAGTTGTGTAAAATAGTCACATAACGCCGTTATGCTATCTTGTATTATAGGCCATCTCACCGGCCTTGTCAACGGGAAGAAAGGGGGCGCAGACCGTGGAATATGCCCAGCGCAGAAAACTCCAGAGCCAGGAGACCGAACGGAAGATCCTCCACGCCGCTCTGGAGCTCATGCGGGAGCGGGGCTTCGACAAGGTATCCATCCGGGACATCTGCAAGGCCGCCGGCATCACCTCCGGCGCCTTCTACCACCACTTCTCCTCCAAGGAGGACATGCTGGAGTACGGCTTCGCCCCGCTGGACGACTATATGCGCTCCGTGCTGGAGCGCAGCGCCGGCGAAAGCCCCGACCAGCGCCTGTGGCGGCTCCTGTCCGCCTACGGCCGCTTTATGGAGGGCAGCGGCGAGCTCATCGGCCGCTACTACCAGCGGCGCATCGCCGAGCCCAGCACCAAGAGCATGGACGAGAGCCGCTACACCCTCCGGGCCATGGTGGAGTGCTTCCGCCAGGCGGAGGAGGAGGGCATCCTGGCCCCCGGCCACTCCCCCGAGTGGATCGCCGACTTCTGTTTCCGCCACTTCCGGGGGGTGGTGGTGGACTGGGTCCTCCACGGCTACGCCTACTCCCTCCTCCCCAGGATGGAGGAGGACTACCGGCTCTTCGTCACCCTGTTCCACGCGTGAGCATGTCGACAAAGTCGACATGCTCTTTCAAAAATGCAGGCATTTTTTCGACGGGATGCAGCCCGCTGCGTCGCACGTCGTCGGGGCAAAGTCCGCATCGCTCATCCCGGCCAGACGGCCAGGCATCGCTCCGCTCTCTTGCCCCTCCTCTCCCAAACAAACCCGCTTCGCTGGGTTTTGTTTGGGTCCCCAGTGCGCACGCTTGCGGGCTGAGAAGTCAAAATTCCGAGGCACATGTCCCCGGAATTTTGGAATTACAATTTATTTTACCGCCTGCGGGCGGCAAAACTCTGCAGAGGGCTTTTCCACAGGCAGAAAGATTGTCATTTTTTCCATGGCAAACTGCTTTTGGGGAAGTCTGAGGGGGTCTCTGACGATATCAGAGACCCCCTTTTTTCAAAACTTCTCGTAACTTCTCTTTTGTATTATCCTCCGGGTATTCAGAAATGTGGCTTTTCAGCCTGTCCAGGGCCGTCCGGATGGCGGTGCCACGGAACCCCATGGCGTACAGCTCTCCGCCGGTGAGGGCGGGCGTTGGGGAGGGCTCCGCCAGCACCGCCCGGCGGAGCCGCCGCTCCACCGGCAGGGCGGTGATGTCCAGGCCGGTCCTTTGACAAAAGCCCCGCCATCGGTCCGCCGGCGTGGCGGGCAGCTCGGCCAGTCCCGTGAGGTCCACCGGCCTGGCCGCAGCCCCGAAGCGGACCAGCATCCCCAGCTCCACCGGCAGGGCGCACAGCTCCGGCCTGGCCGAGAGGAGGGTCTTCTCCAGCTCCGCCCGGACCCGCTCGCCGGACACCCGGTCCAGCCCCGCCGCCTCCCGGCGGAGGGCGGCGGCGGTCCCCCCCTCGATGGTGAAGTCCAGCTGGGCGGCAAAGCGCACCGCCCGGAGCATCCGCAGGGCGTCCTCCCGGAACCGCCGCTCCGGGTCCCCCACGCAGCGGATCAGCCGGGCGTCCAGGTCGGCCCGGCCGCCGAAGGGGTCGGCCACGGTGCCGTCGGGCAGGAGGGCCATGGCGTTGACGGTGAAATCCCGCCGGGCCAGGTCCTCGGTGAGCCCCACCCCGAAGACCACCCGGTCGGGCCGGCGGCCGTCGGCGTAGCCCTCCTCCCGGCGGAAGGCGGTGACCTCCAGGGACATGCCCTCCAGGAGCACCGTCACGGTGCCGTGGCGGAGGCCGGTGGGGACGGTGCGGGCAAAGAGGTCCTGGACGGTCTCCGGCCGGGCGGAGGTGGCCAC
This sequence comes from uncultured Intestinimonas sp., assembly GCA_944385655.1. GTDB lineage: Bacteria > Bacillota > Clostridia > Oscillospirales > Oscillospiraceae > Intestinimonas. Next base: position 5,158 of record CALWYC010000015.1, on the reverse strand, counting down.
GTCCCAGTCCCCCGGGGTCCGGCCCAGCAGGCTGTCCCGGACGCAGCCCCCCACCGGGCAGGCCGTCTCTCCCGCCGCCCACAGGGTCTCGCAGCAGTGCTTCACCGCCTCCGGCACCCGGTCCCAGTCCATTTTCTCCCCTCCCAGGTATCTTTTCCTTGCTTCACGCCTATAATGGCTGTATAATGAAGGGTACGAAACATAGGCCCACAGGTCCCGGCCTTGGCGGTCAGGACCGGACGGGCCGTTTTTGCGGGCGTCGGGATGGCTCGCTCCCCCCATCGCCCCCATTATAATCTACCAAAAAGGGTGTGTAAACCCATGACTGATCTGGATATTCGCTCCTTCATCGCCCCCGGACGCCGGGCCCACCTGCCGGGCATCGGCGGGGTCTCCATGGCCCCCCTGGCCGAGGTCCTCCACGGCGCCGGCATGGTCATCACCGGCTCCGACATGCGGGAGAGCGCCGCGGTGGAGCACCTGCGGAGCCTGGGCATCACCGTCCACATCGGCCACCGGGCCGAGAACCTGGGCCAGGCCGAGCTGGTCATCCGCACCGCCGCCGTCCACGACGACAACCCGGAGATCGCCGCCGCCCACGCCGCCGGCGTCCCCGTCTTTGAGCGGGCCCAGGCCTGGGGCGCCATCATGCGGGGCTACAAGCACGCCCTGTGCATCTCCGGCACCCACGGCAAGACCACCACCACCTCCATGTGCACCCACATCATCATGGCCGCCGGGCTGGACCCCACCGTCATGATCGGCGGCACTCTGCCCCTGCTGGGGGCCGGCCACCGGGTGGGCAAGGGGGACACCATCATCCTGGAGAGCTGCGAGTACTGCAACTCCTTCCTCTCCTTCTTCCCCACCGTGGCCGTCATTCTGAACATCGAGGCCGACCACCTGGACTTCTTCAAGGACCTGGAGGACGTGGAGAAGTCCTTCCGGGCCTTTGCCGACCTGGTGCCCGAGGGCGGGCGGATCATCGCCAACCGGGACGACGAGAACACCATGCGCACCCTGGCCGGGGAGGAGCGGCCTGTCACCACCTTCGGCCTCGCCGAGGGCGACATCCACGCCGCCGATCTCACCTGGAACAAGGGCCTGCCCACCTTCGACGTGGTCTGCCGGGACCAGGTCTACGCCCACGTGTCCCTGTCGGTGCCCGGCCTCCACAACGTGAAGAACGCCCTGGCGGCGGCGGCCTCCGCCATCGCCCTGGGGGTGCCCGGCGAGGCGGTGGAGCGGGGCCTGGCCCAGTTCCGGGGGGCCGGACGCCGGTTCGAGCACAAGGGCACCTACCACGGCGCCCAGGTCTATGACGACTACGCCCACCACCCCGGCGAGCTCAAGGCCCTGCTGGACACCGCACGCACCCTGGGCTATGAGCGGGTCATCTGCGCCTTCCAGCCCCACACCTACTCCCGCACTGCCGCCCTGTTCGACGACTTCGCGGAGGTGCTGAAGAAGCCCGACGTCACCCTCCTGGCGGAGATCTTCGCCGCCCGGGAGACCAACGACATCGGCATCTCCTCCAAGGATCTGGCGGACCGGATCCCCGGCGCCCGGTACTGCGCCACCCTGCCCGAGGTCACCGACGCCCTCCGGGCGCTGGCCCGGCCCGGCGACCTCATCCTCACCGTAGGCGCCGGCGACATCTACACCGCCGGCGAGGCCTTGGTGCAGGGCCGGTGATCCCCCCAAACACAGCGTACGCCCCCGCCGCTTTTGCGGCGGGGGCGTACTTTTTTCTTTCAATAGAGCGCTGTACCCGACCCGGCCAGCTTCTCCCGCCAGATCTCCGCCAGGGCCTCCAGGTCGGCCTTGAAGGCGGCCTCCGTCTGCTCCGGCCCCCGCTCCAGCTCCTCCAGCACCCGGAAGGAGAAGGCCTCCGGCCCCAGGCTCCGCCAGTCGGCGGCCAGGGCGGCGTGGACGCAGGTGTTGGTGGAGACGGAGAACCGGAAGCGGTTGTGCTGTCCCTTGGGGTCGGCGGCGGGGTACACCAGGGTGCGGCCCGTCGTCTCGTTGCGGATGGCGCACACGCCTCCCACCATCTTCCGGGTCTTATAGGCCTCCATCAGGGCCCGCTCCCGCTCTGTCCTGGCCACGGTCACTCCCCCATTTCCTTCAGCAGGCGGCTGAGCACCCGCATCCGCTCCCCCAGCAGCTCGCCGTCCCGGGCCAGGGCCTCCTGAAAGAGTCCCATGTCCCCGTCGATGTGGTCGTTGCCGGTACACACCGCCACCGTCATGGCGTCTCCCTGGAGGCCCACCCGGTCAATGACCGGGTCCTCCCTGTCGTACCCGTTGGGGTGGCGGTAGGCCTCCTCCCGGAAGTAGAGCATGGCGCGACAGGTGAGGATGGCCAGGTCCAGCACCCGGTGGAGGGGCAGCTCCTCCGACTGCCGGGACCACTTCTCCCCGGTGTGCCGCCACACCTTGGCCGAGATGTCCACCCGGCCCCGGTCGTTCCACTGGGCCAGCCCCAGGGAGAGGCCCTGGGCGTCGCTCTCGTAGGCGCTGCGGCCGTCGATGTGGGCGTAGTCCTCCGCCACGATCACCGGCTTGTGCTTGAGGTTGGTTGGGATCTCCACAAGATCACGCTCCCTGTCCGCCCGGCTGTGCCGGGCGTTTTATTTACTGATTTACTAAATCACTAATTCAGTAAGCCAGATGATACCACGCATACCTTGCCCTGTCAAGGGGCAAACTGTGGGCAACGGAAGGAGCGAACCGCCATGGACATGACCAATCAGGAATATTGCGCCTATGTGGGCCGGATGGCCAGGCCCTCCCCCATGGCCAAGGATCTGGCCTGGGCCTTCTGCGTGGGGGGGCTCATCTGCACGGCGGGGCAGTGGCTGCTGGACTTCTATCGCCGGGCGGGGCTCAGCCGGGACGCCGCCGGCACCGCCGTCTCCATGACCCTCATCCTGGCCGCGGCCCTCCTCACCGGGCTGGGCCGCTTCGACGACCTGGCCAAGCGGGCGGGGGCGGGCACCCTGGTGCCCATCACCGGCTTCGCCAACGCCATGGTCTCCCCCGCCCTGGAGTTCAAAAGCGAGGGGCTCATCACCGGCACCGGCGCCCGGCTCTTCACCGTGGCCGGGCCGGTGCTGGCCTACGGCATCTCGGCCAGCGTGGTCTACGGCCTCATCCTCTGCCTGCTGACATAGAAAAGCCCCCCGCCTGTCAGGCGGGGGGCTTCTCACAGGTTTATGCGTTCTGCCTCAGCGGCTTGGGGGCCGTCAGTCGTCCTGCTCGGACTCCTCGTCCTTCCGGCGGCCGATGAGGATCATCAGGCCGGCGGCCATCAGGGAGGCGGACAGGGCCAGCATGCCCAGAGTCTGGGTGGGGTCCACGGCGCCGTAGGCGCCCTGGGTGCCGGTCTGGGGCAGGTTGCCCATGGGGACGCCCTCCTCAACGATGTCGGTCTCACCGGGGTCCTCAGGCAGGTCGCCCAGCGGAGGATCGTCGTCGGGGATGTCCTCGGGCACCTCCTCGGGCAGGTCGCCAAGGGGCGTGCTCTCCTCGGGGATTTCCACCTCGTCGCTGGGACTGGGGGTGGGCTGAGTAGAGGGGCTGGGTCTGGGCTCGTCGTCATCGTCGTCATCGGGCAGATCGTAGTCGTTCCGCACGGTGAGCACCAGGGCGTCGGCGTCGTAGCCGGCCACACCGGTGGCGCCGGCGGTGGTCCGGCCGGTGGCGATGTCCCAGTAGCCGATGGAGCTGCCGGTGATGGCATGGCCGTCCAGCGCGGTCTCCACCACGGAGTAGACGATCTCCCTGCCGCCGTCCGCGTAGCGGTAGAGGGGCTGATCCTCGGTGGATCCAAAGACGCCCAGCCAGTGGGTGGCGTCCATCCGGTCGCCGCTGTTCAGGGTCAGGTGCAGACCGGTGTCGGCGCCGTCGGCGTACCGGGCCACCTCGATGCTCCGAGGCAGGCTGCTGTAGTCGCCGCTCCAGGTCTTGACCACGGGGATGTTCACGGCCACAGGCGCGTAGGTGTTGGTGACGGTGGCGGTGGCTTCGGTGGTCTCCTTGTTCAGGTCGATGCCAGTGTTGCCGACGTACTCCACCTTGGTCCACTGGTAGCCGTCGATGGCGGCGGCGGTGTCCGCGCTGACGGGCTCGCCGTCGGCGTCCACCTCAGTGACCTCGTAGTCGCCCCAGATCAGGCTCACGGTCTCGCTGCCGGCGCCGGTGATGGTGACGTTCCGGGTGAGGGGCGCGTCGCCGTACACATCCTCGCCGGTGATCTGGAAGTGGTACTCCTTGTCGGCGGCCAGGGTGGTCAGATCGCCGCCGCGGCTGTCCTTCACCACCTTGGTGATGGTGAGGGAGACCAGATCCTCCTCCGTCACGGGAGGCTGGGGCGGGACTTCGCGGGTGTAGGTGTTGGTGACGGTGATCTCAGCGGTGCCGTTGTTGGTCACGTCCGCGCTGCCCTCGCCGGTCACTTCCAGCTCCCAGTACTCCACGTCGGCACTGGTCCGGTCCTCGGTGACGGTGTAGGTGCCGGTGGGCAGGCCGGGGATGGTCTTGCTGCCCGCGCCGTTGATGGTCGCGGTGGCGCTGGCGGTCAGATCGCCCTCATCCAGAGTGAAGACCACGGTGCCGTCCTTGTAGGCGCCGTTCTCACCGTAGTTCACCACGTCGGCGGGGCCGGTGATGGTGAAGGTGTAGGTCTTGGTGTCCGCGGCGCCCTCGGGCAGCTTGCCGTTGTCCTCGGCGTCGCCCACCACGGCCTTGGCCAGCTCCAGCTTGCCAAGCTGACGGGTGTAGGCATTTTGGAAGGTGACGGTGGCGTCAACGTTCTTCTCCACCTTCACGGCCTGAATGAAGTTGTCCTCGTTGGCCCGGATCACGTCCAGAGCGCTGTTGTTCACAGAGCCCTTGACGGTCAGGTTGTACTCGGCCAGCTTGATGTCCTTGCGGTTCTCAGTGACGGTGTAGTCGCCGGTGGGCACGTCCTCCAGCGTCCAGGTGTAGGTGACGTGCTTGCCTTGGGTCTTCTCCACGCCGGAGTCGCTCAGCCTCAGCTCCTTGACGGCGCCGCCGTTGAAGTCGGCGGGGCCGGCGACGGTGAGCTTGAAGCTCTCCAGCCGCTCGATGTCTGCGGCGCTGAGGTCCTTGAACATCTTGGTGACGGTCAGGTC
>CALWYC010000014.1 GCA_944385655.1 uncultured Intestinimonas sp. | reverse complement strand
ATGACGGAATGAGATCAAATTGTTTTTTCCGGCGACATGTGCGTCGGAAAAAACACTGCTCAGGCCGCAAACGTGCGAGATGGGGACCCAAACAAAGCCCAGCGAAGCGGGTTTGTTTGGGAGAGGAGGGGCAAGGGAGCGGAGCGATGCCTGGCCGTCAGGCCGGGATGAGCGGTGCGGACTTTGCCCCGACGATGTGCGATACAGCGGCCTGCATCTCTTCGAAAAAATGCTTGCATTTTTGAGAGAGGCTGTCGACTTTGTCGACAGCCTCCGGGCCGGAGCATCTGCTCCGGCCCGTTTGCATCATATTCAGTCCGCCAGCAGGTTCTTCTCGGTGGCGGGGTCGAAGAGGTGGATGAGGCTGCTGCGGAAGGTGAAGTTCAGCTTGGTGCCGTAGGGCACGCCGGAGCGGTAGGCCTCCGGCAGGTCGCCGGTCTGGACCCGCATGACCAGGTTCTGCTGCCCGGCGCCCTCCCCCACGGTGCCGTGGAGGTAGAACTCGCTGCCCATGAGCTCGGAGACCTCGATGGTGCAGGGGATGGCGGCGGCGCCGTCGGCCTGGAGGGTGATGTGCTCGGGGCGGACGCCCAGGATCACGTCGGCGCTCTCCCGGCCCTTGGCGGAGAGCCGGGCGGCCATGTCGGCGGGGACGGGGATGGTGGCGCCCATGCACTGGAGCTGATAGCCCCCGGCGGTCTTCTCCAGCTTGGCCTGGAAGAAGTTCATCTGGGGGGTGCCGATGAAGCCGGCCACGAAGAGGTTCACTGGGCTGTCAAAGACCTGCTGGGGGGTGCCGATCTGCTGGACGAAGCCGTCCTTCATGATGACGATGCGGTCGCCCAGGGTCATGGCCTCAGTCTGGTCGTGGGTGACGTAGATGAAGGTGGTGTTGATCCGCTGGCGGAGCTTGATGATCTCGGCCCGCATCTGGTTGCGGAGCTTGGCGTCCAGGTTGGAGAGGGGCTCGTCCATCAGCAGCACCTTGGGCTCCCGGACGATGGCCCGGCCGATGGCCACGCGCTGCCGCTGGCCGCCGGAGAGGGCCTTGGGCTTGCGGTCTAAGTACTGGGTGATGTCCAGGATCTCGGCGGCCTGGTTCACCCGGCGGGCGATCTCGTCCTTGGGCATCTTCCGCAGCTTCAGGGGGAAGGCCATGTTCTCCCGCACCGTCATGTGGGGGTAGAGGGCGTAGCTCTGGAACACCATGGCGATGTCCCGGTCCTTGGGCTCCACGTCGTTGACCAGTTTGTCGTCGATGCGCAGCTCGCCCTTGCTGATGTCCTCCAGGCCGGCCACCATCCGCAGGGTGGTGGACTTGCCGCAGCCGGAGGGTCCCACCAGGACGATGAACTCCTTGTCGGCGATCTCCAGGTTGAAGTCGCTGACGGCGGTCACGTTCCCATCGTAGATCTTGAAGATGTGCTGCAGACTCACAGTTGCCATAGGCTTGGCCGTGATCGGGGCGCCTCCGCGCCGAGACCTCCCCGTCCGGGAGCGAGACCCTGACGGGATTGCGGCAGGTCTCCACACTGCCGCACCGCCGGCCGGCGGTTTTCTTCCTCCTTTTCTGGGTCCCGCGGGGCTATGGTAATGGAGTAGCCGGGGGGACCCGTACTGGCGGACCCGGCCGGGCCCCGCCCCTCCGGCGGAGGGTGCGGACACGTCCCGCGGGTCATCTTGCTATGATTTTAACCATACTTTCCGGGGAGAATCAAGAGAAACCTGCCGACGGCGAACTTTTTTGTAGGAATGATGAAACCGGTTCCACTTTTTTGGTGATTATGGACAAGACCCCGAAGGGCGTGGAAAAAAATTTTTTCGGATCGGTCCTATTTTGTTGAGAAACGGACTGGAAAAACCGGTTTCATATGATACAATAGGGCTGACTCCCGCCGCACCCTGTATCCGGCGGCCACTACTCTAATCAGAAGGATGATCCCCCATGATCGGATATGACGCCAAGCAGCGCACCCTCACCCTGAGCACCCGGAGCACCAGCTACCAGATGAAGATCGACGGCACCGGGGTGCTCCTGCACACCTACTACGGTCCCCGGCTCCGGGGGGGCGACCTCTCCCGGCTCATCTGCCCCGAGGACCGGGGCTTCTCCCCCAACCCCTACGAGGTGGGGCTGGAGCGGACCTGGTCCCTGGACACCCAGCCCCAGGAGTACTCCTCCAGCGGCGTGGGGGACTTCCGCCTGCCCTCCCTGGAGGCCGACCTGGCCGACGGCAGCCACATCGTGGACCTGCGCTACGTGGGCCACACCATCACCGACGGCAAGTACGCCCTGGAGGGCCTGCCCGCCTTCTATGGCGAGGGCGTCGCCGCCCAGACCCTCTCCGTGGCCCTCCGGGACCCGGCCAGCGGCCTGGTGGTGGAGCTCCTCTACGGGGTGCTGGAGGAATACGACCTCATCACCCGGGCGGTCCGGATCCGCAACGAGGGCCCCGCCCCCGTCCGCCTCACCCGGGTGGCCTCCGCCTGCCTGGACCTGCCCGCCGGGGAGCACGACCTCATCACCCTGGGCGGCGCCTACGCCCGGGAGCGGGAGCCGGTGCGGGCCCATCTCACCCAGGGGGTCCACTCCGCCGGCAGCGTCCGGGGCTCCTCCAGCCACCAGCAGAACCCCTTCCTGGTCCTCTGCGACCGGGACGCCACCGAGGACGCCGGCCGGTGCTGGGCCATGGCCCTGGTCTACTCCGGCAACTTCCTGGCCTCCGCCGAGCACACCCAGTTCCACGAGACCCGGCTCACCCTGGGCATCCACCCCTTCCACTTCGCCTGGACCCTCCGGCCCGGGGAGACCTTCACCGCCCCGGAGGCCGCCCTGGTCTTCTCCGCCCGGGGCCTGGGCCACATGAGCCGCCTCTTCCACCGGGCCATCCGGCTCAACCTGTGCCGGGGCCCCTGGAAGGACGCGCGGCGGCCCATCCTCATCAACAACTGGGAGGCCACCCTCTTCCAGTTCGACGCCGACAAGCTCTGTGACATCGCCCGGGCCGCCGGCCGGGTGGGGGTGGAGCTGATGGTCATGGACGACGGCTGGTTCGGGGAGCGCAACGACGACTTCACCGGCCTGGGGGACTGGAACGTGAACCAGAAGAAGCTCCCCGGCGGCCTGGCCCCCCTGGCGGAGCGCATCAACGGCCTGGGCATGCAGTTCGGCCTCTGGGTGGAGCCGGAGATGGTGAACGAGAACTCCGACCTCTACCGGGCCCACCCCGACTGGGCCTTCCAGGCCCCCGGCCGGCCGGTGACCCGGGGCCGGTACCAGCTGGTGCTGGACCTGACCCGGCCCGAGGTGAAGCAGTACGTGCTGGACAACCTCCGCGCCACCCTGAAGAGCGCCCCCATCGCCTACGTCAAGTGGGACATGAACCGGAGTCTCACCGACGTGTGGAGCGCCGCCCTGCCCCCGGAGCGGCAGGGGGAGGTCTACCACCGCTTCGTGCTGGCGGTCTACGAGATCCTGGAGACCCTGCACCGGGAGTTCCCCGACCTGCTCATCGAGGGGTGCAGCGGCGGCGGCGGCCGGTTCGACTGCGGCATGCTCTACTACACCCCCCAGATCTGGTGCTCCGACAACACCGACGCCATCGACCGGCTGCGCATCCAGTACGGCACCTCCCTGTGCTATCCCTGCTGCGCCATGGGCGCCCACGTCTCCGCCGTGCCCAACGGCCTCACCCACCGCTCCGTCCCCCTCCACACCCGGGGGGTGGTGGCCGCCGCCGGCACCTTCGGCTACGAGCTGGACCTCAACGAGCTGACGGCGGAGGAGCTGGACCAGGTGCGGGACCAGATCGCCGCCTTCCGCACCGACTGGGAGCTGGTCATGCGGGGGGACTACTACCGGCTGGGCGACCCCTTCCGGGCCGAGGAGCCCTTCTGCGCCTGGATGCACGTCTCCCCCGACCGGAGCCGGGCCCTGGTGGGCCTGGTCCAGACCGCCCGCCACGCCAACCCGGTGCGCCCCCTGCTGCGGCTCAAGGGGCTGGACCCCGACCGGGACTACCGGGTGAATGGCCGGGTCTGCGGCGGCGACGAGCTCATGTACGCCGGTCTGGCCCTGCCCTTCCTGGACGAGTATGAGGCCGTCCAGTACCACATCGAGGCCGTGTAAAGGGAGGAACACACATGGAAAAGGCATGGTGGAAGGAGAGCGTCATCTACCAGATCTACCCCCGCAGCTTCCGGGACTCCAACGGCGACGGCATCGGCGACCTGCCCGGCATCACGGAAAAGCTGGACTACCTGAAGGAGCTGGGGGTCAACGTGCTCTGGCTCTCGCCGGTGTACCGCTCCCCCAACGACGACAACGGCTACGACATCAGCGACTACCAGGCCATCATGGACGAGTTCGGCACCATGGCCGACTTCGACGCGCTCCTGGCCCAGGCCCACGAGCGGGGGCTGAAGATCGTCATGGACCTGGTGGTCAACCACACCTCCGACGAGCACCCCTGGTTCGTGGAGAGCCGCCGGTCCAAGGATAACCCCAAGCGGGACTTCTACATCTGGCGGGAGGGCAAAAACGGAAAGGAGCCCAACAACTGGGGTTCCTCCTTCTCCGGCCCCGCCTGGACCCTGGACGAGGCCACGGGGATGTACTACCTCCACTGCTTCTCCCCCAAGCAGCCCGACCTCAACTGGGACAACCCGGAGGTCCGGCAGGCGGTCTTTGACATGATGACCTGGTGGTGCGAGAAGGGCATCGACGGCTTCCGCATGGACGTCATCTCCATGATCTCCAAGCGGGAGGGCCTGCCCGACGTGCCCGCCGGCGGCGCCCCCTACGGCCCCTGCAACCTGGGCTGCTGCAACGGCCCCCACGTCCACGAGTACCTTCAGGAGATGCGCCAAAAGGTGCTCTCCCGCTACGACCTCCTCACGGTGGGGGAGTGCGCCGGGGTGACCATCGACCAGGCCAAGCAGTACGCCGACGCCCGGGGCACCGAGCTCAACATGGTCTTTCAGTTCGAGCACGTGGACCTGGACGGCGGCGACCCCGCCGTGGGCAAGTGGAGCACCCGGAAGATGGACCTGGTGGCCCTGAAGAAGCTCCTCTCCCGGTGGCAGGACGAGCTGGACGGGGTGGCCTGGAACAGCCTCTACTTCTGCAACCACGACCAGCCCCGCATCGTCTCCCGGCTGGGGGACGATTCCCCCCGGTACCGGGAGATCTCGGCCAAGAGCATCGCCACCTGCCTCCACATGATGCAGGGCACCCCCTACGTCTACCAGGGAGAGGAGCTGGGCATGACCAACGCCCCCTTCGCCTCCCTGGAGGACTACCGGGACCTGGAGTCCATCAACGCCTGGCGGGACCTCTCCGCCCGGGGCGTGCTGCCGGAGGGGGAGCTGAGGGCCGCCATCGCCTACAAGAGCCGGGACAACGCCCGCACCCCCTTCCAGTGGGACGACTCCCCCAGCGCCGGCTTCACCACCGGCACCCCCTGGATCATGGTGAACCCCAACTATGCGGCCATCAACGCCAAAGAGCAGCTGGGCCGGGCGGACTCGGTGTTCCACTACTATCAAAAGCTCATCGCCCTGCGCCGCACCTCCCCCGACCGCGACCTCATCGTCTACGGCAAGTACCGCCTGATCCTGCCGGAGGACCCCCGGCTCTTCGCCTACACCCGCGCCCTGGGGAACAAGACCCTCCTCACGGTGTGCAGCCTCTCCGGGGAGCCGGCGGACTTCGCCCCCCCGGCGGCGCTGGCGGGAAAGACCGCCCGCCTTCTCATCTCCAACTGGGAGGCCGCCCCCGCCGCCCCGGCGGCCATGACCTTCCAGCCCTGGCAGGCCGCCGTATGGGTGCTGGAGGACTGAAAACATGCAAAAACAGCCCTGAGACCTTTGCGGTCTCAGGGCTGTTTTTTCTGTCACGGATTTGTCCGGCATACCGGCCCCGGACAGGCCATAGACTGAGAAGGGGGCCTCAGCGCTCCCCCTCGGTAGACTCCCGCCGGACCAGCACCGGGTCGATGACCTTGTGGACCGGCGTTTTGGAGAGGGGCCGGCCCTCCTTCCGGGCCTTGATCTGGTCCACCACCAGGCCCACCGCCTCATGGGCCAGCCTGTCCACCTGCTGCCCCACGCTGCTCAGGGGGATGATGGCCTCCCGGGAGGTGGGGGAGTCGTCGAAGCCCACGATCTTGTAGTCGTCGGGCAGGCGGCCGTACCGCCGGAAGAGGAGATTGAGCAGGGTGCTGGCCAGGATGTCGTTGGAGAGGAAGATACCCTTCCGCTTTCCCCGGTACCGCTCCTCCAGATCGTCCACGATCTCTCGGAGGATGGCCTGGTCCCCCTCGTGGGACCGGTCCACGTCCCGGAAGAGGAGCTCGTGCTCCAGGCCCCGCTCCCGGCAGAAGTCCTGGAAGCCGGTGATGCGCCCGTAGGCCGGGATGTGGGGATCGGTGGGCGAGTTGATGTGGATGAGCACGTCGCAGTCGTGGCCGGCCAGCAGCTCGGCGGCCAGGCGGCCGCCGGTGTAGTTGTCGGTGTTGACGCTGCACACATACCGATCCTCCCGCTCGATGGTGGCCATGGGGATCTGGAGCCGGGCGAGCTCACGGGAGGAGATGGTGTGGCTGAGAACGATGAGGCCCTCGATCTGGTAGGCCATCAGCTCCCGGATGTACCGCCGCTCGCTCTCCTCGTTCCGGTCGCCGACAAAGACCAGGAACTTGTAGCCGTAGGTCTCATAGGTGGAGAGGATGCGGTTGAGGACCTCGGAGAAGAAGCGGTGGTAGAGCTCGGGGACGATGATCCCGATGAACTCGGTCTGGCCGTTGGCCAGGATGCGGGCCACCTTGTTCTCCTTGTAGTTGAGCTTCACCAGGGCCTCGGAGATGATGCGCTGGCTCTCCTCGGCCAGGGAGTCCGGATCGTTGAAATACCGGGAGATGGTGGTCTTGGAGAAGTTGGTATATTTTGCAATATCGTCAAAGGTGATCTTCTTTTTCGGTTCCATAACAGCGCCCCTATTTTCTGTGTCCGCATGCCCTTTTCCGGCCCAAACGGTCCCTGCCGGGCGTACATTGGTCATTATATCAGACCGCTCGCCTTTTCTCAACCGCCGGAGCCCTCCGCCCCCTTGTGGAATGTATATAATTTTCACCAAAGCAAATCGGACAATATTTACAAAGTTGGGATATTTGACGGCAAACGATTGACGTGCGCTTTCCCCAAGTGTTAGTATATTGCCAAAGTAACCGGTTCCATTCCGGGTTTTTTGACCTTTTGAGGAGCAGGAGGAGTGATCATGAAAAAAACGCGCTTGACCAGGCTGATCGCGGTGGGGGTCCTGTCCGCCCTGATCGCGTCGGCCGTCACCGGGTGCCGCTTCGGCTTCGCCAGCGACCCGGACGACCCCAACGAGGTGGAGGTGGCGGAGCCCATCGACACCTCCGTGGACACCTTCCAGTACGACCCGTCCCTGAGCGGGACCACCATCACCTTGCTCAACTCCAAGGCGGAGATCCAGAACGCCCTGGTGGAGATGGGCGCCGAGTATGAGAAAAAGTCGGGGGTCCATGTGGAGGTCATGCCGGTGACCGACGGCGACTCTCCCTACACCAAGGTGGTGAGCCTCTACAACTCCGGCAACCCGCCCACCATGTCCATTCTGGACACCACCGACGTCATCGCCCTGGCCGAGGAGAAGGCCGCCGACCTGTCCGACGAGCCCTGGCTGGCCGAGGCAGAGGGCTATCTCACCGAGATCAACGGCAAGGTGTACAGCTTCCCCCTGTGCATCGAGGGCCGCGGCCTCATCTACAACCAGACCGTCATCGAGACCGCCCTGGGGGAGCCCTTTGACCCCAGTTCCATCCGCACCCTGGACGACTTCGTGGCCCTGCTGGACCGGCTGGTGGCCGCCGGCATCGAAAAGCCGGTGTCCATGGCCAAGGAGGACTGGTCCCTGGGCGCCCACCACCTCCAGTACGTCTACGAGACCTATGACGGCACCTCCGACGGCGCCGCCGAGATCATCAACGAGATCAAGGACGGCTCCCTGGACCTCACCACCTACGACCGGATGTCCCAGTTCCTGGACATGTTCGACGTGCTCATGGCCTACAACGTGGCCCGGGCCGACCCCCTGGGCGCCGACTACGACGAGATGGCCATCGACCTGGTGGACGGCAAGACGGCCATCTGGTTCAACGGCAACTGGGCCTGGCCCAACCTGGCCGACGCCGACGCCGAGGAGACCGACCAGTACGGCTTCCTCCCCTACTTCATGAACAACGACCCCGACGACTTCGTGAACTTCCAGATCCAGGCCTCCCCCTCCAAGCAGGTCATGCTGGACGGGGTGGTGGCCACCGACAAGCAGCTGGCCGCCGCCAAGGAGTTCCTCAACTGGATCGTCTACAGCGAGATCGGCCAGCAGATGCTGGTCAAGACCTGCAACATCATCCCGCCCTTCCAGAACAACCCCTATGAGCCCGCCGATCCCCTGAGCCGGGACATCTACAACCACGTGCACGACGGCACCGCCTTCAACGCCTCCGCCATCGTGCCCAACGACCACTGGGCCATCCTCGGCGCCGCCATGCAGAAGTACCTGGCCGGGCGCAGCGATCGCACGGAGCTGATCGCCTCCATCGAGGACTACTGGGCCCAGCAGCAGTAAGGAGGAAGCCAAATGAAAGGGAAAAGCGGAGGCAAGGATTTCTGCGGCTTTGCGCTGCCCGGCATGTTCTGCTTCTTTGCCGTGGTCATCCTGCCATTTGTCTACGGCGTCTACCTCACCCTGACGGACTGGAACGGCGTGTCCTCCGTCAAGAACTTCGTGGGCGGGGCCAACTTCCTGAGCGTGCTCAAGGACAGCCAGTTCTGGACGTCCCTGCTGCTCACCTTCAAGTACGTCATCTTCGTGGTGATCATCGTCAACATCATGGCCTTTGCCATCGCCTACCTCCTCACCCGGGGCATCAAGGGCCAGAACTTCTTCCGGGCCGGCTTCTTCACCCCCAACCTCATCGGCGGCCTGGTCCTGGGCTACATCTGGCAGTTCGTCTTCTCCCGGGTCTTCGTGGGCATCGGCGAGGCCACCGGCTGGAGCCTCTTTGAGGCCTCCTGGCTCTCCGACCCCAACCTGGCCTTCGCCGCCCTGGTGCTGGTGTCGGTGTGGCAGCTCTCCGGCTACATGATCCTCATCTATGTGGCCGGCTTCATGGGCCTGAGCCAGGACGTGATGGAGGCCGCCAGCATCGACGGCGCCACCGGTTGGGTCAAGCTCAGGAGCATCATCCTCCCCCTCATGATGTCCTCCATCACCATCTGCCTCTTCCTCACCCTGTCGAGAGCCTTCATGGTGTACGACGTCAACCTGTCCCTGACCGCCGGCGCCCCCTACGGCACCACCGAGATGGCCGCCATGCACGTCTATGAGAAGGCCTTCACCTCCCGGCAGTTCGGCGTTGGCCAGGCTGAGGCCCTCATCCTCTTCGTCATCGTGGCCATCATCAGCGGCATCCAGGTCTATCTCACCAAGCGTCAGGAGGTGGAGGCATAATGAACAACTCTTCCATCGGCGGCACCAGGCGGAAGGTGACCAACGGCCTGGCCATGGCCGGCCTCATCATCATCTTCATCGCCTACATGTTCCCCTTCATCATGGTGGTCATCAACTCCCTGAAGGAGAAGCGCGACATCATCAAGAGCCCCTTCTCCTGGCTCTTCACCATCAAGGGCCTGTCCTTCGACAACTTCGTCAAGGCCTTCACCCAGATGGACTTCCTCAACGCCTTCAAAAACTCCCTCATCGTCACCGTGTCCTCCACGGTGCTGGTGACATTGCTGGCCGCCATGCTGGCCTACTACATCGTCCGCCACAACAACAAGATCTCCAAGATCACCTTCGCCCTCATGGTGGCCTCCATGATCATCCCCTTCCAGGCCATCATGATCCCCCTGGTGAGCATCTACGGCGGCACCCTCAACGTGCTCAACCACCGCATCACCCTGATCTTCATGCACACCGGCTTCTCCATGGCCATGTCGGTGTTCATGTTCCACGGCTTTATCAAGGGCAATATCCCCATCGCCCTGGAGGAAGCGGCCTACATCGACGGCTGCACCCACCGGCAGACCTTCTTCAAGATCGTCTTCCCCCTGCTCAAGCCCATCATCGCCACCATGGTCATCCTCAACTCCCTGGCCTTCTGGAACGACTACCTGCTGCCCTCCCTGGTGCTCACCGACAAGGAGCTGCTCACCCTGCCCCTGTCCACCTACAGCTTCTACGGCACCTACTCCGCCGACTACGGCACCATCATGGCGGGCCTGCTCCTGTGCGTCATCCCCATCCTCATCCTCTATGTGGTCCTGCAGAAGCAGATCATCGGCGGCGTGGTGTCCGGCGCGGTGAAATAAGGGCTGTTCAACCCCCCTTCCCCTGTGATAAAATAAGTGTCTGCATGGAGGCTGCCCGGCTGCCGCCGGGGCCCTTCGATCGGGAGCCTCCCCAGGGGGCTCCCGATTTCTTATGGGCCTGCCTCCACACCCCGTTCACGATGCGGAGGGACCACATTGATACGAGACGACCTACATTTGCGCGCGCCGGGCAACTGGCTCAACGACCCCAACGGCTTTATCTATTATAAAGGGGAATACCACCTCTTCTACCAGCACTTCCCCTACGCCCCCCGGTGGGGGACCATGCACTGGGGCCACGCCGTGAGCCCCGATCTGGTCCACTGGAAGCACCTGGGGGTGGCCCTCTTCCCCACCAAGGACTACGACCAAAACGGGGTCTTTTCGGGGACCGCCCTGGAGGCGGACGGCGCCCTGCGCCTCTACTACTCCGCCGTGCGCTACCTCCAGACCGACGGCGAGGACATCCACCTGGCCGCCGGGGACCGGTTCGAGACCAGCCAGGCCCTGGTGACCTCCCCTGACGGCCGGCACTTCGACAACTGGGGGGACAAGCGCCAGGTCCTCCCCGTCCTCACCGACCCCGCCCTGGGGGACCGGAAGGACACCCGGGACCCCAGGGTGTGGCGGGACGGCCGGGGCTACTGCATGCTCCTGGGAAGCACCCGGGACGGCACGGGCCGGGTCCTCTTCTACCGCAGCGGGGACGGTCTCCGCTGGACCTACGCCAACCAGTTCGCCTCGCCGGCGCTGGGGCGCATCCTGGAGTGCCCCGACCTCTTCCCCCTGGGGGAGGGCTGGCTCTTCCTGGGCTCCCCCATGTGGAGCACCGACGACGGCCTCACCTACCCCCATCAGGCCATGTACGCCCGGGCCGATTTCGACCCGGAGACCTGCCGGCTCTCACTGAACGGGCCCATGACCTTCCTGGACTGGGGCCTGGACCTCTACGCCCCCCAGACCGCCCTGGACCGGGAGGGCCGACGGGTGTTCATCGGCTGGATGCGGATGCCCGGGCCGGTGGACGACGCCCCCGACGGCCGGGGGCCCTGGAACGGCATGATGAGCCTGCCCCGGCTGGTGGAGCGCCGGGGGGACCGGGTGTGCTTCCCCGTCCACCCCAACGCTGCCGCCGCCTTCCGCCGCCCCGCCGCCGACCTCTCCCCCCTGGCGGAGTACCGCCCGGTGCGGGTGCGGACCGCCCTCCGGGAGGGGGAGGCCCTGGACCTGGGGGGCTACCGGGTGTCCCTGGAGGGCGGCCGGATCATCGGCGACCGGAGCCGGGTCTTTGACGGCCCCGCCGGCCACCGCCTCACCGCCGCCACCCCCGCCCTGGGGGAGGGGGGCTGCGACCTGGACATTTTCCTGGACCCCCATCTGGTGGAGATCTTCGTCAACGGCGGACAGTACGTGCTCAGCCACGTGGTCCACGGCCTGGGCGCCGGCCTGGCCGGTCCCCGGTGCGACCTCTCCACCCTCTGATCCACGATGTAGAAACAGCCTGTCTAGAAGTGCCAATACGCTGGATTTTGTGCATGAGCCTCGCAGAGTTCCGTCATCCGCAGATGACGGAATGAAATGAAATCTGTTTTTTCCGGCGACATGTGCGGCGGAAAAAACACTGCTCAGGCCGTGAGTGTGGCATTTGGCCCTTGGGCCAAATGATGCGCGTGGCGGCCTGCATCTCTTCGAAAAAATGCTTGCATTTTTGAGAGAGGCTGTCGACAAAGTCGACAGCCTCAGAAAGGAAGTTGGTTTTCTGTGACCGAGATCACCACCATCGGGGAGGTCCTCATCGACCTGACCCAGACCGGTGTCAATGGGCAGAACGTGCCCGTCTTCGCCGCCAACCCCGGCGGCGCCCCCGCCAACGTGGCGGTGGCCGCCGCCCGCCTGGGTGCCTCCACCGCCTTTATCGGCAAGGTGGGCCGGGACGGCTTCGGCGCTTACCTCACCGGCGTGCTCACCGAGAACGGGGTGGACGCCTCCGGCGTCCGCGCCGACGAGACCCCCACCACCATGGCGGTGGTCACCGTAGCCCCCAGCGGGGAGCGGTCCTTCCGCTTCGTCCGGGGGGCAGACGCTCTCCTCACCGAGGGGGAGGTGGACACCGCCCTGGTGGAGGGGACCAAGGTCCTCCACTTCGGCTCGGTGAGCCTCACCGCAGAGCCCGCCCGGTCGGCCACCCTCTTCGCCGCCCGGCACGCCCGGGAGCACGGAGTGCTGGTGAGCTACGACCCCAACTACCGGGAGGCCCTGTGGCCCGACCGGGAGGAGGCCGTGGCGCAGATGTGCGCTCCCCTGCCCATGGTGGACGTACTCAAGCTCTCCGACGAGGAGCTGCCCCTCCTCACCGGCACCGCCGACCCCGCCGAGGGCACCCGCCGGCTGGCCGACCGGGGGGTCTCCCTGGTCCTCCTCACCCTGGGGGGCGAGGGCGCCTTCTGGCGCTGGCAGGGCAAGACCGGCCTGGTGCCCGGGGTGGCCACCACGGTGGCCGACACCAACGGCGCCGGGGACACCTTCCTGGGCGCCGTGCTCAGCCGCCTGGTCCGCCGGGGTGAGAAGTCCCTGGAGGGCCTCACCGTCCCGGAGCTGGAGGACATCCTGGCCTTCGCCAACCGGGCCGCCTCCAAAACCTGCTCCCGCAGCGGAGCCATCCCCGCCATGCCCACCCTGGCCGAGCTGAGGGAAGAGGAGGTTGCCCGATGAAGCAAAAAGCCACCGCCAAGCAGCCGGCGGCCAAGGCCGCCCCGGCGGACGCCGCACTCTTTGAGGCCCGGCTGGCCCGGCACTACGACGAGCTCAAGTGGCTCTACTGCGAGCTCTACCACGGGGACATCGCCGCCTTTGACTATTTTGTGAGCATGCTCCGCCGGAGCTGGGCTGACCGGAAGGAGGACCTGCGTGCTCAGGACATCCGCCGGGAGGCCGACCCCGACTGGTACCGCCGCCGGGACCTGCTGGGCATGATGCTCTATACCTCCCAGTTCGCCGGCACCCTGAAGGGGGTGGAGGCGCGCATCCCCTACCTGAAGGAGTGCGGGGTGAACTACCTCCACCTGATGCCCCTGCTGGAGAGCCCCAAGGGCCGCAGCGACGGGGGCTACGCCGTGTCCGACTTTCGGAAGGTCCAGCCGGAGCTGGGCACCATGGCCGACCTGGAGTACCTGGCCGACGCCTGCCGGGCCGACGGGATGAGCCTGTGCCTGGACTTCGTCATGAACCACACCAGCGAGGACCACGAGTGGGCCAAAAAGGCCCGGGCCGGTGTGCCCGGCTACCGGGAGCGCTACTTCTTCTACGACAGCTGGGATATTCCCCGGGAATTTGAAAAGACGGTGCCCCAGGTCTTTCCCACCACCGCTCCGGGCAGCTTCACCTGGCTGGTGGACTGCCGGCAGGCGGTGATGACCAGCTTCTACCCCTACCAGTGGGACCTCAACTACGCCAACCCCGTGGTCTTCAACGACATGACGGAGAACCTGCTGTACCTGGCCAACCGGGGCATCGACATCATCCGTCTGGACGCCGTCCCCTACATCTGGAAGGAGCTGGGCACCGACTGCCGCAACCTGCCCCAGGTCCACACCCTGGTGCGGATGATGCGCATGGTGTGCGAGATCGTCTGCCCCAGCGTGCTGCTGCTGGGGGAGGTGGTCATGGAGCCGGCCAAGGTGGCCCCCTACTTCGGCACCCCGGACAAGCCCGAGTGCCACATGCTCTACAACGTGACCACCATGGCCACCACCTGGCACACCCTGGCCACCGGCGACGTCTCCCTCCTCCGCCACCAGATGGACGCGGTATGCGCCCTGCCCCGGGACTTTCTCTTCCTCAACTATCTGCGCTGCCACGACGACATCGGCTGGGGCCTGGACTACCCCTGGCTGAAGGAGCACTTCGGCACCGACGAGGTGGCCCACAAAAAATTCCTCAACGACTGGTTCACCGGCCACTTCCCCGGCAGCGACAGCCGGGGAGAGCGCTACAACGACGACCCCCGGCTGGGGGACGCCCGGCTGTGCGGCACCACCGCCTCCCTGTGCGGGGTGGAGGCCGCCGACTATGAGCTGGACCCCTTCAAGCTGGAGCGGTCCGTCGCCTGCGACCTGATGCTCCACGCCTGGATGCTCACCCAGAGCGGCATCCCCGTCCTCTACAGCGGCGACGAGGTGGGCCAGCTCAACGACTACTCCTACCACCTGGACGACGAGAAGCGGGAGGACAGCCGCTACCTCCACCGGGGGGCCTTCCAGTGGGACCTGGCCGCCCTCCGCCACGACCCCGAGACCCGCCAGGGCAAGCAGTTCATCGGCCTGCGCCGGCTGGAGGCGGTCCGGGACGCCGAGCCCGCCTTCGACGCCTGGGCCGACGTGCGCACCGTGGACACCGGCAGTCCCCACGTGCTGGGGGTGGTCCGGCAGTACAAGGGCCGCAAGCTGGTGGCCCTCTTCAACTTCAGCGATCAGTTCCTCACCGCCTCCTGCTGGGAGCCCGGCGCCTTCCGGGAGCTGGTCTACGGCGGCCGCTTCGACGACCTGGAGCGGGTGGAGCTCTACCCCTACGGCTTCGTCTGGCTCCTCCAGACGGAGGCGTGATCCTCCCAAAACCATAAGACCGCCCCCGATCCCGCTGGATCGGGGGCGGTTTTTCGTCTGTCCGGCCTCAGCCCAGGGCCTTCAGGGCCCGCCAGGTCATGAGGATGGCCTGCTCGGTGGTGAGGACCCCGTCGGGGTCGAATCTCCCCTCTCCCACGCCGGAGAGGATGCCGGCGTGGACCGGCCAGCCCAGCTCCGGCTCCGCCCAGTGGCCAGACACGTCGGTGAAGGCGTGGCCGTAGCCCTCCGTCTCCACCCCCAGGACCCGGGCGGCCCGGTTCAGGATGGCGGCGATCTGGGCCCGGGTGAAGGTGCCGTCGGGGTCGAATCTCCCCTCCTCCACCCCGTTGATGAGCCCCAGGGCGTGGGCCGCCAGCACGTCGGGGTCGTCGGTGTCGGTGAAGGCGGCGGGGTCGGTCTCTGCGCCGTGCTCAGAGAGCAGCTCCTCCGTGCTCAGCCCCGTACTCACCTCCAGCAGCCGGAGGAAGAGCCCCGCCACCTCCCCCCGGGTCACCGCCCCGGTGTAGTTTTGCTGCAATCCCTCCGGCACCAGCCCGGCGGAAATGGCTTCCGCCACCTCTTCCTGGGCCCAGGCCGAGGGGGCGTCAGGCTCCGCCGCCGGGGTCTCCGCCGCCGGCAGCTTTCCTCCGCTCAGCACGTTTGCAGGCACATGACCGAAAAACAGATCGTCGTCGGCGCCGGTCAGATCCATGGGCCACAGGCCGTCGCCCAGGCCTCCGGCGTAGCGGCTGCCCCAGGTCCACAGGGTCCCGTCCGTCTTCAGCGCCGCGGAGTGGGTGGGGCCGGCCGCGGCGGCGGCCACGCCGTCCATGAGCTTGACCGGCGCGCTCTGGGTCTGCTGCCACCGGTCCTTCCCCAGGCCCAGCTCGCTGTTGTCATTTTTGCCCCAGCCCCACAGGGAGCCATCCGACCTCACCGCCAGGGTGTGCTGATAGCAGGCGCTCACAGAGACCACGTCGGTCATGAGCTGCACCGGGGTCCGCTGGTATTCCACCGGCCGGTCGATGCCCAGCACGCCGCCGTAGGTCCTGTATTCATTGGCAAAGCCGCCGTTCCAGCCCCAGGCCCACAGGGTCCCGTCCAGCTTGATGGCATAGGCAAAGTTCCTGGCGGCGCAGACGGCGCGCACGTCCTCCATGAGCTTCACCGGCTCCTGCACCGCCGGGGCGGAGGTGGCCACGCCCAGCTCCTGCTCCACGTTGGGGCCCCACCCCCACAGGGAGTTGTCCTTTTTGATGACATATACCTGCCCGCTCCCCACGCTGACGGCCTTCACCCCCTCCATCAGCCTGACGGGGACGCTCTGGATCTCGGCGGTGGAGGCCATCCCCAGGATGGGGAAGGTGACCGTGTACCTGTTTGCATCAAAATAGCCCCATGCGTTGTAGCCCCAGCCCCACAGGGCGCCGTCCGACGTGACGGCGAAGGTGTTGTACTCCCCGGCGGAGACGCAGACCACATCCTCCATGATCTTCACCGGGGCGGGCTGATCCACCCCGGGATCGAACTGGGTGGAGGGATACCGGGCGGTGCTGCCGCCGCTGAGGCCGATGCCCAGCTGCCCATAGTAGTTGTCGCCCCAGCCCCAGAGGCTGCCGTCGGAGCGGATGGCGAAGGCAGAGCCCTTGGAAAGGACCATGGGGGTGTCGCTGGTCTCCACGGAGACCACGCCGTCCAGCACCTTGACAAAAACGTTCTTGTCCCCGTAGTCCATGCCGTCGTATCTCTCGTGGGGGCGTCCCCCGGTGCCGTCGCCCAGCTGCCCCATGGAGTTGGCCCCCGCCATCCACAGGGAGCCGTCGGAGCGGAGGACGGCGGTAAAGTGGTTGCCCGCCGCCACGGTCTGGGCGGCGGCTGTCGTGCCCACCGCTCCCGACGCCGTCGGCGCCGTCAGCAGCCCCAGCAGCAGGGCGGCCAGCAGCAGGGCGGTTCCTCTCTTTTTCATGGTCTTCCCTCCTCAGTATTTGGGCAGCACCAGCCGCTTCTCCACCACGTCGGCGATGAGCTGCATGGCGGTTTCATAGCCGGTCTTCTGCAGCAGGTTTTTCACATGGTACTTCACCGTGTTGGGGCTGATGCCCAGGTCGCCGGCGATGGCCTCGTACCTGCGCCCCAGGGCCAGCTCCCGGAGGATCTCCAGCTCCCGGGCGGTGAAGTCCCGGCTGTCCGCCCAGCCCACCCGGACCGACGGCCCCTCCGCCGGATAGACCGTCTCCCCGGCCATGACCCGGTCGCACACCTCCAGCAGGTCCGCGTCCCCGTGCTCCTTGTACCAGAAGCCCTCGCACCCCGCCGCCAGGGCCTTCTGTCGGAAGGAGTGCTCCGGCATGGAGGTCATGATGACCACCCGGATGTCGGGGCTGTGCTTTTTGATCCGGGCGGCGGCCTTCAGCCCCGACTCGTCGTCCGCCGTGCACACGTCCATGAGCACCAGCTCCACCCGGCCGCCCATGCAGGCGATCTCGGCGTTGGCGGCGTTCTCCATGGCCGCCCACACCCGATACCGGCCCGACCGGGCCAGCCGGGCCTCGATGGCCTCCCGGGAGAGCCGGGAGTCCTCCACCAGCAGGACCTGGACCATCCTCTCTCCTCCTCTCATGGGCGCTCCCCCTCCGCCGGCAGCTCCAGCGACAGGCGCACGCCGCCGGCCCACCGGACGGCGAGGCTGCCGCCCTCCTCCTCCAGCCGCCGGCGCAGGTCGCCCAGGCCGTTCCCCTCCCGGATGGGGCCGTCGGGGGGACGGCCGTTGTCGGTGATCTCCACGTGCCAGCCGCCGGCGGCGGGGGCGACGTCCACCGTCAGCACGTCGGCGCCGGCGTGGCGCACCGCGTTGGTGAGCCCCTCCCGCACCGCCGCGTACAGCAGCCGCAGGGTCCGCTGCCCCGTGGGCGTCTCCCCCCGGAAGCGCACATGGCAGCCGATGAGCCCCGCCGCCCGGAGCAGCTCCTCCCGGGGATCGCTGCCGCCCGGAGGCGGCACGGGGAGGATGCCGGCCAGGCCCCGGAGGGTCTCCCGCCAGGTGTCCTTCAGCCGGTCCGCCGCCGCCGGGTCGGTCCCCTGGGCCAGACAGCGCTCCGTGGCCACCAGGCAGCCCCCCATGGCCCCGTGGATGCGGATCTTGGCGCTGAGGAGCTCCTTGTCCTGGTTGATCTGGACGATGTCCTCCAGCAGGGCCTTCTGCCGGGCCTGGAGCGCCCGCAGCCGGCAGTTGTTCTCATAGAGGGTCTGGCTCAGGCGGCACAGCTCGGTGACCTCCACCGCCTCCAGCTGCACCGTCTCCTCCTCCAGCGCCAGCCGCCGGAACCTCCACACGGTCCCGCCGGGGAGCCGGAAGTAGAGGGCCGGCTCCTCCCCCTCCGGCAGCCAGGGCTGCCGCAGCCGCCGGGCGCCGCCCCGGCCCTCCGAGGCGGCGAGCTCCGCCCAGAGCGCCCCGGCGTCCAGCACGGTGCGGCCGGTGAGGGCCTCCGCCAGGGCGTTCATCCGGCGGTTGACCAGGATGGGCCGCCCGTCGGCGGCGGCGAAGCACAGCCCGTCCGGGCAGGAGTCCACCGCCTCCCGGATGGCCGCCGCCACCGCTCTTCTCCGCGCGCTCATAGGGCACCTCCTCTCTCCCGCAGGGTCAGACGGCAGCCGCCGGGGAGGGCCTCCCGCCGCAGGGACCAGCCGTCCCTCTCCCCCGCCGCCGGTCCGCCGGGGTCGGGCCACAGGGCCAGGGACACCGCCCCGTCGGCCTCCCGCCGCACCTCCACCCGGGTCAGGGCGAAGTCCCCCGCCTCCGCCAGCCCCTCCAGGGTGTCCAGGGTCAGGAGGGCGCCCTCCAGGGACAGGGGACGCCTGTCCCATGTCAGGCCGGCCTCCGTCCCCAGCCGCTCCATGCACCGGACCAGGTCCGCCAGGCTCTGGGCCACGTCCTCCCCGGGCACCGCCCCCGTCTGCCAGCCGGTGAGCCGGAGGCTGCACCGGCGCTTGACGTAGGTGCCCACCAGGCACAGCCGGGCAAAACGCACCCGGTCGGGCAGGTCCGCCTCCAGCAGCCGGCCCATGAGGGCCAGCTGGGGCCCCACCTCCCGGGTGAGCTGGTCGTAGATCCGGTTCTGGGCCTGGGTCTTGGCCTCCTCCGACCGGGCCCGCAGCTCTTCCCGCAGCAGGTCGCCCTCCTGGCTGAGGGCCTCGCCGGTCTGCCGGAGGGCCTCGATGGCGGCGCGGAGCTGGGAGACGTCCTTCTCCCACAGCAGGACGCCGCCCCGGATGGGGAAGCGGTGGAGCTCCGTGACGGCGCCGGGCCGGGCGGTCCCGCCGGACCGGGCCAGGAGGGCGCCGTCCTCCGCCACGATCCGCATGGCGGCGGCGGACCGGCGGAAGACCTCCTCGTACCGGGTGTTCACCGGGATGAGCCCCGCCGCCACGCTGCTCTCCCAGACCATGGCCTCCAGGAAGAAGAGCCCCGCCGAGAGCTCCACCGGCTCCCACGCCACCACAAAGGAGGCGGCGATGTAGGGGGCGCTGTAGAGGGGCATCAGGAGGGCCATGGCCAGGGGCAGATACCGCCGGAGGGAGCGGGTCCGCCGGGAGAGGTCCCGCCCCGTCCGGCAGAGCACCGCCACCCGGGCCACCTCCAGGGCCACCGGGAAGAGGAGGACCAGCCAGAGGCCCTCCCCCGGGTGGAAGTGGAGGTCATCGGCGGCGGAGACCCGGAAGATCAGGTGGTGCCGCTCGTTGGTGACCATCAGCAGGAAGAGGAGCCCGGCGGGGAGAAAGAGCAGGTACCAGCCCCGTCTGATGCGGTAGTCCTCCCCCTTCCCCAGACCGAAGGCGGCGAAGAGGCCCAGCAGGGGGATGAAGAGCACCGGCAGGGCGATCCAGTAGCCGCTCACCCGGGTGAGCCGGAGGCTCCGGCGGACGAGCCAGGCGTCCTGGAGGAAGCGGACCGCCGCCCAGAAGGCCATCACGGCGATCTCGCCGTATAGAAAGCGGCGCAGGCTCCCCTGGGTGAAGCGCAGGCGGATGGACCACAGCCACCCCAGCAGCAGGAGGAGGTAGACGGCGCAGACCACCGCCGGGCGGACGGGATCGGCGGGCCACAGCCGGAGGCTCAGCTGCCGGTACAGGGAGACCCCGCACAGCAGCACCAGGGCGGCGGCGCACCGGCCCAGGGTCCCTCGCTCTCCTTCCATCTCCTCGCCTCCTCTCCCGCCCGCTGCGGGCGGCTTTGTTGATTTAGGTTATTATATCATGTTTTCCGCCGCTTTCCCCCACACAAAGGGATAGTCTCCCGCCTCTTGCACGCCGCCGCGCGCCGTGCTATGATGGGAGCAATCGGAATTCTCTGGAGCTCCTTCCAAAAGAGGGGCTTTCCGGCACGGCGGGAGAAGGAGGGAGCCCCATGGGAGAGCGCAAGCGCCCCGAGACGGATTTCTGGCGTCTGCTGATGGACTGGAAGGGCCTGGGCCCATCCACGGTGCATTCCTATAAGAGCGTATTCCGGCTGACCACCAAAAACGGGACCTGGGCCCTCCGGCAGCTCCAGGCACAGTGGCCGGAGGCGGATTGGTCCGCCATCGGCGACCTGACCCAGCTCCCGGAGGAAGACCGGTCCGACATGCTGGACTACCTGCTGCGCGCCTGCGCCGAGGAGGGACGGGGCTCCCCCCTGGCCTCCCACCTGAAGAAGCTGCGCTCGGCCATCGAGCTCTACCAGGAGCTGGTCCTGGGCCGGACCGCCGCCCCGCCGCCCCGGACCCAGGCCGCCCTGCGCCAGGAGGGCCCGCTCTGCTTTTCCGCCCTGCTGGGACTGTGGGCGACGGCGGCCGCCCCCAGCCGGCCCGTCGACCAGGCCAAGGACTGGCTCCGGTTTCTCCTCCGGCAGCTCCCGGACGGGCAGCCCTCCCTCTCCCCCGGACAGCTCACCCGCTGCGCCCTCCTCCCCGCCGGCGACAGGGCCCTGCTGCTGGAGGCTCTGGAGCGGACCATGGCCCAGATCCCCGGCTGGGACGGGGAGGCCCGCAGGAACTACGCCCGGTTCTTCTGCACCGACCCCGATGTGCTCTGGGCCCTCATCGGACAGCTGAATGCCGTCCCGGTCCCGGAGGGCACCCCCCCCCGGGTGCGGCGGGAGCTGGCCCGGCTGGAGAGCCTGGGGCGGCACTGGCCTGCCCTCTACCAGCTCCGCGGCGGCAGGAGCCGGACAGAGGGGCGGCTCCTCTTCTTGCAGACCATGCTCTCCCTGCTGTACGGCGCACTGTGGGGGAGCGGCCCGGACTGGCTCCCGGTCCTGCAGGAGGACAGCCCCACCGACGCCAAGTTCTTCAGCACCCTGTCCCAGGCCGGGCTCTCCCTGGAACCCCGGCTGGCCGAGGCCGTCCGCCTGGGGCGGAAGTTCGAACTGCTCTACTGTCTCCCCGGCGGGTCGCTGCGCCTGAGCTGGACCGACAGCGACCTGGTCTGGGTCCGGAACCACGAGCCGGCCCTGGCCCAGCTGGCCCGGCTGAGCACGGCGCTGGACGGCCTGCTGTCCCAGTCCTGGATGGAGACCGACCCCATCCGGGCCCAGGCCGTCCTGGCCCTCACCCAGCTGCTCTCGGGGCTGGTCAAGGAGGGCGGCTCAGCGCCGGTCCGGGGCCGGCGGAGCCCCGACGGCGGGGAGGGGCCGGACTACCTGGAGGACATCACCCGCTCCTTCCTCTCCTGCTGGGAGACCCCGGAGCAGCGCCGCCGGCTCATCGACCGGCTCAACCCGGAGTGGGCCCGGCTGAAGGCCGCCGCCCGGGCGGCGGGCCAGGTCCCCCTCTGCGACCTTCTGGACGAGGTGAGCGACCTGTCCGAGGACTATATCGACCTGCTGCGGGCGGCGGCCGACCGGCCCGCCGCCGGGGCGGAGGAGCGGAAGCGGCTCCGGGCCCTGGCCGGGCAGGGCGCCATGCGGCTCCGGCTGGCCCAGGAGATGCAGGCGGGCACCCGCCTCCTCTCGCCCCCCGCCGCCCCGCCGGCGGACGCCGCCCTCTGTCCCCTGTGGGACGAGCGCACGGCGTGCGACTACCTGCGGCCCTACGCCTCCAGCGCCTTCGACGCCATCCGGGGCTTCGGCCCCAGGGAGACCCAGATGGAGCTGGTCTCCTTCCTCTACCGCTCGGCCCGGGTGGTGCTCACCGCCCCCCAGGTGGTGGACAACCCCCAGATCCTGGGCCTGGTGTGGAGCAGCCCCGCCTTCCTGGAGCTCCTCTCCCTGGGCCGGGTGACCGTCTCCCTCTTCCGGGACTTCCGCTCCCTCTCCCAGTACGCCCGGAGCATCCTGGCCCCGGAGAGCGGCTTCCGCTTCAGCGGCTATACCCTCTTCCAGGACGAGGACCCGGTGGTCCGGGCCTACCTGCGCCAGTGCATGTGGGCCTATCTGAACGCCGAGGACCGCTCCGGCCGCCTGGCCGCCCTCCGCCGGGCCCCCTTTGAGGCCTGGGAGGCCATGAGCCGCTACGGCGGCGCCATCCGCCTGGCCGACGAGGCCCTCGCCGCCCAGCGCTGTGCCGCCGGCGGCACCCTGGGCGGCTTCTTCCACCAGAAGGACGGCTGGCGCAAGAGCGCCAGTCTGGCCGCCCTGCCGGAGGAGCTGGGCCGGTACCTGGAACGGGAGCTCCCCCACCGGCAGGACCTGGACGACCTCCACCGGAAGATCGCCCCCCAGCTCCCCGACGACTCCCGCAGCGCCCTCTATGCCGCCCTGGCCCTGGGTCCCGACCGCTGGGAGACCGACCAGGCCGTCCTGGACGACTACCGGGTGCTGGTGGACCTCCTCTACTTCGAGTGCAGCAGCGCCCGCATCACCCGCTTTACGGAGCACCGGGTGGAGGAGCGCTGCCGGGGCCTCCTCCCGTCCGGCCGGGGCGGAGCGGGTCCCCTCTCCCTGTCGGTGGGCTACGACCAGCGCCCCCTGGAGGGGGAGGACGCTCCCTTCACCATGGAGGACGTGGTCCGCTTTGCCCGGGAGGCCGACCGGCTGGTGGCCCTTCAGCCCGGGACCACCTCGGCGGCGGCCATCCTCAGCCAGGTGCTGTGCAGCAGCCGGGCCGTGGCCCTGGGCACCTCCGACCGGGACCTCTCCTACCTGACCCGCCTGGCCTACCGGGTGGACGACCCGGACCGGGCAGCCTCCCAGGACCTGCTCCAGGAGGCCTCGGACGCCGGCTCCTTCCTCACCCTGGAGCGCCGCCTCTGAGCCACATCCCAACCCAGACCCACCCCGTCGGAAGATGGAGCACCATCTTCCGACGGGGTTTTTGCGCTTTTTGAACTTTTGAACCACGGGCTTTCCGGGCCGTCTTTTTCTTCCTGGAGCTTCCTGGTAGGATGGGGCTGTCAGGAGGGGAGCCCCCACGGCTCCCCCGGCACAGAGAAAAGGAAAGGAGCATGCCCCATGAAACAGTCCCTCATCGCCCGTCCCCTGTCCCTCCTGCTGGCCCTGGTCCTCTCCCTCAGCTGCCTCCTCCCCCTCCTCCAGGTCCCCGCCAGCGCCGCCTCCGCCAGCCAGATCCTCAACGCCATCTTTGACCCCGCCTACTATAAGGCCGCCAATCCCGACGTGGTGCGGGTCTACGGCTCCTCCGCCAGCGCACTGCGCTCCCACTACAACGACCACGGCAAGGCCGAGGGCCGACGGCCCAGCGCGGTCTTTGACCCGGCCTGGTATCTGGGGGTCTATCCCGACCTGAAGGCCGCCTTCGGCAACGACTATGCCGCCGCCCTCAACCACTTCCTCACCTGCGGCATCCAGGAGGGCCGCCAGGGCAGCGCCCAGTTCAGCGTGGAGATCTACAAGGCAAATTACGCCGACCTCCGGGCCGCCTTCGGCACCTCCTCCTCCGACAACTGGGAGTACCTTCAGCACTACATCCAGTACGGCCAGAAGGAGGGCCGCAACGCCACCAGCCGTATCTCCGGCTCCTCCGGCGGCTCCGCCGCCACCTCCACCACCATGTATGTGAAGGTCTCCAACCCCGCTAACCGCCTTAATCTCCGCTCCAGCCCCTCTACTTCCGCCTCCATTGTGGCCAAACTGACCCACGGCACCGCCGTCCAGGTCCTCTCCACCTCCAACGGCTGGGCCAGGGTCCAGGTCAACGGCCAGACCGGCTACGCCTCCACCCAGTACCTCAGCTCCGCCAAGCCCTCCGGCTCCTCCTCCGGTAGCACCTCCTCCGGCGGTCTGGTCTCCCCCGTCCCCGCCGGCGCCAAGTTCTCCAAAAAGTCCAGCGACAACGGCTGGACCGGCTACCACGACATCAACCGGGGCGTCTCCACCAGCACCCCCGTCTACGCCGTCACCGGCGGCACCGCCTACTTCTACCAGTGCCACACCAACGGCCGTCTCCGCAGCTACGGCAACTACATCCGCTTCGTCTCCGCCGACGGCACCCTGGAGGTGCGCTACGCCCACCTGAGCCGCTTCAACGGCGTGGCCACCCCCATCACCGCCGACAGCGCCTACCCCTGCAGCGGCGCCGCCAGCAAGGCCCTGGTGGGCACCCTGTCGGTCTCCGCCGGCCAGATCCTGGGCTATGTGGGCACCACCGGCAACAGCACCGGCGTCCACCTCCACCTGGAGGTCTACCGCAGCGGCAGCCGGGTAGACCCCACCACCCTCTTCTCCGGCCTCATCTGACCCACCCCGCCGGGGCGGCCCTCCCGCCGCCCCGGCGGCACCATCACAGGAAAGGAGCCATCGCCATGGACCCCATCACCCAATATCTGGAGCTTGCCCGCCGCCGGCCCGAGCTCTTTGTCCCCTCGGAGCACTTCCCCCTCTTTCTGGACGAGGTCACCCTGCGGCGCTACGCCGCCGCCACCGGCCGTCCGGTGGGGGTGGTCTACGACAACTCCCCCTACTATCTGGTCCTGGCCGACCTGTGCCTGGACGCAGGGGGACCCTACACCTATGCCCGGGTGATCTACCCCCACCACAGCAGCGGCGCGGTGGTCATCCCCCGCCGGGGGGACCGCTTCGGCCTGCTGTCCATCTTCCGCCACCCCACCCGCTCGGAGAGCGGCGGCGAGTTCCCCCGGGGCTTTTCCGAGGGGCACTCCCCCGCCGAGACCGCCGCCCGGGAGCTGGAGGAGGAGCTGGGCGCCCGGGTAGACCCCGACGACCTGGAGTACCTGGGGGACGTGCAGCCCGACACCGGCCTGAGCTCCGGCCGGGTCCAGGTCTTTCTGGCCCGGGTGGACCAGGCCGCCGTACCGCCCCGAAACAGGGAGGGCATCCACGGCCTGCGCTGGGTGACGGAGGCGGACCTCCAGGCCCAGATCGCCGCCGGCCTCCTCACCGACGGCATCACCCTGGCCGCCTATGCCCGGTACTGCTGCCGGGTGGGAGGGGGTCGCAGCCATGGGTGACCTGCCTCCCTGGGCCAAACGCCCCGCCCCGGATCAGGACCCGCCTGCCCCCAAGGAGGACCACCCCCTGGTGGTGGACTATCTGGAGACCCTCCTCAACCTCCAGTGTGAGGCCCAGGCGGCGGACGACCAGACCCTCCAGCGGCTGGACAAGCTGCTGGAGACCACCCGGGAGCTGCCCGGCCGGGTGACCGCCCTCCAGCGCCAGACGGCGGAGCTGCTGGACCGCCTGCCCCGGGACCGGGAGGACCAGGCCGACTGGGACGACCTGGAGGACGAGGAGGACTGGGACAGGGCCCTCCGGGAGGCGCTTCCCAGCCTCCGCCGCCTGGGGGCCATGGTCCTGCTCTCCCCCCTCATCTGGAACGGCGTCTCTCTGTCGGTGTACTGCCTGGAGTGGTGGACCGGCAGCCTGAGCGGCGCCGCCCACCTTTTCCTCACCTGGCTGCTCACCGCCGCCTGGGGCTTGCTGCTCCTGGCCCTGGACGCCCGCTGGCGGTGAGCTGAGAAAGATTAACTATTAAAAGTCAACCCCGAAAATGAATGGTGGTGGTGAAAAGAGATGGTTCAAAAAGGTATAGCA
>CALWYC010000013.1 GCA_944385655.1 uncultured Intestinimonas sp. | reverse complement strand
GCGGAGCCCATGCCGGTGCCGGTGGCCAAGGCCAAGCTCAACGTCAACCTGGACACCGAGCTGGGCCTGCGGCCGGTACTGCTGCGGCACCTGCGGGAGCGCAGTGTATTCCGTGTCCAGGCCGCTTTGAGCCGGGCCTTTCGGGAGTATCTCCAGAGAGAGGGTTTTACCGAGGTCCACACCCCCAAGATCGTCCACGCCGGGGCGGAGGGCGGCTCCAACATCTTCCGCCTGGACTACTTCGGCCGCAAGGCCTTCCTGGCCCAGTCCCCACAGTTCTACAAGCAGACCATGGTGGGGGTTTTTGAGCGGGTCTATGAGGTGGCCCCCGTTTTCCGGGCGGAGAAGCACTCCACCGCCCGCCACCTCAACGAGTACACTTCCATGGACTTCGAGCTGGGCTTCATCCAATCCTTCGCCGACGTGATGGAGGTGGAGGCCGGTTTCCTGCGGTACGCCATGGACCTCCTGAGACGGGAGTACGCCGACGACATCGCCCGGCTGGGGATCACCATTCCCGCCGTGGAGCAGATCCCCGCCGTCCGCTTCGACGAGGCCAAGCGCCTGGCGGCGGAGAGGTACGGCTACAAGATCCGGGACCCCTACGACCTGGAGCCCGAGGAGGAGCACGCCATCGGGCGCTACGCCCGGGAGGAGTGGGGCAGCGACTTCGTCTTCGTCACCCACTACCCCGGCAAAAAGCGGCCCTTCTACGCCATGGATGATCCCGACGACCCCCGGTATACCCTCTCCTTCGATCTCCTCTTCCGGGGGATGGAGGTCACCACCGGCGGCCAGCGCATCCATGACTATGAGCAGCAGGTGGCCAAGATGAAACGACTGGGCATGGACCCGGCGGAGTTCGAGAGCTATCTCATGATCCACAAGCACGGCATGCCGCCCCACGGCGGCCTGGGCATCGGCCTGGAGCGGCTGACCATGCAGCTGTGCGGCCTGGACAACGTGCGCTGCGCCAGCCTGTTCCCCCGGGACCTGAGCCGGCTGGAACCCTGAGGATGGAGGTTTTACAATGAAGATCACAGAAGAGATGGTGGACTACGTCTCCATCCTGGCCCGGCTGAAGCTGCCCCAGGAGGAGAAGACCAGGATGACCGGCGAGCTGGAGCAGATCCTGGCCTATATGGATGTGCTGGACGGTCTGGACACCAGCGGCGTGGAGCCCATGAGCCATGTATTCCCCCTGAAGAACGTGCTGCGGAGCGACGAGGTGGTGCCCTCCGGGGACCGGGCAGAGCTGCTGGCCAACGCCCCGGTGCCCGACGAGGCGGCCTTCCTGGTGCCCAAGACGGTGGAGTGAGGAGGAGCGGACATGGAACTTTGGGAATTTACCGCCCTGGAGCTGGGCGGACTCATTCAGAGGGGAGAAGTCTCTCCCACCCAGGCCGCACAGGTTGCCCTGGACCGGATGGCGGCCGAGCAGGACCGGAACAACGCCTTCGTCACCCGCCTGGACGGGGAGACCGTGCTGGCCCAGGCCGCCGAGGTGGAAAAGCGCCTGGCGGCGGGGGAGAAGCTCTCCCCCCTGGCCGGGGTGCCCATGGCCCTGAAGGACAACATCTGCACAAAGGGGGTGCGCACCACCTGCGCCTCCAAAATTCTGGGGGACTTCACGCCCCCCTATGATGCCACGGCAGCGGAGAAGCTCAAGACCGCCGGCGGGGTGCTCCTGGGCAAGCTGAACTTGGACGAGTTCGCCATGGGCTCCACCTCGGAGACCTCCTACTACGGCCCCACCCGGAACCCCTGGGATCTGGACCGGGCCCCAGGCGGCTCCTCCGGCGGCGCCGCCGCTGCCGTGGCGGCGGGGGAGTGCTGGTACGCCATCGGCTCCGACACCGGCGGCTCCATCCGCCAGCCCGCCTCCTACTGCGGCGTCACCGGACTCAAGCCCACCTACGGCTCCGTGAGCCGCTACGGCCTCATCGCCTACGCCTCCTCCCTGGACCAGCTGGGTCCTCTGGCCCGGTCCGCCGACGACTGCGCCGCCGTGCTGGAGCTGATGGCGGGCAAGGACCGCCGGGACGGCACCAGTCTGGACGCCGGCTGGGGCAGCCTGACGGCCAGCCTCACCGGGGACCTGCGGGGCCTGCGGGTGGGACTGCCCTCTGACTGCTTCGGCGAGGGGCTGGACCAGGAGGTCCGTGCCGCCGTCCTCTCCGCCGCCGACGTGCTCAAGGCCCGGGGCGCCGCCGTGGAGGAGTTCTCCTTCCCCATGATGAAATACGTGGTGCCCACCTACTATATCATCGCTGCCGCTGAGGCCAGCTCCAACCTGTCCCGTTTCGACGGCGTCAAGTACGGCTGGCGGGCGGCGGACTACGAGGACCTCACCGACCTCTACGAGAAGACCCGTACCCAGGGCTTCGGGGCCGAGGTCAAGCGCCGTATCCTGCTGGGCACCTTCGTCCTCTCCGCCGGCTACTACGACGCCTATTACAAGAAGGCCCTCCAGGTGAAGGCCCTCATCAAGAAGGCCTACGACGAGGCCTTTGAGAAGTACGACCTCCTCCTCACCCCGGTGGCTCCCACCACCGCCCCCAGGCTGGGGGAGAGCCTGGGGGACCCCCTCAAAATGTACCTCTCCGACATCTACACTGTGCCCCTGAACCTGGCCGGCCTGCCGGGGCTGTCCATGCCCTGCGGCTTTGACGGCCAGGGGCTGCCCATCGGGGCCCAGCTCATCGGCCCCGCCCTGGGGGAGGCCAAGGTGCTCAATGCCGCCCACGCCTTCCAGCTGGACACCGATTATCACAGACAAAGCCCCGTCGGAAAGGAGGCACAGGCCAAATGACCTGGGAAACTGTCATCGGTCTGGAGACCCATGTGGAGCTCTCCACCAAGACCAAGATCTTCTGCTCCTGCACCACCGAGTTCGGCGGCGCCCCCAACACCCACTGCTGCCCGGTGTGCATGGGCATGCCCGGTACCCTGCCGGTGGTCAACGAGAAGGTGCTGGAGTACGCCGTGAAGGTGGGCCTGGCCCTGGACGGGGAGATCACCCGGTCCTGCCGGTTCGACCGGAAAAACTACTTCTACCCCGACCTCCCCAAGGCCTACCAGATCTCCCAGCTCTATCTCCCCATCGTCCGGAACGGCAGGCTCACCATCCGCACCGAGTCCGGCGGAGAGAAGACCATCCGCATCCACGAGCTCCACATGGAGGAGGACGCCGGCAAGCTGGTCCACGATCCCTGGATCGACCAGACCCGCTGCGACTACAACCGCTGCGGCGTCCCTCTCATTGAGATCGTCACCGAGCCCGACTTCCGCTCCGGTGAGGAGGTCATCGCCTACCTGGAGAAGCTGCGCTCCACCCTCCAGTACCTGGGGGTCTCCGACTGCAAGATGCAGGAGGGCTCCCTTCGCTGTGACGTGAACCTGTCGGTGCGCCCCGCCGGGTCAGCGGAGCTGGGCACCCGCACCGAGATGAAGAACCTCAACTCCTTCAAGGCCATCGCCCGCTCCATCGAGTACGAGGCCAGACGGCAGATCGAGCTTATCGAGGAGGGCAGGCGGGTGGTCCAGGAGACCCGTCGCTGGGACGAGAACAAGGACGCCACCTTCGCCATGCGCTCCAAGGAGAACGCCCAGGACTACCGCTACTTCCCCGAGCCCGACATCCCGCCCCTGGAGATCGGCGAGGACTACCTGGAGCGGCTCCGGAAGGAGCAGCCCGAGCTGGCCGAGGCCAGGATGGCCCGGTACCAGGCCGACTGGGGCCTGCCCGTCTACGACACCCAGATGCTCACCAGCCAGAAGGCTTTGGCGGAATTTTTCGAGGCCACGGTGGCCCTGGGGACGCCCCCCAAGCAGGCCGCCAACTGGATCATGGGCGAGGTCCTCCGGCGGCTGTCCGCCGACGGCCTGGAGGCCAAGGATATGGCCCTCACCCCCAGGACCCTGGCCCGCCTCATTGAGCTGGTCCAGGAGGGCAAGCTCAACCGCAACACCGCCGTCAGGGTCTTCGACGCTGTCTTTGCCGACGACGGCGACGTGGATGCCTACGTGAAGGAGCACGGCCTGGAGCAGGTCTCCGACGCCGGGCTGGTGGGAAGCGTGGTGGACAAGGTCCTCGCCGCCAACCCCAAGTCTATCCAGGACTTCAAGGCCGGCAAGGAGAAGGCCTTCGGCTTTCTGGTGGGCCAGGTCATGCGGGAGCTCAAGGGCCAGGCCTCTCCCCAGGTGGTCCACCAGGCCCTGCGGGAGAGGCTGGAACAGCTGTAATCAGAAACGGGCGCGGCGCCTCTCGGGAGAGAGGCGCCGCTTTCCTGTCCCAACAGGACGGGAAAGTGCCCTTGCGCCGGGACTGTTTTCATGCTATGCTACAGAATAAGAAAAACTGTCCGCTTGCGGGGGAACGTCCCCCGCGTCTGAGAGGAGAAGCATACATGAGATACCTCCGTTCCGTTTTTGCCCTGATCCTGAGTGCGGTCCTGCTCCTGAGCGGGAGCGCGGTGACGGTCTTTGCGGCAGGGGCGCCGGGAGAGCTGACCATCCTGTTCACCCACGACACCCACGATCACTTCCTGCCCGCCGACAACGAGGCGGGCGGGGAGTACGGCGGCTATGTGCGTCTGGCTACCTTATTAAAGGAGGAGCGGCAGGCGGCGGAGGCGGAGGGGCGGACGGCGGTCACCCTGGACGGGGGCGACTTCTCCATGGGCTCCCTCTTCCAGACCATCTACGCCACCGACGCCCCGGAGCTTCGGGCCCTGGGGGCCATGGGCTATGATGTGACCACCCTGGGCAACCACGAGTTCGACTACCGGCAGCAGGGCCTGGCCGACATGCTCACCGCCGCCGGAGAGAGCGGCGACGCCCTGCCCGCCATGGTCCAGGCCAATTATACCACGCCCCTGGACCCGGTGGCTGGGGCGGCCCTGACGGCGGCTCTGGAGGCCTACCCGGTCACCGACTACACCGTGATCGAGCGGGACGGACTGCGGGTGGCCGTCTTCGGGGTGCTGGGGGAGGACGCCGACGACTGCGCCCCCATGTCTGGCATGGCCTTTGAGCCCATCGCCGACGCCGCTGAGCGGGTGGTGGCGGAGATCAAAGAGAAAGAAGCCCCCGACTATATCATCTGCCTCTCCCACAGCGGCACCGAAGGGGGGAAGGGGGAGGACTACCAGCTGGCCAAGGCGGTGGACGGCATCGACGTCATCATTTCCGGCCACACCCACACCACCCTGGAGACCCCCATCCAGGTCAACGGCACCCTCATCGTCTCCTGCGGGGAGTACACCCAGAATTTGGGGGTGCTGACGGTATCCAAAACGGAGGGAAAGACAACGCTGGTGGACTACCGGCTCCGCCCCGTGGACGAGACCGTGGCCAGCGACCCGGCCATGACCGCCCTGGCCCGGAGCTTCCAGCGGACGGTGGACGAGGCCTATCTCTCCGGCTACGGCCTCACCTTTGATGAGGTCCTCTGCGAGAACCCCTATGCGTTCACCCCCATCAGCCGGTTCGGCGCCGTTCAGGAGGAGGACGCCCTGGGCAACCTCATCGCCGACTCCTACATCTATGCCGTCCAGGAGGCGGAGGGGTCGGAGTATGTGCCGGTGGACTTTGCCGTGGTGGCCTCCGGCGTCATCCGGGCCTCCCTGGCCAAGGGGGACATTACCGTCTCCGACGCCTTTGATGTCTCCTCCCTGGGTTCCGGCGCCGACGGTACCCCGGGCTACCCCCTGGTGGGGGTCTACATCACCGGCAAGGAGCTGAAGGACGCCTTTGAGGTTGACGCCTCGGTGACGCCCCTCATGTCGGCGGCCCAGCTCTATGGCTCCGGCATGAAATGGTCCTTCAACACCCACCGGATGATCTTTGACAAGGTCACCGACTGCGCCCAGATCCTGCCCGACGGGACGGAGGTCCCCATCCAGGATGATAAGCTCTACCGGGTAGTCACCGGGCTCTACTCCGGACAGATGCTGGGCACGGTGAACGGCAAGAGCTTCGACCTTCTGACCATCACCCCCAGGGACGAGAACGGACAGCCCGTCGAGGATCTGGAACAGTATATCATCCACGGTCCCGGCGGAGAGGAGGTCAAGGAGTGGTACGCCCTGGCCTCCTATCTCCGGAGCATGGGCACGGTGGATGGCCGCTATGCCGCCCCAGAGGGGCGGAAGATCGTGTCCCGGTCCTGGAATCCCATCGAGCTGGTGCGCAGCCCCGGCTGGATCACCCTGGCCGCCCTGGCAGTGGTGCTGCTGGTGCTGGTCCTGGCGGTCCTGCTGCTCCGCCGGCTCCTCCGGCCCGCCGGACGCCGCCGGGGCTATCAGGGCTACCGGGGCCGCCGCTGGCGGCGGCGGTGAGACGGACCGGACAAAGGGGGGAACGGTGTGAAGGCGTCTTCCTTTCTCTACCTTGCGGCCTTTGGGCTCAGGACCATCCTTTTCCGGCGGGAGGACCCCATCCTGGGCACCGTCATCCTCACCGATCAGTGCAACCTCACCTGTAAGCACTGCTCGGTGAACAACCTGCGGGGGGTGCTCTATCCCTACGCCCGGGTGCGGGCGGACATGGAGACGCTCTACGCCATGGGGGTGCGCATCCTCTTCTTCTGCGGCGGGGAGACCTTCCTGTGGCGGGACGGGACGCGTACCCTCCGGGATCTGGTGCGGGAGGCCAAAGCCATGGGCTTTCTCATCGTCAACGTGGTCACCAACGGCACCTTTCCCATCGATCTCCCCGAGGCCGACCTGATCCTTCTGAGCCTGGACGGGGACCGGGAGCGCCACAACGCCATCCGGGGGGAGACCTACGACACCATCCTGGAGAACGTCCGCCGGGCCACGGCGGACAACATCTGCTTCTATAT
Source organism: uncultured Intestinimonas sp. (assembly GCA_944385655.1). Lineage (GTDB taxonomy): Bacteria > Bacillota > Clostridia > Oscillospirales > Oscillospiraceae > Intestinimonas. The sequence continues at coordinate 19,565 of CALWYC010000013.1, read as the reverse complement.
GGCCCTCAACCAGATCAACAAGGGGGCCATCCGGCCGGTCTGTGAGGCCGCCCGGGACCTGCCCCATGTCCGGGCGGTCTCCTTCAACTTCCACACCCCCTATCCCGACACGGAGACGCTGGCCCTCTCCCGGGCGGAGAAGGCGGCCTGCTGCGCCGAGATCGGGGCGCTGATGGAGGAGGGGGCGCCCGTCTTCAACCTGCGGAGCGCCTTTCCCGCCCTCATCGAGGGCGGCTTTCCCACCCCCTGCCGCCAGTGTGTGGTGATGGAGGACGGAAAGCTGTCGGTCTGCGGCCGGTGCGTCGATGTGCCCGGCCTGTGTGAGCGGTGCGGCTACTTCTTCGTGGCCGAGTACACCCTCCTTTTCCGGGGAAATGTGCGGGTGATGGCGGACATGCTGCGGACCTATCTGAAGTACATTTGAGGAGGGCTTGCCCATGCTCACGGCGCTCACCCGGATGTGGCTGACCCGCTCGGTGCGGCCCTTCACCTTCCGCCCGGAGTACGACCAGGTCCTGCCCTACGGAGACTGTCAAAGGCTGGGGCTCTATGTCCACATCCCCTTCTGCCGGAGCCTGTGCTCCTTCTGTCCCTACTGCAAGGTCCCCTACGACGCCGCCCTGTGTGACCGCTATATCGACGCCCTCCTCGAGGAGATCCGCCTGGTGGGGGAGGGCGGAGGAGGGCGGAAACAGGTCACCAGCCTGTACTTCGGCGGCGGCACCCCGGCCCTGGCCGCCGGGCGGCTGGGGGAGATCGTAAGGGAGCTGGAGAAATACTTCGACATCACCGAGGGCATCGGCGTGGAGCTCCACCCGGACGACGTGGTGCCGGAGGTGCTGGAAACCCTCCGGGACGCCGGGGTGACCCGGATCAGCATCGGCATCCAATCCTTCCAGCCCAAATTCCAGCGTCTGCTGGGCCGGGCGCCGGTGGACGGCGCCGTCCTGGCCCGGGCTCTGGCCGCCGTGCCCTTCCAGACGGTGTCCATGGATTTCATCTTCGCCCTGCCCGGACAGACCTTTGAGGACCTGCGGCGGGATCTGGATACGGCCTTTGCCTGCGGGGCCAACCATGTGGCCATCTACCCCTTCATCGACTTCACCTTCACCGCCAGCCGCCTCCCCGCCATGCGCAAAGGGGAGAAGCGGCGGCTGCTGGACCGGATCACCGCCTACTGCGGGGAGAAGGGGTACCGGCGGGACTCCATCTGGACCTTTGCCGCCGCGCCGGAGGTCGGCTACTCCTCCATGACCCGGGAGCACTTCCTGGGCTTCGGCTGCTCCGCCGTCACACTGCTGGGGGACCAGTTCAAGATCAACACCTTCTCGGTGGAGGCCTACTGCGGCCGGGTGGGGGAGGGGCGGCTGCCCACTGCCCTCACCCTGCGCTTCACCCGGCGGCAGCGGATGGTCTACTACCTCTTCTGGGAGGCCTACAGCACCCGGGTGTCCGCACGGGCCTTTGCGGAGACCTTCGGCGTGCCCCTGGAGCGGATGTACGGCCCGGAGCTGCGGCTCGCCCGGGCGCTGGGGCTGGCGCGGTACCGGGACGGCGTCTACACCATGACCCCCAAGGGGGCCTTTTACTACCACCACTACGAAAATTATTACACCCTGGCCTACATCGACAAGATGTGGGGCATCCTGCGGCGGGAGGCCTTCCCCAGGGGACTGAAGCTGTAAAAAAACGCGGACCAGAAGCAAAGGCTTCCGGTCCGCATTTTTTTGTTGGTCAGCTGCTCTCCTTCTCCACCAGCACCCAGGGCGCCAGCTGTGACTGACAGCTCTCCCCCTGGAGCAGGCGGATGAGCATCTGCGCGGCCATGCGCCCCACATTGCTGACGCCGTGGGAGAGGGAGGTAATGCGGGGGTGGGCCAGCTCGCTGTACTGGCTGTTGTCGAAGCTGACCACCGCCAGGTCCTGGGGCACCCGGACCCCCTGCTTGGTGATCCAGGCCACCAGCCGGCTGGCGATCTCGTCGTTGTAGCAGACCACGGCGGTACAGCCCTCCAGCATCCGCAGAAGCGGGTCCAGGGGAGCGCCGGTGAGGAGGGCCTCTTTCTGTTCGGTGTTGTACCAGAAGATCCGCCGGTCGTCCATGGGCAGGTCCAGGTCCCGGATGGCCTCCAGGTACCCGGCGTAGCGCTGGGGCCCCTGGATGTCGTCGCCCTTGAAGATGCCGGCGATGTCCCGGTGTCCCTTGCCGTAGAGGTATTCCACCAGCATGCGGCCGCCGGCGTAGTTGTCGTCCAGCACCGCCAGCGGGCCCTTGAGCTGGGGGTAGTAGCCGTTCATGAAGACCAGGGGGATGCCCCGCTGGATGAGCCGCTGGTAGAGGTCCAGGTTGGGGTTGGGCAGGCCGGTCTTGGTGCCCTCCACCAGGATGCCGTCCAGTGCGTCCAGCTCCAGCAGGGTCTGGAGGACCTTCCGCTCGTTGGACACCTGGTTCTGCGTGGCGAAGAGGAGGGGGGCGCTGCTGTTGGCGGCCAGGACGGTCTCCACCTCCCGGAGGATGGAGGGGAAGATGTAGTCGCTGATATAGGTGGTGACGATGGCGATGGAACGGCGGGGCGCGGCGGCGGCGGTCGCCCGCTCCAGCACGTGGGAGCCGCTGCCCTGCCGGCGGTCGATGAGCCCCTCGGTGGCCAGCAGGGAGAGGGCCTGGCGCACCGTCTGGCGGCTGACCTGGAACTGCTGGCACAGGACCTGCTCCGTGGGCAGCAGCCTGCGCTTTTCATAGGCGCCCTCCAGGATGTTGCTGCGCAGCGCATCCGCCACCATCTGATATTTCGGCGCCATGTTCGATCCTCCTCCCGGCCGGCGGAGGACGGCGGCCCTCCGTCTTCCATACGCTGGCAAAGGTTTGTTGGTTTGGCAAAAGCATCATATCATATTTGTATGTTGAATGCAAGCGTGCGCACCAATTTTCACAAATTTGTACCTTCCGAAAGAAAGCAAAACATGCAGCAAACGATAAGGGAGTCCCTATCGCTATGGAAAAACGGTACAAACGATGGGAAAGAATCCGGGCGTCCTCCTGTTCAAAATTTTGGTCCTACCAAAAATGATGGGGGTGTGCAGGGGCCTTTTGTGAAATTTGCGGTGGGGGATGACGGAAAACATGTAATTCCTATCGAAAAACTAATTTCAAATATAAAGCCGAAATAATGATGAAATACAGATGAATATCATCATATTTAGATGGCGAAATTTATTTGTACTTCTTTTGAGACGAATTATTCTGAAAATTTGTATTGTTTAATGAAACAAAAATATCATTTATACGGATAAATTATTGACATGCTTTTCCATGGGGAGTATACTGCATACATAAAGTCCGGTGGCCGGCTCCAGGAGGCCGCCGGCAAAAATCGAAGAATGGAGAGATCATCAATGAAAAGAAAGTTCCTTGCCATGACGCTCGCGCTTGCAATGGGCCTTTCCCTGGCCGCCTGCGGCGGCGGCACCGCTTCTACTCCTGCTCCCGCCGAGACCGGCGAAGTGGAAGCCACCACCCCCGCTGAGACCGGCAGCACCGGCGACGTGATCACTGTGGGCTTCGCCCAGGTGGGCCACGAGTCCGACTGGCGTACCGCCTCCACCAAGTCCGCTCAGGACGTGTTCTCCGCCGAGAACGGCTACGACCTGGCCTTCGTGGACTGCGACAACGACTCCGCCGCTCAGCTGGAGGCCGTCCGCAACTTCATCCAGCAGGGCGTGGACTACATCATCATCGACCCCATCGTTGCCACCGGCTGGGACGCCGTCCTGACCGAGTGTGAGGATGCCGGCATCCCCGTCATCGTCATCGACCGTACCATCGACGACTCCGACAAGTACGTCTCCTGGGTCGGCTCCGACTTTAAGGTCGAGGGTCTGGCCTGCGGCGAGTGGCTGAAGGCCTATGCCGCCGACAAGGGCATCACCGAGATCAACGCCCTGGTCATCGAGGGCTCCGTGGGCGCCTCCGCCACCATCGGCCGTACCGAGGGCTTCAAGGAGATCGCTGACCGCGAGGGCTGGACCATCCTCGACTCTCAGTCCGGTGACTTCACCGAGGCTGGAGGCCAGGAGGTCATGGAGTCTTACTGCCAGAGCTATGCCGGTCAGTTCAACGTGGTCATCTGCCAGAACGATAACGAGGCCGCCGGCGCCATGACCGCCATGGACAACGCCGGTGTCACCTACGGCGTGGGCGGCGACGTGATCCTGGTGTCCTTCGACGCCAACAAGCCCTATGTCCAGATGGTCATGGACGGCAAGATCAACGCCAACTTCGAGTGCAACCCCATGGCTGCCCCCACCGTTGCTGAGATCATCCAGCAGCTGGAGGCCGGCGAGACCCCCGAGAAGGAGATCTACGTCTCCGAGTCCTGGTTCGTGGCCGAGGACAACGTGTCCACCATCACCGTCAACGGCGAGGAGCAGGAGTGCATCTACGTCACCCAGGAGGTCCTGGACGCCCGTCCTTACTGATCGCCTCCCGTGACAGCTGAAAACGTATGAATTCCCAGGGAGGGCCCCGGCATGTCCCGGGGCCCTCCCCGTCATTTAATAGAGGTGATCGGTTTTGGAAGAGAACATCGTACTGACAGCGCGCGGCATCTCCATGACCTTCCCGGGTGTGAAGGCCCTGGACAATGTGGACTTCACCCTCCGCAAGGGTGAGATCCACGCCCTGATGGGGGAGAACGGAGCGGGCAAGTCCACCCTCATCAAATGTCTCACCGGCATCAACGATTTTGAGTCCGGTGAGATCCACGTGGCCGGCATCGACGGCCCCGTGAAGAACCGCAACACCCAGGACGCCCAGAAGGTGGGCATCTCCACCGTGTATCAGGAGGTCAACCTCTGCCCCAATCTGAGCGTGGCGGAGAACCTGTACATCGGCCGGGAGCCCATGACCCCCTGGCGCACCATCGACCGCCGGACCATGAACAAAAAGGCCGATGAGCTGGTCAAGCGCCTTGACATCAAGGTGGACGTGACCCAGAACCTGGAGAACTACTCCCTGGCCATCCAGCAGATGATCGCCATCGCCCGGGCGGTGGACATGGACTGCAAGGCCCTGATCCTGGACGAGCCTACCTCCTCCCTGGACGACAGCGAGGTGGAGAAGCTCTTCAAGATGATGCTGCAGCTCAAGGAGCACGGGGTGGGCATCGTCTTCGTCACCCACTTCCTGGAGCAGGTGTATGCCGTCTGTGACCGGATCACGGTGCTGCGGAATGGTACCCTGGTGGGTGAGTACCCGGTGGCCGAGCTGCCTCGGGTGAAGCTGGTGGCCGCCATGATGGGCAAGGACTTCGACGACCTGGCCTCCATCAAGCCCGAGGGCTTCACCTTTGACGCCGAGGCGCCTCTGGAGATCGAGGCCAAGGGTCTGAGCCACAAGGGCACCATCAAGCCCTTCGATCTGGACATCCACAAGGGCGAGGTCATCGGCCTTACCGGTCTGCTGGGCTCCGGCCGCAGCGAACTGGCCCGGGCCATCTATGGCGCCGACAAGGCCCAGACCGGCACCCTGAAGGTGGCCGGCAAGGCCGCCAAGGTCAACCAGCCCATCGACGCCATGCAGCTGGGCATGGGCCTGCTGCCCGACGACCGGAAGGCCGAGGGCATCATCGGCGACCTGTCGGTCCGGGAGAACATCATCCTGGCCCTCCAGGCCAAGCGGGGCATGTTCAACCAGCTCTCCCGGGCCAAGCAGGAGGAGATCGCCGACCGGTACATCGACCTCCTCCAGATCAAGACGGCCAGCCGGGAGACCCCCATCAAGCAGCTCTCCGGCGGCAACCAGCAGAAGGCCATCCTGGCCCGGTGGCTGGCCACCGACCCCAACTTCCTGATCCTGGACGAGCCCACCCGGGGCATCGACATCGGGACCAAGACCGAAATTCAAAAGCTGATTATCCAGCTGGCCGGCGAGGGAAAGAGCATCATGTTCATCTCCTCCGAGATCGAGGAGATGCTCCGGACCTGCAACCGGATGGCGGTCCTCCGGGACGGCGCCAAGGTGGGCGAGCTGGACGGCGAGCTGACCCAGGAGCGGGTCATGGCCGCCATTGCGGGAGGTGCAAGTGATGAGTAATTTGAAAAAATTGACCCAGAAGCGGCTGTTCCTGCCGGTGTTCTGTATGATCCTGGTGCTGTGCATCAACATGATCTACGATCTCTCCATCGGCCACCACTTCTACAACTTCTTTGAGATCACCATGACCAACGGCATGCTCAACGGCCGTCTGATCAACATCCTCAACCGCGGCAGCGAGGTGGCCATCCTGGCCATCGGCATGACCCTGGTGGTCTCCGCCTCCGCCGGTACGGATATCTCCGTGGGCTCCGTCATGAGCCTGTGCGCCTCCTTCTGCTGCATGCTGGTGGCCGGCTTCGGCGTGTCCTCCGTGAGCAGCGCCGAGGAGTTCGCCATGCCTCTGGCCGTGGGCCTCATCGGCGCCCTGCTGATGGGCTGCCTGTGCGGCGCCTTCAACGGCGGCCTGGTGGCCTACCTGAACATCCAGCCCATGGTGGCCACCCTGATCCTGTGGTCGGCCGCCCGGGCCATCGGCCTCCTCCTGTGCAACAACCTCATCGTCTACATCCGCGTGCCTGAGTTCGGCGTCTTCGGCGGCTACCTGGGCCCCATCCCCACCCCCATCGTCATCGCGGCGGTGTGCGTGGCCATCGTCTCGGTGGTGCTGAAGAAGACCGCCCTGGGCATGTACATCCAGTCCGTGGGCATCAACAAGAAGGCCAGCCGCATCGCCGGCCTCAACTCCCAGCGGATCATCTTCCTGTGCTACCTGATCTGCGGCCTGTGCGCCGGCATCGCCGGCATCGTGGCCTCCAGCCGCATCACCAGCGCCGACTCCAACAACATCGGCCTGGATCTGGAGCTGGACGCCATCCTGGCCGTGGCCCTGGGCGGCAACAGCCTGGGCGGCGGCAAGTTCAACCTGGCCGGCTCCATCATCGGCGCCTACACCATCCAGGCCATCACCACCACCATGTATAACATGGGCGTGCCCTCCGCCGTGACCCCCGTCTTCAAGGCCGTGGTGGTCATCGTCATCGTGGCGGTCCAGGCCCCGCCGGTCAAGGCCTGGTTCAAGAAGCGCAGCGCCGCCAAGGCGCTTGCCAAGAAGGAGGTGGCCAGCGCATGAAACAGCCCGCCAACACACTTAAGACGCGTAAGCAGATGAACAGCAATACCATGCTGCTGGTCATCACCATCATTCTCTTTGTGGTGCTCTATGCCGGCGGCTGTGTGGCCTACGCCAGCAAGGGCTTCACCACGGTGCAGACCTTCCTCAACCTTTTCCGCACCAACGCCGGCCTCATCTGCGTGGCCTGCGGTATGACCTGCGTCATGCTCACCGGCGGCATCGACATCTCCGTGGGCTCCATCGTGGCCCTGGACTGCATGCTGCTGGCCCAGGGCATGGGGGAGTGGAACATGAGCGCCCCCGTCATGATGCTGCTGGTGCTGGTCATCGGCCTGGCTTTCGGCCTCTTCATGGGCTTCTGTGTGGGCTACCTGGAGATCCAGCCCTTCATCGTCACCATGGCGGGCATGTTCTTCGCCCGGGGCATGACGGCCGTCATCTCCACCAACCAGCTCTCCATCACCGCCGAGACCAGCCAGTTCTTCTATGACCTGGCCAACTTCCGCATCTACCTGCCCTTCGGCGGCACCGTCAACAAGGCCGGCAAGCTGGTCATGCCCTACATCGGCGTGGGCGTGGTGGTGGCCCTGGTGGTGCTGGTGGCCATCTTCCTCGTCCTGCGCTACACCAAGTTCGGCCGCTCCCTGTACGCCGTGGGCGGCAGTGAGCAGTCCGCGGCCATGATGGGCCTGGACGTGAAGAAGACCAAGCTGAAGGCCTACGTCCTCTCCTCCTTCCTGTGCTCCATCGGCGGCATCTGCTACTGCATGAACACCATGTCCGCCTCGGTCTCCCAGGCCACCGGTATGGAGATGGACGCCATCTCCTCCGCCGTCATCGGCGGCACCCTGCTCACCGGCGGCGTGGGCAACGTCATCGGCTCTCTGTTCGGCGTGCTCATCAACGGCACCATCTCCACCATCGTGAAGACCAACGGTAAGCTGGCCTCCTCCTGGCCCAACATCCTCACCGCCATCCTGCTGTGCTTCTTCATCGTGCTTCAGAGCGTCTTTGCCCGGGTCCGGGCCAAGAACAAGTAAGGGGGAGCGGATATGGATATCAAAGCAGCCATTCAGGCGGGGGAGACCTGCCTGGGCATCGAGCTGGGCTCCACCCGGATCAAGGCGGTGCTCATCGGCCCCGACCACGCCCCCATCGCCTCCGGCGACCACGGCTGGGAGAACAGGTATGAAAACGGCGTGTGGACCTACCACATGGAGGACGTGTGGGCCGGGCTCCGGGACGCCTACGCCAAGCTGTGCGCCGACGTGGAGGCCAAATACGGCCTGAAGCTCACCAAGGTGGCCGCCATGGGCTTCTCCGCCATGATGCACGGCTACGTGGCCCTGAACAAAGAGGGGGAGCTGCTGGTCCCCTTCCGCACCTGGCGCAACACCATTACCGGCCCCGCCGCCGAGGCACTGACGGAGCGGTTCCGGTTCAACATTCCCCAGCGCTGGTCCATCGCCCATCTCTACCAGGCTATCCTCAACGGGGAGGACCATGTAAAGGACATCGCCTACCTCACCACCCTGGCGGGCTACGTCCACTGGAAGCTCACCGGCCGGCGGGTGCTGGGGGTGGGGGAGGCCAGCGGCATGTTTCCCATCGACAGCGCTGCCTGCGACTACGACCAGACCATGCTGGACTCCTTTGACGCCCTGGTGGCGGAGAAGGGGTACCCCTGGAAGCTGCGGGACATCCTGCCCGCCGTGCTCCCCGCCGGCGCCGACGCCGGCGCCCTCACCGCCGAGGGGGCCGGGCTGCTGGACCCCACCGGCGCCCTGGAGGCCGGCATCCCCCTGGCGCCGCCGGAGGGCGACGCCGGCACCGGCATGGCCGCCACCAACGCCGTGGCGGTGCGGACGGGCAATGTGTCCGCCGGCACCAGCGTCTTTGCCATGATCGTACTTGAAAAAGCCCTCTCAAAGGTGTATCCTGAGATCGATATGGTCACCACCCCCACCGGCAAGCCGGTGGCCATGGTCCACTGCAACAACTGCACCAATGAGATCAACGCCTGGGCGGAGGTCTTCAAGGGATTCCTCACCGCCCTGGGACAGACCCCAGATATGAACGCCGTTTTCACCGCCATGTTCCGGTCGGCGGCGGAGGGCGCGGCGGACGCCGGCGGGCTGGTGCTCTACAACTACCTCTCCGGCGAGCCCATCACGGGCATGGAGGAGGGCCGGCCCCTGCTGGTCCGCTCCCCGGAGGCCACTCTGAACTTTGGCAACTTCATGCGGGCGCAGCTCTACTCCGCTCTGGCCACCCTGAAGATCGGCCTGGACATCCTGGCCGGGGAGCAGGTGGCGGTGGACCGGCTGCTGGGCCACGGCGGCTTCTTCAAGACCCCCGTGGTGGGCCAGCGCATCATGGCCGCCGCCGCCGGCGCGCCGGTCTCCGTCATGGAGACCGCCGGCGAGGGCGGGCCCTGGGGCATGGCCCTGCTGGCTGCCTACCGGGTCCGCAAGGCCGAGGGCCAGACCCTGGAGGACTACCTGGAGCAGGAGGTCTTTGCCGGCCAGCCGGTGACCACCCTGGCGCCCGAGGCCGCCGACGTGGCGGGCTTCAACGCCTTCATCGGCCGGTATACCGCCGGCCTCCCGGTGGAGCGGTCCGCCGTGGAACACCTTTGAGATTGATGTTTTGACAGATTGTGAGGTCATTAACATGGATAACAAGGAATTTTGGTTCGTCGTCGGCAGTCAGTTCCTCTACGGACCTGAGGTGCTGGAGACCGTGGCCGCCCGGGCCGCCGAGATGGCCGACAAGCTCAACGCCTCCGGCAACCTGCCCTGCAAGCTGGTGTACAAGGTCACCGCCAAGACCAACAAGGAGATCGCCGACGTGGTCAAGGAGGCCAACTACGACGACAACTGCCTGGGCATCATCACCTGGTGTCACACCTTCTCCCCCTCCAAGATGTGGATCAACGGCTTCGTCAATCTCCAGAAGCCCTACTGCCACTTCGCCACCCAGTACAACCGTGAGATCCCCAACGACGAGATCGACATGGACTTCATGAACCTGAACCAGGCTGCCCACGGCGACCGGGAGCACGGCTTCATTGCCGCCCGGCTGCGGATGCCCCGGAAGGTCATCGCCGGCTACTGGCAGGACGAGGACGTCCAGAAGCGCCTGGGCGCCTGGATGCGCGCCGCCATCGGCGTGGCCGTCAGCAAGGACCTGAAGGTCATGCGCTTCGGCGACAACATGCGGGAGGTGGCCGTCACCGAGGGCGACAAGGTGGAGGTCCAGGCCAAGCTGGGCTGGCAGGTGAACACCTGGCCGGTGGGCAAGCTGGTGGAGACCATGGACGCCGTCACCGAGGAAGAGATCGACGCCCTGATGGACGTCTACAAGCAGAGCTACGACTTCGCCACCGACGACATCGAGACCGTCCGCTACCAGGCCCGGGAAGAGATCGCCATGAAGAAGATGATGGACGCCGAGGGCTGCAAGGCCTTCTCCAACACCTTCCAGGACCTCTACGGCATGAAGCAGCTGCCGGGTCTCGCCAGCCAGCACCTGATGGCCCAGGGCTACGGCTACGGCGGCGAGGGCGACTGGAAGGTGTCCGCCATGACCGCCATCATGAAGGCCATGGGCGAGAACGGCAACGGCGCCTCTGCCTTCATGGAGGACTACACCTATCATCTGGTGCAGGGCCAGGAGTACAGCCTGGGCGCCCACATGCTGGAGGTCTGCCCCTCCGTGGCCGCCGACAAGCCCCGCATCGAGGTCCACCCCCTGGGCATCGGCGACCGGGAGGACCCCGCCCGCCTGGTGTTCGAGGGCAAGGAGGGCGACGGCATCGTGGTCAGCCTCATCGACATGGGCGGCCGGCTGCGCCTCATCTGCCAGGACATCCACTGCGTCAAGCCCATCATGCCCATGCCCAACCTGCCTGTGGCCCGGGTCATGTGGCGGGCCGAGCCCTCCCTGACCACCGGCGTGGAGTGCTGGATCACCGCCGGCGGCGCCCACCACACCGTCCTCAGCTACGACGTCACCGCCGAGCAGATGAAGGACTGGGCCACCATGATGGACATCGAGTTCGTCCACATCACCAAGGATACCACCGTGGAGGCTCTGGAGAAGGAGCTCTTCTACAACGACATCGCCTGGAAGCTGAAGGAGTTCTGAGCACGGGCGGTCCCGCCGCCGGGCAGAGGCTCCCACCCTGCCCGGCGGCATTTTGGCGAGGAAAGGAAGACGCATATGTTGGAATCTCTCAAGGAGCTGGTCTGTGAGGCCAACCTCCTGCTGCCCAAGCACGGCCTGATCACCTTCACCTGGGGCAACGTCTCCGGCATCGACCGGGAGAAGGGCCTCATGGTCATCAAGCCCTCCGGCGTAGAGTACGACGAGATGGGTCCCGACGACATGGTGGTGGTGGACCTGAACACCGGCGAGCGGGTGGAGGGCCGGTACAAGCCCTCCAGCGACACCCCCACCCACCTGGCCCTCTACCGGGCCTTCCCGGGCCTGGGCGGCGTGGTCCACACCCACAGCCGCTGGGCCACCTCCTTTGCCCAGGCCGGACGGGGCATCCCCGCCTTCGGCACCACTCAGGGGGACTACTTCTACGGCGAGATCCCCTGCACCCGGAAGATGACCCCTGCCGAGATCGGCGGCGCGTACGAGCTGGAGACGGGCAACGTCATCATCGAGACCTTCCGGAGCAGAGGGATCGACCCTGAGCAGGTCCCCGCCGTGCTGGTCCACAGCCACGGCCCCTTCACCTGGGGCACCGACCCCTTCAACGCCGTCCACAACGCGGTGGTGCTGGAGGAGGTGGCCTTCATGGCCTTCCACGCCATGGCCCTCACCCCCGGCCTGCCCCCCATGCAGCAGGAGCTGCTGGACAAGCACTATCTCCGCAAGCACGGCCCCGGCGCCTACTACGGCCAGGGCTGAGCACGGGAAAGGAGCACCTATGGACCATCTTGACATCAGGCCTTTTGGGACTATGCCCGACGGGCGGCAGGTGGAGCTCATCACCCTGCGGAAGGGGAAGCTCACCTGTGAGCTCCTCACCTATGGCGGCGCTCTGCGCTCCCTTGCCGTCCCCGACCGGGACGGCCGGCCGGTGGACGTGCTTCTGGGCCTGGAGCGGCTGGAGGACTACCTGCTCCAGGACAAGTTCCTGGGGGTCCTGGTGGGCCGGTACGCCAACCGCATCGCCAAGGGGCGCTTCACCCTCAACGGCCAGGAGTACCGCCTCCAGACCAACGACGGGGAGAACCACCTCCACGGAGGTCCCACCGGCTTCGACAAGCAGGTGTGGACGCTGGAGGCCCTGACGGAGTCCACCGCCACCCTTTCCCTCCACAGCCCCGACGGCCAGGAGGGCTACCCCGGCGACCTGGACGTTTCGGTGACCTACCGCCTCACCGAGGACGGCATCACGCTGGACTACAGAGCCAGGAGCAGCGCCGATACCCTCTGCAACCTGACCAACCACGCCTACTTCAACCTCTCCGGCCACCAGAGCGGCCCGGTGATGGGCCAGGGCATCCAGATCTATGCCCAGAGCTACACCCCCACCGACGCCGGCTCCATCCCCACCGGGGAGATCGCGCCGGTGGAGGGCACCCCCATGGACCTGCGTTTTGGCCGGGCCATCGGGGAGCGGGTGGACGAAGACTTCGACCAGCTCACCATGGCGGGGGGCTACGACCACAACTATGTGGTGGACGGCCCCGCCGGGGTGCTCCGTCCGGCGGCCCGGGCCTGGTCCCCGGACACCGGCATCACCATGGAGGTGCTCACCACCCAGCCGGGCATCCAGTTCTACTCCGGCAACTATCTGGACGGCTGCCCCGCAGGGAAGGGCGGCGCCCCCTACGCCAAGCGCTGGGCCTTCTGCCTGGAGACCCAGGTGTTCCCCGACGCCCCCAATCAGCCTCAGTTCCCCTCGGCCCTGCTGGCCAAGGGTGAGGAATATCACCACACCACCGTCTACCGCTTCGGACGCCTCCCCTGAGGCGGGCCGGAGACGAAATATGAAAGGAGCCGCGCTATGACCGCTGATGAAACCAAACGCCTCATGGCCCTGGCCTGCCGGGTGCGCATGGGCGTCATCGAGGGCACCCACGCCGCCAAGGCCGGGCACCCCGGCGGCAGCCTGTCCGCCGCTGACCTGTTCACCTACCTCTACTTCAAGGAGATGAACATCGATCCCGAGAACCCCCAGTGGGCCGACCGGGACCGCTTCGTCCTCTCCAAGGGCCACACCGCTCCCGGCCTGTACGCCGCCCTGGCCCTCCGGGGCTTCTTCCCCTGGGAGGAGCTCAAGACCCTGCGCCAGATGGACAGCCGTCTTCAGGGCCACCCCAACATGAACGAGACCCCCGGCGTGGATATGTCCACCGGCTCTCTGGGCCAGGGCATCTCCGCCGCCGCCGGCATGGCTCTGGCCGCCAAGCACATGGGCAAGTCCTGCCGGGTCTACACCCTGCTGGGCGACGGTGAGATCCAGGAGGGCGAGGTCTGGGAGGCCATGATGTTCGCCCACCACTACAAGCTGGACAACCTGTGCGTGGTCATCGACAACAACGGCCTTCAGATCGACGGCAACATCGCCGACGTGATGAGCCCCTATCCCATCCCCGAGAAGCTGCGGGCCTTCGGCTTCGCCGTGGCCGAGATCGACGGCCACGACTTTGCCGCCATGGAGGCCGCCTTCACCCTGGCCCGGGAGACCAAGGGCGTCCCCTTCGCCATCGTGATGAAGACCACCAAGGGCAAGGACGTCTCCTACATGGAAAACCAGGCCGGCTGGCACGGCAAGGCTCCCAACGATGAGGAATATGAGCAGGCCATGACCGAGCTGAAGGCCCGGCTGGCAGAAGTGGAGGCGATGTAAGATGGCCGATGTGAAGAAGATCGCCACCCGGGACAGCTACGGCAACGCCCTGAAGGAGCTGGGCGCGGTCCATGACGACCTGGTGGTCTTTGACGCCGACCTGGCCGGCGCCACCAAGACGGGTACCTTCAAAAAAGCCTTCCCCGAGCGCCACTTTGACTGCGGCATCGCCGAGGGCAACATGATGGCCGCCGCCGCCGGCGCCGCCGCCATGGGGCTGGTGCCCTTCGTGTCCAGCTTTGCCATGTTCGCCGCCGGCCGCGCCTTCGAGCAGGCCCGGAACTCCGTGGGCTACCCCCACCTGAACGTGAAGATCGGCGCCACCCACGGCGGTCTGTCCGTGGGCGAGGACGGCGCCTCCCACCAGTGCTGCGAGGACTTCGCCCTCATGCGCTCCATCCCCGGCATGGTGGTCATGTCCCCCGCCGACGACGTGGAGGCCAAGGCCATGGTCCAGGCCGCCTATGAGCACAAGGGCCCCGTCTACATGCGCTTCGGCCGGTCCGCCGTGCCCGTCATCCACGACGAGGCCACCTTTAAGTTCCAGATCGGCAAAGGCGAGATCCTCCGGGAAGGCGCCGACGCCGCCATCCTGGCCAACGGCCTCATGGTGGCCGAGGCTCTGAACGCCGCCGAGCTCCTGGCCGCCGAGGGCATTTCCGTCCGTGTGGTCAACTTGGCCACCGTGAAGCCCCTGGATGAGGAGCTGGTGCTGGACTGCGCCAAGACCTGCGGCCGGATCGTCACCTGCGAGGAGCACAGCGTCATCGGCGGTCTGGGGGAGGCGGTCTGCGCCCTCCTCAGCGAGAAGCTGCCCACCCCCGTGCGCCGTGTGGGCGTCCAGGACACCTTCGGCTGCTCCGGCCCCGCCGCCAAGGTGCTGGAGCACTACGGCCTCACCGCCCAGAACATCGCCCAGGCCGTCAAGGACCTGCGCTGACCCGCCGCGAAAGAGAAGAGAGAAGAGAGAAGAGAGAAAAGCCCGCCGTCCGGCACAGCCGGACGGCGGGCTTTGCGTCTATCGACAAAATAGCACCACGCCAAACAAGTCACGGGGGAAAAGTGTGAAAGGGGGGCGGCGAGCCCCCACTTTCGCGTGTAGTCAGGAACTTTTTCGATGGAATCGAAAAAGTCAGCAGCTTGTCGAAAAAGCCAGAAGCGGCTTTTTCGACAAGCTGAGCCCGCCGTCCGGCTATGCTGGACGGCGGGCTTCGGTTGTTTTGGATTCAGTCCAGCTCCAGCAGGAACCGGCCGATGTGCTCCATGGCCTGGGCGGCCTTTTTGATAGGGAACATCTGGAAGACGTGCCACATGTCGGGCCAGACCTCCAGCCGGCAGGGGGTGCCGGCCTGGACCAGCCGGTCCCGGAGCCGCACCGAGTCGGAGAGGAGGATCTCGTTGGTGCCGGCCTGGATGAGCACGGGGGGGAAGCGGCGCAGGTCCCCGAAGAGGGGGGAGAGCTTGGGGGAGGAGAGGTCCTGGCCGGGGGCGTACACCCCCCGCACCGCCCGGATGTAGTCCATGGTGAGCATGGGGTCGTCGTCCCGGTGCTCCTGGTAGGACTTTCCGCTGGCGGTCATGTCGGTCCAGGGGGAGAGGAGGACCAGCCGCCGGGGGAGGAGGCGTCCGGCCTCCCGGAGGAGCATGGTGAGCACCAGGGCCAGGTTGCCGCCGGCGGAGTCGCCGGCCACCACCACGTCCCGGGCGCCGTAGCCCAGGTGCATCAGGTGGTCCCAGGCCTTCATGGCGTCCTCCAGGGGGGCGGGATAGGTGTGCTCCGGGGCCAGGCGGTACTCGAAGGCCAGCACCTCGTAGCCGGTGACCCCGGCCAGCTTGGCGGCCAGGATGCGGGCATAGCCCAGGTTGCCGCTGGTATATCCGCCGCCGTGGCAGTATAAAATGACATGGCGCCTGTCGTGTCCCCGCTCCGGCCGCACCCAGGCGGCGGGCATGCCCTGGAGGTCGAAGGGCTCCCAGCTCATGCCCAGCATGGGCGCCACCAGCCGGCCCAGAAGCTCCTGACCCTTGCGCTGGCGGTCCAGGTCCTCGGGATCCATGGAGTCGGGGGAGGTGGCCGAGTGGATGGCCTTGAGGGCGCCCATGACGGCGCTGGTGCGCTTTTGCTCGGCGGCCTGCCGGTTTTCAGGGGAGAGGGGGGAGAGGTGCTTGCGGCTCTTGTTTTTCTGTTCCATAGGAGGCTCCTGTCTCAGCTGCGGTGTGATGGGATATGCACTATCTTACAGGATATCGCACCGGATTGCAAGGGCGCGGAACTTGTGCTCCGGGCCGGGGTATAGTATAATGAGAGCCGAACGCCGGCGCGGGGCGGCAGCCGACCCGCCGGCAGGGAAGGGGGGCGTGATCATGGCCGGAAAAAAGAAAAATGAGTGGTACCGTCTGGACAACGCCGCCATGATGTATTCCGCCATCCAGAAGGAGAACTACTCCGCCATCTACCGATTTTCGGCGGTGATGACGGACCTGGTGGACCCGGACGCTCTCCAGCGGGCCATCGACAAGACCATGCCCCGGTTCCCCAGCTTCCGGGTCCACATCCGCCGGGGCTTTTTCTGGTATTACTTTGAGCCCAACGACGCCCCCGGCCCCTTCGTGAAGGAGGACATGAGCAACCCCTGCCAGCCGGTGCGTTTCAAGGAGGACGACGGCTGGCTCATCCGCTTCTTTTACTACGGACACCGCATCTCCCTGGAGGTCTTCCACGCCCTGGCCGACGGGGCGGGGGCTCTGACCCTGTTCCGCACCCTGCTGGCGGTCTATCTCCGGGAGCTGGGCCACCAGATCCCCAACACCGGCGGCATCCTGGACGTGGACGAGCCGCCGGCGGCGGAGGAGCAGGAGGACGCCTACTTCCGATATGCCAAATCCCGGGTCCGCCGGGGTATGGGGGAGAGCAAGGCCTACCAGAACACCGGCACCCCGGAGCCCTTCTATACCCTCAACGTCACCATGGGCCTGGTCCCTCTGGACAGGCTCCGGGCGGTGGCCAAGGGCTACGGCGCCTCGGTGACGGAGTACCTCTCGGCGGTGCTCATCGAGTCCATCCTGGCCAAGCAGCGCCGGGAGGGCCGCCGCCGGGAGCTGCCGGTGGCCCTGGCGGTGCCCATCAACCTGCGGCCACACTTCCCCTCCCGCACCCTGCGCAACTTCATCCTGACGGTGCGGCCGGTCATCGACCCGGAGCTGGGGGACTACACCTTTCCGGAGATCGTCGCCCAGGTCCACCACCACATGCGGCTACACATCAGCCGCCAGGAGATGCAGGCGGTCATCACCCGGAACGTGATGCTCCAGAAGAACAAGCTCCTCCAGCTGGTGCCGGCGCCGGTGAAGAACCTCACCATGGCCCTGAGCTACAAGCTGGTGGGCTGCCGGCCCTATTCCACCACCTATACCAACCCCGGCGCCTTTGCCGTGCCGCCGGAGATGGAGCCCCACATCCAGCGCATGGAGGTCATCCTGGGCCAGTCCTACAACGCCCGGAGCAACTGTGCCTCCATCAGCTACGGCAACACCATGGAGATCACCTTTGCCGGCACGGTGAAGGAGTCCGACGTGGAGCGGGACTTCTTCCGCCACCTGGTCCGGGAGGGTATCCACGTCAAGATCCTCTCCAACCGGCCCAGCCCCTGGGGGCCGGGCCGGGGGAGAGAAGGGGAGGGAGACTGATGTCATACTGTGTCAACTGCGGGGTGGAGCTGGACCCCACCGCCAGCGCCTGCCCCCTGTGCCAGACCCCGGTGGTCAATCCCCGGCAGCCCGTGGACACCGAGCTGCCGCCCCCCTTCCCCAGCCGGCGGGAGGAGGTGCAGCCGGTGAACAAGCTGGAGCTGGCCCTGCTGCTCACCGCCATGCTGGGGTCGGTGGCGGTGGTCTGCGGAGTGCTCAACCTCTTTTTCCTCCACTCCGGCCGCCCCTGGTCCCTCTACGTCATCGGCGCGGCGGTGATGCTGTGGATCTGGCTGGTGCCGCCCCTCCTCTTCCGGGGCATGCCCCTGTGGGTCCGGCTGGGCCTGGACGCCTGCGCCGTGGGGGTGTACGTCTATCTCATCTCCATTGACCTCCACGGCCTGCGGTGGTATCTGGGACTGGCCCTGCCCATCATTTTGACCGGCGGCGCCATCGTGGTGGTCCTGGGCTTCATCCTCAGCCGGGGCCGGTCCATCCTCACCAGCGTCACCCTCATCATCGGCGCCATCGGCCTCTTTGTCATGAGCATCGAACTCTACGTGGACCGCTGGCTCCGCCAGGATTACCTCCCCGGCTGGTCCCTGGTGGTGGCCGCCGTGTGCGTGGCCCTCATCATCCCGCTCATCATCGTCCGCCGCCGTCCCGCCCTCCGGGACGAGGTGCGCCGGCGGTTCCACATGTGAGCCCGCTGGGCCCGCATGAGGGCGGATGCCCTAAATATGCAGTATAAAACGGGTATTATGCATATTGCTGTGAGAGTATACGAGAAAACCGGGAGGCAATTCGCATATTTATGCGAATTGCCTCTTGCATTTTCGTTTCGGAAGTGGTACACTGTGTCCAACATCGAAAAACACGGAGGCGTTCACCATGACCGATCACAAAGACATCAAGAAAGTCGTACTCGCCTATTCCGGCGGACTGGATACATCCATCATCATCCCCTGGCTGAAGGAGAACTACAACAACTGCGAGGTCGTCGCCGTCTCCGGCGACGTGGGCCAGGGCACTGAGCTGGACGGCCTGGAGGAGAAGGCCATCAAGACCGGCGCCTCCAAGCTCTATGTGGAGGACCTCACCGACGAGATGGTAGATGAGGTCATCATCCCCTCCATGAAGATGGGCGCCAAGTACGAGCAGTACCTGCTGGGCACCGCCTTTGCCCGGCCCATCATCGCCAAGCGGCTGGTGGAGATCGCCAAGAAGGAGGGCGCCGACGCCATCTGCCACGGCTGCACCGGCAAGGGCAACGACCAGGTCCGGTTCGAGCTGGCCATCAAGCGCTTCGCCCCCGAGATGAAGATCATCGCCCCCTGGCGGGAGTGGGACATCAAGGGCCGGGACGAGGAGATCGACTACGCCGAGGCCCACAACATCCCCCTGAAGATCAGCCGGGAGACCAATTACTCCAAGGACAAGAACCTGTGGCACCTCTCCCACGAGGGCCTGGATCTGGAGGACCCCTCCAACGAGCCCCAGTACGAGAAGGAGGGCTTTTTGGAGATGGGCGTGAGCCCCATTGCCGCCCCGGACAAGCCCACCTACGTCACCCTGGAGTTCGTCAAGGGCGTGCCCGTGGCCATCGACGGGGAGAAGATGAAGGCCAGCGACATCGTCCGCAAGCTCAACAAGCTGGGCGGCGAGAACGGCATCGGTCTCCTTGACATCGTGGAGAACCGGCTGGTGGGCATGAAGGACCGGGGCGTGTACGAGACCCCCGGCGGCACCATCCTCTACCACGCCCACGAGGTGCTGGAGATGATCACCATCGACAAGGACACCGCCCACATGAAGGCCAAGCTGGCGGTGGACTT
>CALWYC010000012.1 GCA_944385655.1 uncultured Intestinimonas sp. | reverse complement strand
GTGGCCGACTGCGGGGTGCGGGTGTGGCCGGTGGGCCGGCTGGACCTGGACTCGGAGGGCCTGCTGCTGCTCACCAATGACGGCGCTCTCACCCACAGGCTCATCCACCCCAGCCATGAGGTGGAGAAGCAGTACTTAGTGCTGGTCTCCGGGGACATGGAGGCCGCCCTGCCGGTGCTCAACGGGCCCATGGAGCTGGATGGCGTGGCCCTGGCCCCTGCTCAGGTGGACCGGCTGGGCCCCAATCTGCTGTCCTTCCGCATCCACGAGGGGAAGAACCGGCAGATCCGCCGGATGTGCCAGCAGGTAGGGCTGACGGTGAAGGCCCTGCGCCGCGTACGGGAGGGCCAGGTACAGCTGGGGGGTCTCAAGCTGGGCAAGTGGCGCTACCTCACTGAGGAGGAGGTCGCCCTGCTCAAGGCTCTCTGAGCATGCAGGAGAAGCGGTCCCATCTTGCAGAACATGCTTGATTTTCCCCCTGTTTCCCGTTATGATAATAGCTGTTGGACCTGTGCCGACGGAGACCGGCACGGGCTGGCTGCAAGTACCCCGGGTGATATCCGGGGGGAAATGTGAGGATATCCGCCTATGTCCAGGGATATTTTGACCGCTATTCAGAATCAGATGCCCACCTTTTCCAAGGGGCAGAAGCTCATCGCACGGTTCATCCTGACTTCCTACGACAAAGCCGCCTTCATGACGGCCAGCCGGCTGGGCCAGACGGTGAACGTGAGTGAGTCCACGGTAGTCCGCTTTGCCGCCGAGCTTGGCTACGACGGCTACCCCAGCATGCAGAAGGCCCTGCAGGAGATGATCCGCAGCAAGCTCACCTCCATTCAGCGCATTGAGGTGGCCAATGACCGCCTCGGCGGCCATGATGTGCTCTCCACGGTGCTCCAGTCGGACATCGAGAAGATCCGGCTCACCCTGGAGGAGGCTGACCGGGCCGGCTTTGACCGGGCGGTGGACGCCCTGCTGTCCGCCCGGCGGATCTACATCGTGGGCGCCCGTTCGGCGGCGGCCCTGGCGGACTTTCTGGGCTTTTATTTCAACCTGATCTTTGAACAGACGGTCCTTGTCCGCACCACCTCGGTGAGCGAGACCTTTGAGCAGCTGCTCCGGGTGGGTCCGGAGGACGTGGTCATCGGCATCAGCTTCCCCCGGTACTCCAGCCGGACGGTGCAGGCCATGCACTTTGCCCGGGACCGGGGAGCCAGGGTGGTGGCCCTCACCGACTCGGAGACCTCGCCCCTGGCGGAGACGGCAACCATCACCCTTTTGGCCAAGAGCGATATGGCCTCCTTCGTGGACTCCCTGGTGGCGCCGCTGAGCCTTATCAATGCCCTCATCGTGGCGGTGGGTCGGCGGAAGGACGCCGACGTGGCCCGGACCTTCTCCACCCTGGAGCAGATCTGGTCGGACTACGGCGTATATGAACAAGCAGAGGAAGAGAATTGATTTGACGCAGGAAGAGAAGCGGATCATTGTCATAGGGGGCGGCGCCGCGGGCATGCTCGCGGCGCTGACTGCTGCCCGGATGGGGGCGGCGGTCACCCTGCTGGAGCGCAACCAGAAGGTGGGGCGGAAGCTCTACATCACCGGCAAGGGCCGGTGCAACCTGACCAACGACTGTACGCCGGCGGAGGTGCTCTCCAACGTCCCCCGGAACGGAAAGTTCCTCACCAGCGCCCTTACCCGGTTCCCGCCCAGTGAGGTGAAGGCCTGCTTCACCGAGCTGGGGGTGTCCCTGAAGACCGAGCGGGGCAACCGGGTCTTTCCCGTGTCCGACAAGGCCGCCGATGTGGTGGACGCCCTCTTTTTCGCCCTGCGCCGGGCGGGGGTGGACCTGGTCCAGGATCGGGCCCGGGAGATCCTCACCAACCGCGGGACGGTCACCGGCGTAAAAGGGGAGAAGGGGCGCTATCCCGGCGGCGCCGTGATCCTGGCCACCGGCGGGGCCTCCTACCCCCTCACCGGGTCCACCGGGGACGGCTACGCCATGGCCGCCGCCCTGGGCCACACCATCCTGCCCCCCAAGGCCTCCCTCATCCCCCTGGTGGTGGAGGGGGAGGAGTGCCCGTCCATGCAGGGCCTGTCCCTGCGGAACGTGGCGGTGAAGGTGAAAAACCAGAAGGGCAAAATCATCTTCCGGGAACAGGGGGAGATGCTCTTCACCCACTTCGGCCTCTCCGGTCCCCTGATCCTCAGCGCCAGCGCCCACATGCGGGACTTTGAAAGGGACCGCTACACCGTGATCATCGACCTCAAGCCGGCCCTGGACGAGACGGCGCTGGATGCCCGGCTGGTGCGGGAGCTCACCGGGCAGCCCAACCGGGCCTTCCACAACGTGCTGGAGACCCTGGCGCCCCGGCTGCTCATCCCGGTGCTGGCCCGGCGGGCGGACATCCCGCCCGATCTGCCCGCCAACGCCGTCACCAAGGTGCAGCGCCGGCGGCTGCTGGAGACCCTGAAGGGCCTGGACTTCCCCGTGGCGGGCCCCCGCCCGGTGGAGGACGCCATCATCACCAGCGGCGGCGTGAAGGTCTCCGAGGTGGACCCCAAGACCATGGAGTCCAAACTGACGCAAGGGCTTTACCTTGCCGGCGAGCTGCTGGACGTGGACGCCTATACCGGCGGCTTCAACCTCCAGATCGCCTGGTGTACCGGCCGCGCGGCGGGCCAGGCAGCGGCGGAGCGGGTCCTTTGACGGGCCGGGAACAAGTGAGGAGGCAGAGACATGGGACATAAGAGCGTAGCCATCGACGGACCCTCCGGGGCGGGGAAGAGCACCCTGGCCCGGCAGGCGGCAGAGGTCCTTGGCTTTTTATATGTGGACACCGGAGCCATCTACCGCACCCTGGGCCTGATGGCCCTGGAGCGGGGGGTGGACCTCTCCGACCCTGCGGCGGTGGAGGCCCTGCTGCCCCAGGCCGACATCCGGCTGGCCCACGACAGCGGGGACGGCCTCCAGCACATGTATCTGTGCGGCCGGGACGTCACCGGGGACATCCGCCGGCCGGAGGTCTCCAAGGCGGCGTCGGCGGTCTCGGCCATCCAGGCGGTGCGGGATTTCCTCATGGAGACCCAGCGGAAGCTGGCACGGGAGCACGACGTGGTCATGGACGGCAGGGATATCGGCACGGTGGTGCTGCCCCAGGCCGACGCCAAGGTCTTCCTCACCGCCTCTCCGGAGGCCCGGGCCCGGCGGCGCTGCGACGAGCTGGCCCAGCGGGGGACGCCCCAGGACTATGAGACCGTCCTGGCCGAGATCGTGGAGCGGGACCGCCGGGACACCACCCGGGCAGCGGCTCCGCTGCGCCAGGCGGAGGATGCCGTGCTGGTGGATACCACGGAGCTGGATCTGGCGGAGAGCCTTCAGGCCCTGCTGGACGCTGTCAGAGGGGAGCTGGAGGCATGAGATTCTGGTACGCACTGATCTACTCGATCGTATGGCCCTTTTTCAACCTGGTCCATCCGGGCAGGGCGGTGGGCCGGGAGCACATCCCCGAGGGGGGCGTGTTGGTGTGCGGCAACCACACCGCCATGTCCGACCCCCTGTTCCTGGCCTTTGCCTTCCGTTTGCAGCACCAGCTCCGGCCCATGGCCAAGGCGGAGCTGCTGCGGGTGCCCTTCATCGGCTGGATCCTGCGCCATGTGGGCGTGTTCGGCGTGGAGCGGGGCAAGTCGGACGTGGCCGCCATCAAGCAGGCCATGAAATACTTAAAGGAGGGGGAGAAGGTCCTCCTCTATCCGGAGGGCCACCGCATCCATGAGAGCAAGGGGGAGCAGGGGGAGGCCAAAAACGGCGCCGCCATGCTGGCGGTCCGCTGCGGCGTGCCCATCCTGCCCGTCTACGTGCCGGAGCACAAGCCCTGGTTCCGGCGGACCACGGTGGTCATCGGGGAGCCCTACATGCCCCAGGTGGCCAGCCGCAAGGGGACGGCGGAGGAGTACGACGCCATCACCGCCGACCTCATGGAGCGCATCCGCAAGCTGGGGGAGCAGACTGTATGAGCGTGGAACTGGCCAAGTCCGCCGGCTTCTGCTACGGGGTGAAGCGGGCGGTGGAGATGGCGGAGCAGGCTGCCCGCTCCGGCGGCGCCGTGCTCCTGGGCCCTGTGATCCACAACGACCACGTGGTCTCCAAACTGGAGCGGGAGGGAGCCGTCCTGGTCCGCACCGTGGAGGAGGTGCCGCCCGGCGCGGCGGTGATCCTCCGGTCCCACGGCGAGGCGAGACGGGTCCATGAGGCCCTGGCGGAAAAGGGCTGCCGCATCGTGGACACCGCCTGTCCCAACGTGCAGCGCATCCACCGGCTGGTGGCTGAGGCCGAGGCGGCGGGCCGGCAGCCCGTCATCATCGGGACACCGGACCACCCGGAGATCGTGGCCATCGCCGGCTGGTGCAGCCATCCGGTGGTGCTGCCCGACGGAGCGGCCCTGGCGGCCTGGCTGGCGGAGTCGCCGGAGCGGCGGGAACTGCCCCTCACACTGGTCTCTCAGACCACATCCACCCGTAAAATTTGGGAGGATGCCATAGAAACAGCAAAAAAAGAGTGTACAAACGCAGAAATTTTTGATACAATATGTAATGCTACGTATATACGGCAGTCGGAAGCCCAGGAACTGGCAGCCCGCTGCGACGCCATGATCATCATCGGCGACCGCAAGAGCTCCAATACCAAACGGCTTTCGGAGCTGTGTCGCGCCCTTTGCTCCCGGGTGGTTTCCATCGAGGGGGCGGAGGAATTGGAACCGGCCTCCTTTGCGGGGGCGGCTTCGATCGGCATCACCGCGGGAGCATCAACGCCCGGGTGGATAATAAAGGAGGTCTATGACAAAATGAGCGACGAAATCATGGAGATCGAGGAATCCTTCGCTGATCTGCTGGAGAAATCGATCAAAACTTTAAATACAGGAGAGAAGGTCACCGGTGTCGTCACTGAGATCACCCCCACTGAGATCTACGTGGATCTGGGCACCAAGCACGCCGGCTACATTCCTGTATCCGAGCTGACCGACGACCCCACCGTGAAGGTGGAGGACATCGTGAAGATCGGCGACGAGATCGAGACCTACGTCATGCGGGTCAACGACGCCGAGGGCGTGGTCACCCTTTCCAAGAAGCGTCTGGACAGCGTGAAGAGCTGGGACGACGTGGAGGCCGCCCGCGAGGCCGGCACCGTGGTGGAAGGCGTCATCACCGAGGAGAACAAGGGCGGCGTGGTCGCCTCTGTCAAGGGCGTTCGGGTGTTCATCCCCGCCTCTCAGACCGGTCTGCCCCGTGACGCCTCCATGGACGCCCTGCTCAAGCAGAAGGTCCGCATGAAGATCACCGAGGTCAACCGTGCCCGCCGCCGCGTGGTGGGTTCCATCCGCGCCGTGGAGCAGGCTGAGCGTGCCGAGAAGGCCGCCAAGGTCTGGGCCGAGATCGAGGACGGCAAGCGCTACTCCGGCGTGGTGAAGTCCCTGACCTCTTACGGCGCCTTCGTGGACATCGGCGGCGTGGACGGTATGGTCCACATCTCCGAGCTCTCCTGGAGCCGCATCAAGCACCCCTCTGAGGTGGTCAGCGTGGGCGACCCCGTGGACGTGTATGTCATCTCCTTCGACCCCGAGAAGAAGAAGATCTCTCTGGGCATGAAGGACCGGAGCCAGGATCCCTGGACCGTCTTCACCGACAAGTACGGCGTGGGTGACGTGGCCAACGTGAAGGTGGTCAAGCTGATGACCTTCGGTGCCTTCGCCGAGATCGTGCCCGGCGTGGACGGCCTCATCCACATCTCCCAGATCGCCGACCACCGCATCGAGAAGCCCGGCGACGTGCTGGCCGAGGGCGATATGGTGGACGTGAAGATCACCGACATCGACATGGAGCACAAGAAGGTCTCCCTGTCCATCCGCGCGCTCCTGGAGGAGCCCGCCGCTGCGGAGGACGAGGAGGAGGCCTGAGCCCCCCGTCTCTGATCGACAAATCAAGAAAAAAGGACCTGTCTCCCCGGGAGACAGGTCCTTTTTTGCCCTTTGAGCAGAATTTGACACCGGTTTTACCGGGTACGCGGCGGTTTTTACTTGCCAAATGACGATAAATGATTTATAATAAACTTGATTTTAAGGTTTGTCAAGTCATTTTTCATGTCATGTGTCAAGGAGGTGGTTATCATGTTTCAGGTAGGGGACAAGATCGTCCATCCGATGCATGGTGCCGGTGTGATCGACAGCATCGTCAGCAAGAAGGTCAACGGCGTGGTGCGGGACTACTACATCCTCAAGCTCCCGGTGGGCGGCATGCTGGTCATGATACCCACCGAGCACACCGAGGAGATCGGGGTCCGGCCCGTGGTGGACCGGGATGAGGCCGACCGCCTCATCGCCGCCATGCCGGGGATCGAGGTGGACATGACCCAGAACTGGAACCGCCGCTATCGGGAGAACATGCTCCGCATCAAGAGCGGGGACCTGATGGAGGTGGCCCGGGTGGTGAAGGGCCTGATGCTCCGGGACGAGGACCGGGGCCTCTCCACCGGGGAGCGCAAGATGCTCCACTCGGCCAAGCAGATCCTCATCTCCGAGCTGGTCCTCTCCCAGGATGCCAGCTATGAGGACATGGAGCGGCGGGTCAACACCGCCATGAGCTGATACCCAGCAGACAAAGGAGCCGGAAGGCTCCTTTTTGTCGGAGCTGGGGCCGACGATCCCTGTTTTGAAAGGAGCTGGACACCCATGTCGATTTTCGGCGCCCTGCGAAAGAAGCGCCCCGCAACGCCCTTCTGCACCGCCGTGGTGCCGGCCGCCGGTTCCTCCACCCGGATGGAGGGCCAGGACAAGCTGCTCCTGGAGCTGGGGGACCGACCCGTGCTGGTCCGCACTCTGGAGGCCCTGGAGGATTGTCCTCTGATCCATGAGGTGGTGGTGGTGACCCGGGAGGACCTGGTGGTGCCGGTGAGCCGGCTGTGCCGGGAGCACGGCCTCACCAAGGTGACCAAGGTGGTGACCGGCGGGGCCACCCGGACCCTGTCGGTCCTCGCCGGCATCCGCTCGGCCAGCCAGGAGGCGGAGCTCATCGCCGTCCACGACGGCGCCCGGCCCTTCGTCACCCAGACGGTGCTGGAGGAGGTCATCCGCAAGGCGGCGGAGTGCGGCGCGGCGGCGCCGGCGGTGCCGGTGACCGACACGGTGAAGCGGGCCAGGAACGGCGTGGTGGAGGAGACCCTGGACCGGGAGACCCTCTTCGCCATCCAGACTCCCCAGGTCTTTGAGGCCTCCCTCCTGAAGGCCGCCCTTCAGAAGGCGGCGGAGGAGGGGGTCACCCTCACCGACGACTGCGCCGCCGTGGAGCGGCTGGGCATGCGGGTGAGCCTCACAAGGGGCGACCGGGCCAATCTGAAGCTGACCACCCCCACGGACCTGGACCTGGGGCTGGGTATCCTGATGGGAAGGGGAGAGGCATGATGGCAGAGCTGCGGATCGGACACGGATATGACGTCCACCGGCTGACGGCGGGGCGGAAACTCATCCTGGGGGGCGTGGACATCCCCTGGGAGGAGGGCCTGCTGGGCCACTCCGACGCCGACGTCCTCACCCACGCGGTGATGGATGCCCTGCTGGGAGCGGCGGGCCTGGGGGACATCGGCAAGCTCTTTCCCGACAACGACCCGGCCTTTGCCGGGATCTCCAGCCTGGTGCTGCTGGACCGGGTGTGCGACCGGCTCCGGACGGAGGGCTGGCAGGTGGGCAATGTGGACGCCACGGTGGTGGCCCAGCGGCCCAAGCTGGCCGGCCACATCCCCCAGATGCGGCAGAACCTGGCCCTCCACATGGGGGTGCCCCAGGAGCGGGTGAACGTGAAGGCCACCACCGAGGAGGGCCTGGGCTTCACCGGCACCGGACAGGGCATGGCGGCCCACGCCGTGGCCCTGCTGGAGCGGATCTGAAAAAACGACAGACCGGGGCCTCCGCTTTGCGGAGGCCCCGGTCTGCGTTTTTCGGTGGGCCGTCTGCCGGGGAGGAACGGGATATTTCATCGGGCATAGAATGCTCCAGAGAGGAGCGTAATGCCTATGGTCTATTATCTCATCGTCTGCCGTTCCCTCACCTATGCCCAGCGGACGGCGGCCGTGCTGGAGCGGGGGGGCATCACCGGGACGGTCCTCCGGGCGCCCCGGTCCATCGTGGGGGAGGGCTGCGGCTACGCGGTGAAGGTGGCGGAGCGCCGGCTGGCCCAGGCCCTGGTGTTGCTCAACCGGGCGGAGCTGCGGCCCAAGGGGATCTATATCGCCGAGTCGGACGGCAGCTACCGGCAGGTGGGGCCATGATCTACCTGGACTCCGCCGCCACCACCCTCCAGAAGCCGCCGGCGGTGGCCCGGGCGGCGGCCGCCGCCATGGGGCGCATGGCCAGCCCGGGCCGGGGCGGCTACCCCGCCGCCATGGCCGCCGCCGACACCATCTTTGCCTGCCGGGAGGCCGCCGCCCGGCTTTTCCATGTGCCCGAGCCCGACCAGGTGGTCCTCACCATGAATGCCACCCACGGCCTCAACCTGGCCATCAAGACCCTGGTCGCCCCCGGGGACACGGTGCTCATCTCCGGCTATGAGCACAACGCCGTCACCCGGCCCCTGGCCGCCATCTCCAACGTGGCGGTAAAGGTGGCTGACGCCCCTCTGTTCCGACCGGAGGCCATGGTGGAGCGCTTTCGGGCGCTGCTCACCCCGGAGGTGTCCTGTGTGATCTGCACCCACGTCTCCAACGTCTTTGGCTACGTGCTGCCGGTGGGAGAGATCGCCGGGCTGTGCCGGCAGCGGGGGGTGCCCTTCGTGCTGGACGCATCCCAGTCCGCCGGCGCCCTCCCCGTCCACATGGCGGAGCTGTGTGCGGACTTTATCGCCATGCCCGGCCACAAGGGGCTCTACGGTCCGCAGGGCACCGGCCTGCTGCTGTGTGCCCGGCCGGCGGAGCCGCTGCTGGAAGGGGGGACCGGGTCCCTCTCCGCCCTTCAGACCATGCCCGATTTCCTGCCCGACCGGCTGGAGGCCGGTACCCACAACGTCCCCGGTGCCGCCGGGCTGCTGGAGGGGCTCCGCTTTGTGGAGGGGAGGGGGACGGCCCGGATCCTGGACCATGAGCGCCGGCTGGCCGCCCAATGCGCCCGGGAACTGGCCGTCCTGGACGGGGTCACGGTCTGGGCGGCACCCCGCCTGGCCCACCAGGCGGGAGTGGTCTCTTTCCGGGTGGAGGGGATGGACTGCGAGGAGACGGGCGCCCGGCTGGGCCGGCAGGGCATCGCCGTCCGGGCCGGGCTCCACTGCGCACCCCTGGCTCACCGCACCGCCGGCACCCTGGACACCGGCACCGTCCGGGCCAGCTTTTCCGCCTTCAACACCACCGGGGAGGTCCACGCCCTGGTCCGGGCCGTGGCCCGGCTCCGGAGCCTGTGAGCCTCCCCCGCCCTGCGAGGGCCGCGGTTCTCCGCCGCGCGCCCTCGCACGCTTTTTTTCGTCGCTTTCCGCTTGAAGTTCAGGGAAATTTAATGGGCTGGGTCCTTGCCATTTTCGGGTGGATACAGTATAATATTTGAAATGGGCGGAAGGTCGACCATCCGCCCCGAAGGTCATTTTTTGTTATGGGAGATCATGGAAATGACGGATATTTTACAGTGGATGTACCAGTACATCCAGACCTTTAACATTTCCATATTCGATATCGTGGATGTGGCCATCATCGCGGTCCTCCTCTACCGGCTGCTGATGCTGGTGCGGCGGAGCCGGGCGGCCCAGGTGGCCAAGGCCATCCTGCTGCTGCTGGCCGCCCTGGTGATCTCCTCCTCCACCATGCTCAATCTGCGGGTCATCCACTTCTTCCTCTCCCACATGGTGGAGATGGGAATGCTGGCCCTCATCGTGGTGTTCCAGCCGGAGATCCGTCGGTTCCTGGAGCAGCTGGGCAGCACCACCCTGGGGGACATGTTCAGTCGGGAGGAGGCGCCGCCGGAGGTGGAGGAGGCCATCTCCCAGACCGTCCAGGCCTACGCCTCTCTCTCCCGGGACAAGGTGGGGGCGCTGATGGTCTTTGAGCGGAAGGTGCCTCTGGACGACATCCTCAAGACGGGGACGGCGCTGGACTCCACCGTGGCCGCGGAGCTTTTGAAAAACCTCTTCTGGAACAAGGCGCCCCTTCACGACGGCGCTGTTATCGTCCGGAACGGCCATATCGTGGGGGCGGGCTGTGTGCTCCCCCTGTCGGGCAACGTGAACCTGTCCCGGGACCTGGGCATGCGCCACCGGGCGGGCATCGGCATGAGCGAGAACTCCGACGCCGTGGTGGCCATCGTCTCCGAGGAGACGGGGTCCATCTCGGTGGCGGTCAACGGCATGCTCAAGCGCCATCTGGCGCCGGAGACTTTGGAGCGGCTGCTGCGCAACGAGCTGCTCCCCAAGGAGGACGCCTCCGGCTCCTCCGGCAAGCTCTCCGCCCTATTTAAGTCGAAAAAAGGTGACAAAAACGATGGGGAAGAAGTTCACGGAAAGTAAGATCTTCAATATCATCCTCTCCGTCCTCATCGCCGTGGGCCTGTGGGTCTATGTGACGGCCAGTGTGAGCGACACCGGGGAGTCCACCGTGCGGAACATCCCGGTGACGGTGGTGGGGGAGGAGACCCTCAACGCCAAGGGCCTCATGATCGACCCGGACACCAAGCTCACCGTCAACGCCCGGGTCAGCGGCAACCGGGACCAGCTGGCGAACATGGCCTCCGATCCCAGCGAGTACTTCAGCGCCACCATCAATGTGGCCGAGATCACAGAGCCCGGGACCTACGACCTCAGCTGTACTATCACGCCGGAGTTCACCTCCATCACCTCCACCGGGGTGCGGGTGCTGGACCAGGAGGGCAAGACGGTGCAGGTCACCATCGTCCGGCTCCAGTCCAAGACGGTGGAGGTCCGGGGCGTCTTTGAGGGCACGGTGGACGAGGAGAACAACTACCGGGCCAACGCCGTGGAGGTCACTCCCGGCACCATCAAGGTCCAGGGTCCTGAGGATCTGGTCAACCAGGTGGACCATGCCCAGGTCACTATCACCGGCGAAAACCTCACCAAGACCTACACCGGAGAGCTCAGCTTCCAGCTCATGACCGCCGACGGCAAGGTGGTGGACGGTGAGGACCTCACCACCAACGTGAGCACGGTGAGCGTGGTCATGCCGGTGGTCAAGACCATGGAGATCCCCCTGAGCGTGGAGTACGTCTACGGCGGCGGCATCACCGCCGAGAACTTTGACCGCTATGTGACGGTGGACATCCAGCCCTCCACCATCCAGATCTCCGGCGACGAGGACGACGTGGACTACCTGGAGGGCAAGACCATCACTGTGGGCAAGATCGACCTGTCCCAGGTGGTCCAGGAGGAGCAGGAGTTCGTGTTCCCCATCGAGCTGGCCACCGAGCTGAGCAACGACAGCGGCATCACCCAGGCCACCGTCACCGTCACCATCTCCGGTCTGGAGACCAAGACGGTGGAGACCTCCAACATCGACGTCATCAACACCCCGGCGGGCTTCACCGCCGATGCCGTGACCAAATCCCTCCAGGTGAAGGTCCGCGGCCCCGCCGACGCCCTGGACACCGTGGAGGGCTACCAGCTCCGGGTGGTGGTGGACCTGGAGGGACAGACCCTGCGCCAGGCCCAGTTCCCCTTCACCCCCAAGATCTACCTGGACGGGGACGGCCGCTGCGGCGTGGTGAGCTCCGGCGGCAGCGGCGGGTACATTGTCGTCGTCAATATCCAGACACAGTAGGAGAGACCATTTCATGACACAGACCGCGCAGATCAAACAGACCTTTCCCAACGGCACCGCCCAGGTGGCGGTGGTCCGCCAGGGCGCCTGCGCCCATAACTGCTCCGAGTGCGGCGGCTGCATGACGGCCGCCCAGCCCACCGTCACCGCCCTGGCCGAGAACACCGTGGACGCCAAGGTGGGGGAGCTGGTGGTGGTGGAGACGGAAAACGCCCAGCTTATGGGTATCATCGCCTTTGTCTACCTGGTCCCCATGGTGCTGCTGGTGGGCGGCTACCTGCTGGCCCAGGCCTTCGGCCTCACCCAGGGCTGGTGTATCCTCGCCGGCGCCGCCGCCTTCGCCGTCAGCGTGCTCCTCATCGTGGCCCTGGACCGGCGGGTCAAGCGCCGCAGGTCCATCCAGTTCCGCATCGTGGCCCGCAAAGCGATCTGATGTTCGGCTATGTGGTCCCCCTGCGGGGGGAGCTGAAGGTCCGGGAGCTGGACGCCTATCAGGGCGTCTATTGCGGTCTTTGCCACACTTTGGGCCGGCGGTACGGCTTCCTGCCCCGGCTGCTCCTCAGCTATGACTTCGCCTTTCTGGCCATGGTCCTGGCCGGGCCGGAGGGCTCGGTGGCGCTGGAGCGGCGTCGGTGTGTGGCCTGCCCCGTACGTGGCAAACGGGTGTGTCCCGCACGTCCGGAGCTGGACACGGCGGCGGACGCGAGCGTCATCCTCACCTACTGGAAGCTGCGGGACAGCGTGGCCGACCGGAGCTTTTTCCGGGGGCTGCCCGCCCGGCTGCTGAGCATCCTCCTCCGTCCGGCCTACCGGAATGCCGCCCGGCTCCGTCCCGACTTCGACCGGCAGACCGTCTCCTGTCTGGAGGAGCTGCGGACGCTGGAGGAGGACGAGTCCCCCTCCCTGGACCGGACGGCGGACACCTTTGCCCGGATCTTGGCCGGAGCGGCGCCGGACACCGGCGACACGGTCCGGGACCGGGCCCTGGGACAGCTCCTCTACCATGTGGGCCGGTGGATCTACCTGGTGGACGCCTGGGACGATCTGGAGGAGGACCGGGCGGCGGGGCGCTACAACCCCCTGCTCCTGCGGTTCCCCGACGGGCCGGAGGCCCACCGGGAGGAGGTCCGCCTCACCCTGGGCCATTCGCTGAACCTGGCCCTCTCAGCCTACCATCTCACCGACGCCGGACCGTGGAACGGCGTCGTCCTGAATATCCTCTGCCTGGGCCTGCCCATGGTGGAGGAGGCCGTCTTTACCGGAGAGTGGCGGCGGCGGAAGAAAGAAAACAGGGAGAACAAGCTATGAACGATCCATACAGCGTACTGGGCGTGAGTCCTGATGCCAGCGACGAGGAGATCAAGAAGGCCTATCGGGAGCTGGCCCGGAAATACCACCCGGACAACTACCAGAACAACCCTCTGGCCGACCTGGCGGAGGAGAAGATGAAGGCCATCAACGAGGCCTACGACGCCATCACCAAGCAGCGGGCGGGCCGGGGGAGCGGTGGAGGCTATCAGACCTCCTACCAGCAGCAGGGAAGCTACCAGCGCCAGAGCCGGTCCTCCGGCGGCGCTTCGGTGTACGCCCGGGCCCGGCAGGCCATCAACCTGGGTGACCTGAGCCAGGCCGAGCAGCTGCTCCAATCCGTGCCCGGCCAGGACGCCGAGTGGCACTTCCTCATGGGCTCCATCGCCTACCGGAAGGGCTGGCTGGACGAGGCCATGCAGCAGTATCAGATGGCCTGCAACATGGACCCGGGCAACCTGGAGTACCGGCAGGCCTACAACATGATGCGGCAGGGGGGACAGGCCTACCGCCCCTACGGCTACAGCTACGGCGGTATGGACTCCTGCGACTGCTGCACCACCCTGCTGTGTTTGAACTGCCTGTGCGGCGGATGCGGTCATTGATATGAGGGGACGGACGCCTTACGCCGGAAAGATCGCTCTGGCCGCCCTGCTGGCCGCCCTCTCCCTGGTGGTGCTGTGGGGGGCGGAGCTGGCTCCCTGGGGCCGTATGGGCCTGGTGGCCGTGGCGGGGCTGATGCCCGCCGCCGCCGTCATCTCCGCCGGCCCGGCCGCCGGCGGCCTGTGCTGGGGCGGCACCTCCATCCTGGCCCTTCTGCTGCTGCCGGACAAGGGCTGCGGTCTGCTCTATCTGCTCTTCTTCGGCCTCTACCCCCTGGTGAAGTACGCCGCTGAGGCCACCCGCCGCCGCCCGCTGGAGCTGGCGGTGAAGCTGGCCTTTTTCAATGTGGTCCTCACCGTTTTTTGGTTCGGCCTCCGGGCCGTCTTTCTGTGGGGCCTGCCCCAGGCGGAGGAGCTGGGCCGGCTCCTCTATCCCGCCGGGAACGTGGTGTTCCTGATCTATGACTACGGCTTCAGCAAGCTCATCGCCTTTTACGTCGCCCGGGTGGACCGGCCGCTGCGCCGGGGCCGCGGGCTTTGATGTCACCATCTGAGAGAAAGGGGAGACCCAGTTTGGTCCGCAGTATGACTGGCTACGGCCGGGGGGAGGCCGTCCTCCACGGC
Organism: uncultured Intestinimonas sp.; assembly: GCA_944385655.1. GTDB lineage: Bacteria > Bacillota > Clostridia > Oscillospirales > Oscillospiraceae > Intestinimonas. The sequence continues at coordinate 12,750 of CALWYC010000012.1, read as the reverse complement.
CGCTCCATCGTGGTGGAGGTCCGGTCGGTGAACAACCGCTATCTGGATTGCTCCGTCAAGATGCCGAGAGCCTATATCTTTGCCGAGGATGCTATGAAGGCCCGGGTCCAGGGCGCCATTTCCCGGGGAAAGGTGGACGTCTTCGTCACCATGGACAGCGCCGGGGCGGACGCCGTCACCGTGAAGGTGAACCACCCCGTGGCCGCCGGCTATGTGGCCGCTTTGAAGGAGCTCAAGGACACCTACGGCCTTCTGGGGATGGCTGATCTGGCCATGATGGCCCGGTTCCCCGACGTGCTCCAGGTGGAGAAGGCGCCGGAGAACGTGGAGGAGGCCGCCGCCGACATCTGCGCGGTGCTGGATCAGGCCCTGGCCGACTTTGCGGTGATGCGGGAGCGGGAGGGGGAGCGGCTCTCCGCCGACATCCTCTCCCGGGCCGATACCATCGAGGCCCTCACCGGCCAGGTGGAGGAGCAGAGCCCCAGGACGGTGGCCGAGTACCGGGCCCGTCTGGAGGCCAAGATGCGTGAGGTCCTCCAGAACCAGCAGCTGGACGAGAGCCGCATCCTCACCGAGGCGGCCATCTTCGCCGACAAGGTGGCGGTGGACGAGGAGACCGTCCGCCTGCGCAGCCACCTCTCCCAGCTTCGGACCATGCTGAGCCAGGGCGGCCCCATCGGGCGGAAGCTGGACTTCCTCATCCAGGAGTTCAACCGGGAGGCCAACACCATCGGCTCCAAGTGCAACGACCTGGAGATCTCCCGCCATGTCATCGACATCAAGGGGGAGATCGAGAAGATCCGGGAGCAGGTCCAGAACATCGAGTGAGAGGAAGCGGCAGCATGAAGCTCATCAATATCGGCTTTGGCAATATGGTGTCGGCGGGACGGCTCATCGCGGTGGTGAGTCCGGAGTCCGCCCCCATCAAGCGCATGGTCCAGGAGGCTAGGGAGCGGGGCATCCTTATCGACGCCACCTTCGGCCGGCGTACCCGGGCGGTGCTGGTGATGGACAGCGACCACATCGTGCTCTCGGCCATCCAGCCGGAGAAGGTGGCCGGGCGGCTCTCCGGCGGGGAACCGTCGGCGGATGACGAGGAAGAGGAGGCGGAGGACTGATGGCACTGAAAAAGAAGGCCCACGGCGAGCTCATCGTCCTGTCCGGACCCTCCGGCGTGGGCAAGAGCACGGTGATCGCCGAGCTGCTGAGCCAGCGGCAGGATATCTATTTCTCCGTCTCCTTCACCACCCGGAAGCCCCGGGTGGGTGAGGCCGACGGCGTGAACTACAACTTTGTGGACCGGGCAGAGTTCGAGGGGATGATCGCCCGGGGCGAGCTGCTGGAGCACGCCGAGTATGTGGGCAACTACTACGGCACCTCACTGAAGGTCATCCAGGACAAGCTGGCAGCCGGCATCGACGTGCTGCTGGACATCGAGGTCCAGGGTGCGGCCAAGGTCCGGGCCAAGTGCCCGGAGGCGGTGCTCATCTTCATCATTCCGCCCTCCTTTGAGGAGCTCTCCCGCCGTCTGCGGGGGCGCAACACCGACAGTGAGGAGGTCATCGCCGGGCGGCTCACCAAGGCCCGGGAGGAATACGCCCAGATCCCCAATTATGACTACCTGGTGGTCAACGACAAGGTATCGGAGGCGGCCGCCGAGATTATGGCCATCCTGACGGCAGAGGACTGCCGGGCCAAAAACCGCATGCATCTGGTGGAGGACGTCTGAGTCCCGCCGGTTCCGCGCCGGATATGGACCGGCGCTCTATGCTGAAAACACAAAAGGAGTTGGATCTGTTATGATGCTCTATCCCGCGATGAAGGACCTGCTGGCTCAGGTACCCAGCCGCTATCAGCTGGTGAATGTGGTGGCCCACCGGGCCCGCCAGATCGCCGCCGACGCCGAGGAGGGCGGCTATCCCCTCAACGACAAGCCCGTGACCATCGCGATCCGTGAGATCGCCGAGGGCAAGGTGGACCTGAGCCTGCCCGAGCAAAAGGACTGAATCCCGCCCGGGGGTGCCGGGCATCCCCAGGCGTGACGGAAGTGCCGGACGGGCGTACGCCCCCGGCGCTTGCCTTTTCTGATGAAAGGAGGGACTGCGGTGGAGGAGACGGTCCTCGCCAAGGTGGCCCTGGCGGCGGCCGCCTACGCCATCGACAGGCCCTATGACTATCTGGTGCCGCCGGCGCTGGCGGGGAGGGTCCTGCCCGGCGTCCGGGTGCTGGTGCCCTTCGGCAGGGGCAACAAGCGCACCGAGGGCATCGTGCTGGCCCTGTCGGACCAGCGGCCGGAGGGCAAACGCCTCAAGGAGGTGTGGGCCGTCCTGGACGAGGCCCCGGTGCTGGATGGTCCCGGCCTGAAGCTGTGCCTGTGGATGCGGGAGCGTTACTTCTGCACCGTCTATGACGCGGCCCGGGCCATGCTGCCGGCGGGGCTGTGGTTCTCCATCCGGGACACCTACCACATCGCCCCCGGCGTGGACCGGGAGGCGTCCTACGCCGCGGCGGGCCGCTCCCGCCGGGCCGGGCAGATCCTGGACCTCCTGTGGGCCCGGGAGGGCTCCGCCGAGCTGGGCCAGATCCACGCCGCCCTGGGCGCCGCCGATCCCGCCCCCGCCCTGAAGCTCCTCACAGAGGCCGGCATCCTCACCCTGGAGACCAGCGCCCAGCGGGGGGTGGGGGACAAGCGGGAAAAGGTGGCCTCCCTGGCCGTACCGGCAGAGGAGGCCATGGCTCAGGTCACCCCCAGGCGGCGGAACGCCCCACTGCGGTACGCCGTGGTGGAGCTGCTCAGCACCGTGGGCAGCGCCAGCGTCAAGGAGATCTGCTACTTTACGGGCGCCTCCGGCCCCACCATCAAGTCCCTGGTCAGAAGCGGCCTGGTGACGGTGGAGGAGCGGGAGGCCTTTCGGGGCGGACATGCGGAGACGGCCGCCCCCACAGCGCCGCCCCCCGCCCTCAATGGGGAGCAGGAGGCCGCCTTTCAGACTCTGGACGGCCTGTGCCGTTCGCCGGAAGCCGCCGTGGCCCTTCTCTACGGCGTGACGGGCAGCGGCAAGACCCAGGTCTACCTCCGGCTCATCCGGGCAGCCCTGGAACGGGGAGAGACCGCCATGGTGCTGGTCCCCGAGATTGCCCTCACTCCCCAGCTCCTGCGCATCTTCACCGCCCACTTCGGCAGCGATGTGGCGGTGCTCCACAGCTCTCTCCGGGCGGGGGAGCGCTATGACGAGTGGAAGCGGCTGCGCTCCGGCCGGGCCAGAGTGGCCCTGGGTACCCGCTCCGCCGTCTTTGCCCCCCTGGAACACCTGGGCCTTATCATCCTGGACGAGGAGCAGGAGGGGAGCTACAAGTCGGAGAACGCCCCCCGGTACCATGCCCGGGAGATCGCCAAATACCGCTGCGCCAAGGAGGGCGGGCTGTTGGTGCTGGGCTCGGCCACCCCATCGGTGGAGACCATGTACCTGGCACAGACCGGAGTCTACCACATGGTGCGGCTCACCAAACGCTACAATGAGCGGGCGCTGCCCGCCGTCTATATCACGGACATGAAGGAGGAGCTCCGCGCCGGCAACGGCACCAGCATCGGGTCCCTGCTGCGCCGGGAGCTGGAGGCCAACCTGGAGCGGGGGGAGCAGTCCATCCTGTTCCTCAACCGCCGGGGCGCCAGCCGCATGGTCTCCTGCGGGGAGTGCGGCGAGGTGCCGGTGTGTCCCAGGTGCTCGGTCCACCTCACCTACCACTCCGCCAACGGCCGGCTCATGTGCCACTACTGCGGCCACTCCGAGCCCCTGCCGGCGGCCTGCCCAGTGTGCGGCGGGACCCTCAACTTCATCGGCGCAGGGACCCAGAAGGTCCAGAGCGAGCTGGAGGCGCTCTTCCCCGGGGTGGAGATCCTCCGGATGGACGCCGACACCGTCTCGGCCGCCAACGGCCACCAGAAGCTGCTGGACCGCTTCCATCGGAAGAAGGTGCCCATCCTGGTGGGCACCCAGATGGTGGCCAAGGGCCTGGACTTTGAGAACGTCACCCTGGTGGGGGTGGTGGCCGCCGACCTGGCCCTGTATGTGGACAGCTTCCGGGCCTCGGAGCGGACCTTTTCCCTCCTCACCCAGGTGGTGGGCCGGGCGGGCCGGGGAGAGAAGGCCGGCCGGGCGGTGATCCAGACCTATACGCCGGACAACGACGTCATCCGCTGCGCCGCCATTCAGGACTATGACCGGTTCTACGCCCAGGAGGTGGACCTGCGGCGGCTCATGGACTACCCGCCCTTCCGGGACGTCTTCGTCCTCACCGCCTCGGGGACCGACGAGTCCGCCGTGCTCCAAAAATGTCAAAAGCTCCGCCGCAGCCTGGAGGACTGGGCCGCGGGCTGGGGAGACTATGACACACGGCCGCGCCTGCTGGGGCCTGCCCCGGCGGCGGTGGCCAAGGTGAACGACCGCTACCGCTACCGGCTCACCCTGCTCTGCCGGAACACCAGGGAGGTCCGCCAGCGCATCGCCGGCCTGCTCCAGGCCGCCGCCGACGACCGGGCCCTCCGGGGCGTCTCGGTGTTCGCCGATGTGAACCCATACGATTAGGAGGATACGACAATGGCACTGAGAAAGATCCTGACCGACAGCGACCCCGCGCTCCACAAGGTCTGCCGCCCGGTCACCAACTTTGACCAGCGGCTCTGGGACCTGCTGGACGACCTGAAGGAGACCCTGGCCGATGCCGGCGGAGCCGGCCTGGCCGCCCCCCAGGTGGGCATCCTGCGCCGCTGCGTCATCGTGGTGGACGCCCAGGATGAGATGCTGGAGCTGGTGAACCCGGAGATCATCTGGCGCTCTGAGGAGATCCAGGACGGCTGGGAGGGCTGTCTGAGCGTGCCCGGCAAGTGGGGCACCGTGAAGCGGCCCATGAACGTCCGGGTCAGGGCCCAGGACCGGAACGGAGCATGGTTCGAGGCGGAGGGGGAGGCCATCGTGGCCCGCTGCTTCTGCCACGAGCTGGACCACCTGGACGGCCACATCTTCAGCGAACTCACCGACCGGCTCTACACCCAGAAGGAGCTGGATGAGATGTACGAGGAGGAGGACTGACCGTGCGCATCCTCTTCATGGGCACCCCGGACTTCGCCGTGGCCTCTCTGTCCGCCCTTCTGGCGGCCGGCCATGAGGTGTGCGGCGTCTTTACCCAGCCGGATAAGCCCAAAAACCGGGGTATGAAGCTCCAGGCAAGTCCTGTAAAGGAATTTGCCCTTGCACATGATATCCCTGTGTTCCAGCCCGTGAAGATGCGGGACGGGGAGGCCATGGGTTATATTCGGGACCTGGACCCGGCCCTCATCGTGGTGGCGGCTTACGGCCGCATCCTGCCCGACGACATCCTGGATTATCCTGCCCACGGCTGCATCAACGTCCACTCCTCGCTGCTGCCCAGGTACCGGGGGGCGGCACCCATCAACTGGGCCATCCTGAACGGGGACAGGACCACCGGCGTCACCATCATGCACATGGCCGCTGAGCTGGACGCCGGCGACATCATCCTCCAGGGGGAGACCGACATCGGCCCCGATGAGACGGCGCCCGAGCTCTTTGACCGCCTGGCGGCGTTGGGCGGAGGGCTGCTGGTGGAGGCGGTGGGGCAGATCGAACGGGGTGAGGCCGCCCGGATGCCTCAGACCGCTTCGGAGGTCACCTACGCCCCCATGCTGGGCCGGGAGCTCTCCCCCATGGACTGGACCAAGCCCGCCCAGACCCTCCACGACCAGGTCCGGGGCCTGCTGCCCTGGCCCTGCGCCACTGCGGAGTTCGGCGGCATACGCTGTAAAGTGTTTTCCACTGCTGTGCTTGACGGCACAACAGATCTGAAGCCCGGCACCGTGGCGGAGGCCGGGAAGGACGGCATCGTCATGGCCTGCGGCGGCGGAAGCCTGCTGCGGGTGAGAGAGCTCCAGCCCGACGGGAAAAAGCGGATGGCGGCGGCGGATTTCCTCCGAGGCCACCCCCTGACGGCGGGCGAGATGCTGTAAGAGAGCAGGAGAGAGGGAGTTGATCCTATGGCCGGCAATGCCCGGGAGGTGGCGCTGCTGACCTTAGCGGCCTGTGACCGGCAGGGCGCCTGGTCGGATCTGGCGCTGAAAAAGAATATCCGCTCCGCTTGCCTGGACGGCCGGGATGCCGCTCTGGCCACCCGGCTGTGCTTCGGCGTGCTCCAGAACCGTCTGCTGCTGGACTTCTACATCGGGAAGTTCTCCACGGTGAAGCCGGAGCGGATGGAGAACAAGGTCCTCAACGCCCTGCGGCTGGGGGCCTATCAGATGGCCTTCCTCACCCGGGTGCCGGTGAGCGCCGCCGTCAACGAGTCGGTGGACCTGGTAAAGCGGCACAGCAAGAACCCCAGGAGCCCGGGGCTGGTCAACGGCATCCTCCGTTCCATGGCCCGGAACGTGGACCGGCTGCCCACTATCCCCGAGGAGGACCCGGTGTCCTACCTTTCCATCCGGTATAGCCACCCGGAGTGGCTGGTGAGGACCTTCCTGGCGGTCCTGGGACCGGCGGAGGCGGAACAGCTTCTGGCCGCGGACAACGGGGAGCCGCCCACGGTGGCCCAGGTCAACCGCCTCCGGGGCACCTTGGAGGAGGTGCTGTCCTCCCTGCGGTCGGAGGGGGCGGAGGCGGAGCCTCACCCCTGGCTCCCGGACTGCCTGACCCTCACCGGCGGGGGAGACCTGGAAAACCTTACCGCCTTTCGGGATGGAAAACTATATATCCAAGATGCCGGCGCCCGGCTGGCGGTGCTGGCGGCGGCGCCCGGGCCCGGTATGGCGGTACTGGACGCCTGTGCCGCCCCCGGCGGCAAGTCCTTCGCCGCCGCCGTGGAGATGGGGGACCAGGGGAAGCTGGTCTCCTGTGACATCCACGCCCATAAAAAGGCACTCATCGACGCCGGCGCCAAACGGTTGGGGCTCACCTGTCTCACCTCCGCCGTCCAGGACGGCAAGGTCCATCGGACGGAATGGGAGGGGGCCTTTGACCTGGTCATGGCCGATGTGCCCTGCTCGGGCCTGGGCATCATCCGGAAGAAGCCGGACATCCGCTACAAGGACCCGGCGCCTCTGGCCGGGCTGCCGGCGGTGCAGTCGGCCATCCTGGAGAACGTCTCCACCTACGTAAAGCCTGGGGGCGTTTTACTGTACTGTACTTGCACTTTACAGAAAACGGAGAATGAGGACGTGGTGACCGCCTTCCTGGACCGCCATCCGGAGTATGCCCCGGAGGGCTTCGTTCTCCCGGGGCCGGCGGGAGAGGTGCGGTCGGGCATGGTCACCCTGTGGCCCCAGCGCCACGGCACCGACGGCTTTTTCTTCGCCAAGCTGCGGCGGCGAGGGGAGGACCCCTGCCCGCCTCAAAATACGGACTGATACCGCCGGAGCCTTCCGGCGGGGGAGCGTGACATGATCGACATCAAATCCATGACCCAGGAGGAGCTGGGCGCCTGGCTCAAGGAGCAGGGGGAGCCCGGCTTCCGGGCCAAGCAGATCTTCACCTGGCTCCACCGGGGGGCGACCTCCTTCGAGGAGATGACCAACCTCTCCAAGCCTCTGCGGGAGCGGCTGAGCGCCCAGTGCGTCATCACCCATCCACAGGTGGAGCGGAAGCAGGTCTCGGCCCAGGACGGCACCATCAAGTACCTCTGGCGGCTGCTGGACGGAAATTGCATCGAGACGGTTTTGATGCGCTATCACCATGGGAATACTGTATGTATCTCCTCCCAGGTGGGCTGCCGCATGGGCTGTGCCTTCTGCGCCTCCACCCTGGGAGGCAAGGTGCGGGACCTGACGCCGTCGGAGATGCTCGACCAGGTCCTTTTCACCCAGCTGGACTCCGGTCAGCCCATCTCCAACATCGTTCTCATGGGCATCGGTGAGCCATTGGACAACTTTGACACCGTGCTGCGCTTCCTGGAGCTGGTCAATCACCCCGACGGGCTCAACATCGGCATGCGGCATATCTCCCTGTCCACCTGCGGCCTCACGGAGAAAATTGACAAACTGGCGGAGCATCGGTTACAATTGACCCTATCGGTCTCCCTCCATGCGCCGGACGACGAGACCCGGAGCAGGATCATGCCGGTGAACCGGGGCGTGGGGGTGGAGAAGCTCTTCGATACCTGCCGGCGGTATTTCGAGGTCACGGGCCGGCGGATCTCTTATGAGTACGCCATGATCGACGGGGTCAACGACAGCGACGCCCAGGCCGACCTGCTGGCGCGGCATCTGAAGGGAACGCCGGGGCATGTGAATCTGATCCCCCTCAATGAGGTGAGGGAGAGCCCGCTGAAGCCCAGCCGCCGGGTGGCGGAGTTCCAGCGCCGTCTGGAGCGCCAGGGAGTCACGGTGACGGTGCGGCGGAAGCTGGGCGGCGACATCGACGCCTCCTGCGGCCAGCTCCGGCGCAAAGCCATGGGCGAGGCGGCCCAGTCTCCGGACGGCGGCAGCCGGACGGAGCAGAGAAAGGACTGATTCCGATATGAACATATGGGGCATCACCGACGTGGGGGCGGTCCGTCACCAGAACCAGGACAGCTACCACATCGAGCTTTTGGCGGAGGATATGGCCCTGGGCATCGTCTGTGACGGCATGGGCGGAGCCAAGGCGGGCAACGTGGCCAGCCAGCTGGCGGTGGAGACCTTCCTGGAGACGGCCAAGGCCCAACCGCCGGAGCAGTGGCGCAACGAGCCGGAGGCCCTCCTCCACTTCGCGGCGGAGCAGGCCAACGGCGCCGTCCACTTCCGGGCCAATGTGGATGCCGACTGCCGGGGCATGGGCACCACCATGGTGGCCGCTCTGGTAGTCGGGGACCGGGCGTACATCCTGAACATCGGCGACAGCCGGTGCTATCTGGTGCAGCCGGAGGGGATCACCAAGGTGACCAGGGACCACTCCGTGGTGGAGGATCTGGTGGCCCGGGGGCAGATCACCCCGGAACAGGCCAGGCAGCACCCCCAGAAAAACCTCATCACCCGGGCACTGGGGGCGGAATCCAGGCTCCGGGCCGATCTCTTCCGGCAGCCGATGGAGCACGGCGACGCCCTGCTGCTGTGCTCCGACGGATTGAGCAACATGGTCTCCGATCAGGAACTCCTCTATGAGGTCCTCCACGGCGGCCCTGCGGAGGACTGCTGCCGGCGGCTCCTGGACATCGCGCTGTCCAGGGGAGCGCCGGACAACGTGACCGCGGTCCTGCTTCAGATGTAACAAGGAGGATACCCCCATTATGGATCAGTACATAGGGAAATTGCTGGACAACCGATATGAGATCCTGGAGCGGATCGGTACCGGCGGTATGGCGGTGGTGTTCAAAGGGCGGGATCATCGGCTCAACCGGCTGGTGGCGGTGAAGATCCTCAAGGACGACCTGGCCAAGGACGCCGAGTTCCGACGCCGGTTCCACGATGAGTCCCAGGCCGTGGCCATGCTCTCCCACCCCAACATCATGGCGGTGTATGACGTGAGCCGCTCTGAGCAGGTGGAGTACATCGTCATGGAGCTCATCGACGGCATCACCCTCAAGCAGTATATGCAGCGGAAGGGAGGCCCTCTGAGCTGGAAGGAGTCCCTCCACTTCATCACCCAGATCATGAAGGCCCTCTCCCACGCCCACGGCCGGGGCATCATCCACCGGGACATCAAGCCCCAGAACATCATGGTCCTCCGGGACGGCAGCATCAAGGTCACCGACTTCGGCATCGCCCGGCTGACCTCCGCCGCCCAGAGCACCCTGACCCAGGAGGCCCTGGGCTCCGTCCATTACATCTCCCCGGAGCAGGCCCGGGGCAGCCGCATCGACGGCCGCAGCGACATCTACTCCGCCGGTGTGGTGCTCTACGAGATGCTCACCGGACGCCTGCCCTTCGAGGGGGATTCCCCGGTGTCGGTGGCCATCCAGCACATCAACTCCATCCCCCTGCCGCCCCGGGAGCTCAACCCCGACATCCCTGAGGCCCTGGAGGCCATCACCATGAAGGCCATGGCGCCCAAGATGGAGAACCGCTACCGCAGCGCCGACGATATGCTCAACGATCTGGAGGAGTTCCGGAAGGACCCCAACATCGACCTGCAGTACGATCCCGCCAAGCTCTTCGCCACCCCGGATGTGGCCGATGAGCCCACCCAGGTCATCAGCACCGGCGCACGCCGCCGGAGCGCTCAGGAGGACACCGGCCCCATGCGCCGCCGTGAGCGGCAGGAGCCCGTCCACGAAGAGCGCCGGTCCGCCGAGCGCCCCAGAAAGCGGCAGAGGGCCGCCATGTCGGTGCCGCTGGCGGTGGCCTCCATCCTGGTCTTCATCGCGGGCATCGGCGTGCTGCTGTGGGTGGTCTTCTTCAGCAACAGCTTCCAGTCCGAAGACCGCCACACCGTCCCCAACCTCTACGGTATGACGGTGGAGGAGGCCATGGCCGATCCAAAGGTCCAGGGGATCTTTGAGATCGTGGAGGGCGGCTCGGTATCCAGCAGCCTGGAGCCGGGGAAGATCGTCTCCCAGGAGCCGGCCGCCAAGCAGCAGGTCACCGGGGAGGACCTCACCATCACCGTCACCGTCAGCGCCGGCGAGGAGCCCATCTATATGCCCGACCTGGTGAACAAGGACTACCGGGAGGCCAGGCAGGCCCTGCTGGACCTGGGCATCTCCAACGCCAACATCACCATGACCTATGAGACCTCTGATGATATCACCAAGGACAATGTGACCCGCACTGTTCCCCTGGCGGACAGCGCCCTCCAGCCCGACACCATGATCGAGATCTTCGTGAGCCAGGGTCCCGAGGTGGCCCAGCGCACCATGCTTATGGTGGAGGGCATGTCACTGTCCGATGCAAGGGAACTGCTGGAGGGTAAGGAGGGCTTGGGGCTGGTGGTAAACCCAGTTTATATTGACAGCGACAAGCCCAGGGATACTGTGCTCCTCCAAAGCATCCCCGCTACCACCCAGGTGGAGGAGGGAACCACGGTCACCCTCCAGGTGAGCAACGGCTCCGGCGCATCCGAAGAGGAGCCAGGTACTGAGAGCCCGGCGCCGGAGAGTCCCACGCCTACCCCCACGCCCTCGCCCAGCGTGGACCCGAATGTTAAAACGGTCCTGCATGACGTGGAACTGCCAGAGGGTGAACCGGATACCACCGTTCAGGTCCGGGTCCGTGGCTCCAATTTTGACCAGACCAAGACTGTGACCTTGGCTGTGGGCAGCGTTGCGTTTAACATCACCGGCAAAGAGAAACAGAAGTTTGACATTTATTTTGACGGCGATCTGGGCTACAGCATCGAGATCGACTTTGACACCGGGGACGTGAAGCTGGGATGAGTGATGGGAGCGGACTGATCCGCAAAGCCCTCAGCGGTTTCTACTATGTAGATGACGGCGGCGGAGAGCTGATCGCCTGTCGGGCCAGAGGAAAATTCCGCCACCAGCGGATCACTCCGTTGGTGGGGGACCGGGTGAGATTCACCCGACTCACCGACGGCGCCGGTGCCCTGGATGAGATTTTGCCCCGGAAAAATGAGTTTCAGCGCCCAGCTGTGGCCAACATTGACCAGTTGGTTATCATCGTCTCCGGAGCCATCCCTGTGACAGACCCCTTCCTCATCGACCGGGTGGCCGCCATCGCCGACAGCAAAGAGGGCTGCGGATGCCTCATCTGCATCAACAAGTGCGACCTGGCGCCTGCCGAGGAGCTCTATGAGATCTACACCGCCGCTGGTTTTCCTACCCTCCGGGTCAGTGCGGAGACAGGGGAGGGCATCGAGGATCTTAGAGCGGCAATAGCTGGAAAGGTATCTGCCTTTACGGGGAATTCCGGCGTGGGAAAGTCAAGCATCCTGAATGCCCTCTCGCCCGGCTTTCATCTCCAGGTGGGAGAAGTCAGCGAGAAGCTGGGCCGGGGTCGTCACACTACCCGACATGTGGAGCTCTACCGTCTGGGGTCCGACGCCGTGGTGGCCGATACCCCCGGTTTCTCCTCCTTTGACACCGAGCGCATGGAGCTGCTGCGGAAGGAGGAGCTGGAGCGGGCTTTCCGGGAGTTCCGCCCTTACCTGGGCGACTGCCAGTTTGTTGGATGCTCACATGTAAAGGAAAAGGGCTGTGCAGTACTTGCAGCCCTAGAGGAAGGAAAAATTAAACCCAGCCGGCACGCCAGCTACGTCCGACTCTGGGAGCAGGTCAAGGACCTGCGGGAGTGGGAGCTGGAGAAGCGGGGAAAGGGCTGAGACACACATCATGCCTCCTTCTGCGTATACTGGTAACAGCGATGCCAGTCTGCGTGGAAGGAGGCGTTTTTTATGAAGATCGTTGTGGTCCGGTCCCCCAAGTACCTGCGGGGCGTGCTGAAGGCCCTCTTTGGCCTGCGCTGAAAAAATGGCATAGCCCCGGGACCTTGTACATATGCTCCTGGTAGAAACGCTACAAGGAGAGGAACGCTATGGAGCTGGAACTGAAGACCACCCAACTCAACTGCTACGATACCGTTTTGGATACCACCCTCTTTCAGGAGGAGACGCTGGAGAGCATCGTTCCAGACGCCTGCCCGGACATCCTGCGCATCGTGGACACGGAGGCGGCGGTGTGTCTGGGGACCAAGGAGGCCCAGGAGGGCAGGGCAGAGGTGACCGGGACGGCCCGGTGTGCCGTTCTCTACGAGGCGGAGGGCGGCGGGGGGGTGCGGCGGATCACCGTCAGCATCCCCTTCACCTGTACCGC
>CALWYC010000011.1 GCA_944385655.1 uncultured Intestinimonas sp. | reverse complement strand
CACGCCCACGAGGTGCTGGAGATGATCACCATCGACAAGGACACCGCCCACATGAAGGCCAAGCTGGCGGTGGACTTTGCCGACCTGGTCTACAACGGCAAGTGGTTCACCCCCCTGCGGGAGGCCCTGAGCGCCTTTGCCGACAAGACCCAGGAGCACGTCACCGGCACCGTGAAGCTCAAGCTCTACAAGGGCAACATCATCAACGCCGGCGTCACCTCTCCCGAGACCCTCTACTCCGAGGATCTGGTCACCTTCGAGGAGAGCGACTACGACCAGAAGGACTCCGCCGGCTTCATCAACCTGTGGGGCCTGCCCGACACCGTCCAGGCGCTGCGGGACCAGGGCAAACTGAAATAAGAAAACGGACGAAGAGGGAGGCCGCGCCGGCCAGCGGACCGGCGCGGCGCCCTTTTTCCCATACATAAGGAGCGAAGGAACATGAAACTTTGGGCAGGACGCTTCCAGAAGGAGACCGACACCGCGGTCAACGACTTCAACTCCTCCATCAGCTTTGACGCGCGGCTCTACAAGGAGGACATCGCCGGCTCCATGGCCCACGCCGCCATGCTGGGCAAGCAGGGCATCATCGAGGAGCATGAGGCGGAGAAGATCATCGAGGGCCTCCAGGCCATCCTGGCCGACATCGAGGCCGATAAGGTGGCCTTCTCCGAGGAGAACGAAGACATCCACATGAACATCGAGAGCGTGCTCACCTCCCGCATCGGGGACACGGGCAAGCGCCTCCACACCGCCCGGAGCCGGAACGACCAGGTGGCGGTGGACTTCCGCCTCTACGTGAAGAAAGAGATCCCCGTCGTCATCGGCATGGTCCTGGATCTGGAAAAAGTCCTCATCAAGAAGGCCCAGGCCAACCTGGACGCCGTCATGCCGGGCTACACCCACCTCCAGCGGGCCCAGCCCACCACCTTTGCCCACTACATGATGGCCTATGCCAACATGCTCAAGCGGGACGTGACCCGGCTGGAGGACTGCCTGGAGCGGATGGACGAGTGCCCCCTGGGGGCCGGCGCCCTGGCCACCTCCACCTATCCCGTGGACCGGTTCCAGACCGCTGCCGCCCTGGGCTTCGGAAAGCCCACCGACAATTCCCTGGACTCCGTCTCCGACCGTGACTTCGCCATCGAGTTCACCTCGGCCCTGTCCATCCTCATGATGCACCTGTCCCGGTTCTCCGAGGAGATCATCCTCTGGTGCTCCTGGGAGTTCAAGTTCGTGGAGCTGGACGACGCCTACTCCACCGGCTCCTCCATCATGCCCCAGAAGAAGAACCCCGACGTGGCCGAGCTGGTCCGGGGCAAGACGGGCCGGGTGTACGGCTCTCTCATCACCCTCCTCACCCTGATGAAGGGCCTGCCTCTGGCCTACAACAAGGACATGCAGGAGGACAAGGAGCCCGTCTTTGACGCCATCGACACCGTGGAGCAGTGTCTCCCTGTGTTTGCCGCCATGGTGGACACCCTCACCGTCAAGCACAAGAACATGCAGAAGGCGGCCGCCGGCGGCTTCATCAACGCCACCGACTGCGCCGACTACCTGGTGAAGAAGGGCCTCCCGTTCCGGGACGCCTACATGATCGTGGGCCGGCTGGTCCACATGTGCATCAAGACCGGCGAGACTCTGGACACCCTGCCGTTGAAGGACTTCCAGTCGGTGTCCGGCGCCTTCGGCCCCGACGTCTACCAGGCCCTGGAGCTCAAGACCTGCGTGGGCGGCCGGAAGGTCTACGGCGGTCCCGCCCCCGACTCCGTCAAGACCCAGATCGAGCACATCCAGCAGTTCGTGGAGGCGCGTGAGAAGAAATGAAGCCGAAAGTCTATATCGACGGTCAGGAGGGGACCACCGGCCTCCAGATCTATGAGCGGCTGGGAGGACGGGAGGACATCGAGCTCCTCCTCATCGACCCTGACAAGCGAAAAGACCTGACAGAGCGGAAAAAGCTCCTCAACGCCGCCGACCTCTGCTTCCTGTGTCTGCCCGACGCCGCTGCCGTGGAGGCGGTGGGCCTCATCGAGAACGAAAAGACCAAGGTCATCGACGCCTCCACCGCCCACCGGACGGCGGAGGGCTGGACCTACGGCTTTCCGGAGCTGCTGGCCGGCCAGCGCCAGCGCATCAAATTCGCCAAGCGGGTGGCCAGCCCCGGCTGCCACGCCACCGGCTTCCTGGCCTCCGCCGCCCCCCTGACCGCCATGGGGGTCCTGCCCAAGGACGTTGCCCTCACCTGCTTCTCCCTCACCGGCTACTCCGGCGGCGGGAAGAAGATGATCGCCGAGTACGAAGCGGGGGAGAAGGCGGAAGCCCTTTACAGCCCCAGGATCTACGGCACCACCCTCCGACACAAGCACCTGCCCGAGATGAAGGCCTACGCCGGCCTCACCCAGGCCCCCATCTTCTGCCCGGTGGTGGACGACTACTACAAGGGCATGGCCACCACCGTGATGCTGCCCGTCTCCCTGCTCACCGGCCACCCCACAGCGGAGGATCTGTGCGAGATGCTGGCCCGGTACTATGAAGGGGAGGCCCTGGTGCAGGTGCAGCCCTATCAGAAGGAGGCCGCCTATCTGGCGGCCAACACCATGGCGGGGAAGGACAGCCTGACGCTGGTGGTCTCCGGCCATGAGGAGCAGATCATCGTGACCGCCCTCTTTGACAACCTGGGCAAGGGCGCCTCCGGCGCGGCGGTCCAGAACATGAACCTGATGCTGGGCTTCCCCGAGACCACGGGGCTGTCCCTGTGACGACAAAGGAGTTGTGTGATATGAAACAGATCTCCGGCGGCGTGGCCGCCCCCAAGGGATTTACCGCCTCCGGCGTCCACTGCGGCGTGAAGAAGGGGAAGGGGGACGGCAACCAGCCCCCCATGAGCAAGATGCCCGAGGTGCTGGAGGGCAAGAAGGACCTGGCCCTCATCGTCTCCGAGCAGCCCTGTACCGCCGCGGCGGTCTACACCATGAACCGGGTGAAGGCGGCGCCCCTGTACGTCACCATGGACCACCTGGAAAACGGCGAGGCCCAGGCCATCGTGGCCAACTCCGGCAACGCCAACGCCTGCGCCCCCAACAGCCATGAGCACGCCGAGAAGATGTGCGAGCTGGCCGCCCAGGCCACCGGCCTGAAGGCCAGCGACTTCGTGGTGGCCTCCACCGGCGTCATCGGCCAGGAGCTCAACATCGCCGCCATCCGGGCCGGGCTGCCCGCCTGCGCCGCTGCCCTCTCCAAGGACGGCTCCGACGCCGCCGCCAACGCCATCATGACCACCGACACGGTGAAGAAGGAGCTGGCGGTGACCTGCTCCATCGGGGGCAAGACGGTGACCATCGGCGCCATTGCCAAGGGCTCCGGCATGATCCACCCCAACATGGGCACCATGCTGTGCTTCGTCACCACCGACTGCGCCATCACCCACGAGATGCTCTCCGACGCTCTCCACGAGATCATCCCCCGCACCTTCAACCGGGTGACCGTGGACGGCGACACCTCCACCAACGACATGTGCGTGGTGCTGGCCAACGGCATGGCGGAGAACCCCCTCATCGAGTGGAAGGACGACGGCTATACCGTCTTCTATAAGACCCTGTACAGCGTCTTTGAGCAGATGGCCCGCTCCATCGCCGCCGACGGCGAGGGCGCCAGCAAGCTCATCACCTGCACCGTGGGCAAGGCCCGCAGCGAGGAGGCCGCCGAGCGCCTGGCCAAGGCGGTGGTGGGCTCCTCCCTGGTGAAGGCCGCCATGTTCGGCGCCGACGCCAACTGGGGCCGGGTCCTCTGCGCCATGGGCTACTCCAAGGCCCCCTTCCGCCCGGAGTATGTGGACGTGAAGTTCTCCTCCGCTGTGGGAGAGATCCTGGTGTGTCAGCAGGGCGCCGGAGTGGACTTCGACGAGGAGACCGCCAAGAGCATCCTCAGCCAGGACGAGGTGGTCATCGACGTGGACCTCAACGAGGGTGAGCACCAGGCCACCTGCTGGGGTTGCGACCTCACCTACGACTATGTAAAGATCAACGGGGACTACCGGACCTGATGGGCCCGGCACATCCCATGGAGGTAACTGAAATGTCCGATTTCCCCGTGGCCCAGCGGGCTCAGGTCCTGGCCGAGGCCCTGCCCTACATCCAGAAATACTACGGCAAGACCATCGTGGTCAAATACGGCGGCAACGCCATGATCTCCGAGGAGCTCCGCCAGGCCGTCATCAGCGACATCATCCTCCTCCACCTGGTGGGCATCCAGGTGGTGGTGGTCCACGGCGGCGGCCCGGAGATCTCCGCCATGCTCAAGAAGATCGGCAAGGAGTCCAGGTTCGTGGACGGCCTGCGCTACACCGACGACGAGACCATGGAGGTGGTCCAGCAGGTGCTGTGCGGCAAGGTGAACAAGGACCTGGTGGCCACCCTCAACGCCGTGGGCGGCCGGGCCGTGGGCCTGTGCGGCATGGACGCCGGCCTCTTCCAGGCCAAGAAGCTGGACGAGAAATATGGCCTGGTGGGGGAGATGGTCCAGGTGGACCCCGCCATCGTCAACGACGCCCTCTCCGACGGCTATATCCCCGTGGTGTCCACCGTGGCCCAGGGGGTGGACGGGGAGACGGCCTACAACATCAACGCCGACACCGCCGCCGCCAAGCTGGCGGTGGCTCTGGGGGCGGAGAAGCTCATCCTCCTCACCGACGTCCGGGGTCTCCTGCGGGACCCCAAGGACGAGTCCACACTCCTGCCGGTGGTGGAGCTCTCCAAGGTGCCCGGCCTCATCAAGGACGGAGTCATCCAGGGGGGCATGATCCCCAAGGTGGACTGCTGCGTGGAGGCGGTGCGCTCCGGCGTGGAGAACGCCGTCATCCTGGACGGCCGCATCCCCCACTCCATCCTCATCGAGCTGCTGTCCAACGAGGGCATCGGCACCATGCTGCTGTGAGGTGATACCATGGATTTTCAGACCATCAAGGCCCGGGACGACCAGTATGTGATGCACACCTACGGCCGCTTCCCGGTGGACATCGACCACGGCAAGAACGCCACCCTCTGGAGCGCCGAGGGCAAGGAGTACATCGATTTCACCTCCGGCATCGGCGTCAACTCCATCGGCGTGGCCAACCCCAAGTGGGTGGACGCCGTGGCCGTCCAGGCGGCCAAGCTGGGCCACATGTCCAATCTCTTCTATACCCAGCCCTGCGGGGCCCTGGCCGAGCGGCTGTGCCGCCGGGCGGGGATGTCGGCGGCCTTCTTCGCCAACTCCGGCGCCGAGTCCAACGAGGGCCTCATCAAGCTGGCCCGGAAGTACTCCTTTGACAAGTACGGGAAGGGGAGGGGGACCATCCTCACCCTGACCAACTCCTTCCACGGCCGGACGGTGACCACCCTGTCTGCCACCGGACAGGACGTGTTCCACAACTACTTCTTCCCCTTCACCGACGGCTTCCGCCACGCCGAGCCCACCATGGACGGCATCGCCCAGGTGGCCGGCCACGACGTCTGCGCCGTCATGCTGGAGCTCATCCAGGGAGAGAGCGGCGTGTGGCCTCTGGAGCAGTCCTTCATCCACGACCTGGCCATCCTCTGCGCTGAGCGGGACTGGCTGCTGCTGGTGGATGAGGTCCAGACCGGCGTGGGCCGCACCGGCACCCTGTTCTGCTACCAGCAGTACGGCATCCTCCCCGACGCCGTCTCCTTCGCCAAGGGCATCGCCGGCGGCCTGCCCTTCGGCGGCTTCCTGGTGGGGGAGAAGTGCCGCAGCGTGCTGGGGCCCGGCACCCACGCCACCACCTTCGGCGGCAACCCCATCTGCGCCGCCGCCGCCCTGGCCACCCTGGACATCCTCAGCGAGGAGATGATGGGGGAGATCTCCGACAAGGGGAACTATCTCCGCGGCGCCATCGAGGCCATGGACCTGCCCTGCCTGGGCAAGACCCGGGGCCTGGGCCTGATGATCGGCGTGGAGGTGAAGCCCGGCCAGACCAACCGGGAGGTGGCCCTGAAGCTGATGGACAACGGCCTGCTGGTGCTGACGGCGGGACCCGCCCTGCGGCTGCTGCCCCCGCTGACCATCACCAAGGACGAGATGGACAAGGGCCTGGCCATCCTGAAGCAGACCCTTTCATAACGAGAGACGAGAAGTAAGGATAGGTGACCGAAGATGAAAAAAGACCTGCTCAAGCTGCTGGACCTGACCCGGGAGGACATCACCAAGATCCTGGACGTGGCCGATCAGATGAAGTACAACCAGAAGCACGGCCTGCCCCACGACTGCCTGAAGGGCAAGACCCTGGCCATGATCTTTGAGAAAAACTCCACCCGGACCCGGGTGTCCTTTGAGGTGGGGACCTACCAGATGGGCGGCCACGCCCTCTTCCTCTCCGGCAAGGAGAGCCAGATCGGCCGGGGCGAGCCCATCGCCGACACCGCCCGGGTGCTCAGCCGCTACTGTGACGGCATCATGATCCGCACCTATGGCCAGGACGAGGTGGAGGAGCTGGCCAAGTACGCCACCATCCCTGTCATCAACGGTCTCACCGATTTTGCCCACCCCTGCCAGGTGCTGGCCGACCTGATGACCGTCCGGGAGAAGATGACCCGGCTGGAGGGTCTGAAGCTGTGCTTCATCGGCGACGGCAACAATATGGCCAACTCCCTCATCGTGGGCGGCCTGAAGTGCGGCATGGACGTGTCCGTGGCCTGCCCCGAGGGCTACGACCCCGATCCCAAGGTGCTGGACTTCGCCAAGACCGTCACCGACGCCAAGTTCACCCTCTGCCGGGACCCCAAGGAGGCCGTCGCCGGAGCCGACGTGGTCATCACCGACGTGTGGGCCTCCATGGGCCAGGAGGAGGAGGCCCAGAAGCGCCGTCTGGCCTTCGAGGGGGTCTACCAGGTCAACGCCGAGCTCATGAAGCTGGCCCACCCCGGCGCCATGGTGCAGCACTGCCTGCCCGCCCACCGGGGGGAGGAGATCACCGCCGAGGTCTTTGAGGCCCATGCCGACGAGATCTTCGAGGAGGCCGAGAACCGCCTCCACGCCCAGAAGGCCGTGATGAGCCTGCTCATGGGCGGCAACTGACCCAAAGGCCGGAAACATTGACCGCAACGGCAGAGACGGCGCTTTTTGGAGGTGGCGCCGCCTCTGCCGTCGCGTCGCATCCGGCCCTGTATCCACGCACCGAGATTCTACCTGAGGAGGCGCTCCAGTGAGCCAGAAGAGAGAGAGAAAAGTCCGTGAATTCCCCCATACCTTTGTGATCCTGTTCCTCATCATCGCCATCATGACCATCTGCACCTACATCATCCCCGCCGGCAGCTACGAGCGGGTCTACAGCGAGACCGCCGACCGAACGGTAGTGGACCCCAACTCCTTCCAGTACGTGGACCCCACCCCGGTGAGCTTTTTCGGCTTCCTCAACGCCATCCCGGAGGGCATGGTGGAGGTGGCCGACATCATGGTGTTCATCTTTGTGGTGGGCGGCTCCTTCAACATCATCACCCAGACCGGCGCCATGGAGAACGGCATCAAGAAGCTGGCCTACAAGCTCCAGGGCCGTGAGAAGCTCATCATCCCCATCATGATGTTCGTCTTCTCCCTGGGCGGCGCCACCTTCGGCATGTCGGAGGAGACCATCATCTTCATCCCCATCGGCATCGCCCTGGCCAGGGCCCTGGGCTATGACGCCATCGTGGGCATGGCCATGATCACCTTCGGCGCGGCCATCGGCTTCTCCGCCGGCTTCCTCAACCCCTTCACCGTGGGCGTGGCCCAGAAGATCGCCGAGCTGCCCACCTTCTCCGGCATGCCCCTGCGCATCGCCGTGTGGGTGTGCATGCTGGTGGCGGTGCCGCTGATGATCCTGCGCTACGCCAACAAGGTGAAGCGGGACCCGGAGGCCAGCTACGTCCGTGATCTGGAGCTGGCCCAGAAGGACAGCGCCGTCCTGGCCATCGAGGACACCAGGCTGTCCGGCCGGGACGCGCTGGTGCTGCTGGTGGTGGCGGCCGGTCTGGCCGTCATCGTCTTCGGCGTCATGCAGTTCGGCTGGGGCGTGCTGGACATCGCCTCCATCTTCCTGTGCATGGGGATCGTGGGGGGCATCGTCGGCGGCACCGGCCCCAACCAGATGGCCCGCGACTTCATTGCCGGCGCCAAGGACATCGCCATGGGCGCCATCATCGTGGGCATCGCCCGGGGCATCCTGGTGGTCATGTCCGACGGCCAGATCCTGGACACCATCGTCCACGCCCTGGCCTCCGTCATCTCCGGACTGCCCAAGGCGGTGGCCGCCGAGGGCATGCTGGTGGTCCAGTGCGTCATCAACTTCTTCATCCCCTCCGGCTCCGGTCAGGCCTCCACCACCATGCCCATCATGACCCCCCTGGCCGACATCATCGGGCTGACCCGCCAGACCGCCGTGCTGGCCTTCCACTTCGGCGACGGCTTCACCAACGCCATCATCCCCACCCACGGCACCCTCTGCGCCTCCCTGGGCATCGCCGGTATCCCCTTCAACAAGTGGTTCAAGTTCGCCCTGCCCGTGGTGGCGGTGGAGCTGGTCATCTGCGCCGTGTTCATGGTCATCGCCACCGCGATCAACTACGGGCCCTTCTGAGGAGAGAACGATATGCTGGAAGAGAAGATCAAAGCGGCCCTGGCGGCGGTGAAGCCGGAGCTGCTGGACATTGCCCGACAGATGTACGAGCATCCGGAGCTGGGCTTCCAGGAGGTGCTGGCCTCCCGGCTCCACACGGAATTCCTGGAGCGTCACGGCTTTGCCGTGACCCGTGATCTGTGCGGCTTTGCCACCGGCTACCGGGGGGACTTCAGCTCCGGGAAGCCGGGCCCCCATGTGGCCTTCCTGGCGGAGTTCGACGCCCTGCCCGAGCTGGGCCACGGCTGCGGCCACAACCTGGTGGGCGCCTGCGCCCTGGGGGCCGGCGCGGCCCTGGCCTCGGTGCTGGAGGAGCTGGGCGGCAGCGTCACCGTCTACGGCGCTCCGGCGGAGGAGACCTCCGGCGGCAAGGTGGACTTTGTGGACGCCGGGGAATTTGCAGGCGTGGACCTGGCCATTCTGTGTCACCCCGGCAGCTACTGGTCCCGGAGCGGGGCCTCTCTGGCTCTGGAGCCGGTCCAGTTTGAGTTTTTCGGAAAATCCTCCCACGCCGCCTCGGCGCCGGAGCTGGGGATCAACGCCCTGGACGCCGCCCTGGTGACCATGACCGCCGTCAACGCCCTGCGGGAGCATGTCCGCAGCGACGCCCGCATCCACGGCATCGTGGCCGACGGCGGCCGGGCGGCCAACATCGTCCCCGACTACGCCAAGGTGCAGTACTACGTCCGGGCCACCAAGAAGGGCTACCTCACCCAGCTGGTGGAGCGGGTGAAGAACTGCGGCCGGGCGGGGGCCCTGGCCACCGGCTGCGAGGTGAAGATCACCCGGTTCGAGACGGCCTACGACAACATGCTCACCAACGAGACCCTCTCCGACCTCTTCGGGGCGGTGCTCAAAGAGCACTACGGCATCGAGCAGGAGCCGCCCCGGGCCACCTTCGGCTCCACCGATCTGGGCAACGTGAGCTTGGTCTGTCCCGCCGTTCAGCCCATGTTCGACATCACCGGGGACCGGTCCGTTGCCGCCCACACTAGGGAGATGGCGGACTGTACCCAGACCCCCTACGCCGCCGACAACATGGAGCGGGCGGCCTGCGCCATGGCCATCACCGCCGCCCGGGTCATGGCCGACCCGGCCCTCCTGAAGGCCGTCTGGGACGAGTTCCACAACGCGGAAAAATAAAAACATTCAGCCGAAAGTGCCTGCGTGGATTTCCACGCAGGCACTTTCGGCTCATCAAAAAAGTAGAAATGCTTCAGATCTTGTGCAAGAGCCTCGCAGAGTTCCGTCATCCGAGGATGACGGAATGAGATGGAATCTGTTTTTTCCGGCGACATGTGCGTCGGAAAAAACACTGCTCAGGCCGCGAGTGTGACATTTGGCCCCCGGGCCAAATGATGCGCGTGGCGGCCTGTATCTCTTCGAAAAAATGCTTGCATTTTTGAGAGAGGCTGTCGACTTTGTCGACAGCCTCAAAAAAGTGCCTGCGTGGATAACCACGCAGGCACTTTTTGTTCGGTCATCGGTGTCAGGTCGCCAGATATTTCTTCACCAGCTCCTGGAGCAGCTCGTCCCGGTCCAGCTTGCGGATCAGGGAACGGGCGTTGTTGTAGTTGGTGATATAGGTGGGGTCCTCGGACAGGATGTAACCGACGATCTGGTTGATGGGGTTGTACCCCTTCTCCTGGAGGGCGTTGTAGACGGCGGTCAGGATGGCCTTGATCTCTTCGTCCCGGTCCTCATTGAGGTTGAATTTGCGCGTAAAATCGATCTCCATGTCGGAAACACCTCCCGTTTGGTGCGATTTGGGCACAGGCACACAAAATATTGTATGTGCGGCCCATCACGGATGCTCTTATTGTACTCGAAATGCGTTCAGGTGTAAAGGGGTGGGGGCGAAAATTTATGAAGATTTAAGCTCTCGCCCCTCCCGGGCATGCTCAGCGCAGGACAGCGCCCAGCTCCTTCTCCAGGGTCTCCAGGATGCTCTTCACATCCTGATCCGCCTCCTCGGCGGTGAGGGAGCGGTCGTCGGCCCGGAGCACCAGGCTGAAGGCCACGGACTTCTTGCCCTCGGGGATGCCCTTGCCCCGGTAGATGTCGAAGAGGGTGACGTTCTTCAGGAGGCCCTTGGCGCCCCTGCGGATGCAGTCCTCCAGGGCGCCCACGGTGACGGCCTCGTCACACACCACGGCGATGTCCCGGGTGACGGCGGGGAACTTGGGCAGGGGGACATACTCGGGATCGGCGCCCTTGGCGGCCATGAGGGCGTTCAGCGCCAGTTCGGCGCAGTAGAACGCGGCGTCCACGCCGTAGTTCCGGGCCACCAGGGGGTGGACCTGGCCCAGCACGCCAATGTACTGCTCGCCCACGTAGATGTCGGCCACCCGGCCGGGGTGATAGGAGGGATTGGGCACGCTGGGCACCTGGAAGCGGACGTCCTCCGCCCGCAGGTCCTTCAGAATGGCCTCCACGGCGCCCTTCAGGGCGAAGAAGTCCATGTCGTCGCCGTAGGCGCCCATGGAGAGGATCTTGTCCTCCACGGCCAGACCGTCTTCGCCGCCGGGCAGGTAGATGCGGCCCACCTCGTAGAGCTTCACGTTCTGGTTGCGGTAGTTGTAGTTGCGGGTCAGGATCTCCAGCATGGAGGGGAGGACGGTGGTGCGCATGATGGAGGTGTCCTCGCCCAGGGGGTTGAGGATCTTGAAGGACTCCCGGCGGGGGTCGTCGGCAGCCCAGCGGATCTTGTCGTAGCAGGTGGGGGAGATGAAGGAGTAGGTGATGATCTCATCGTAGCCCATGGCCCGGCACATGCCGCCCAGCTGCCGTTCCAGCTTCTCCTCCTCGGAGAAGCCGCCCAGGGTGGTCTGGCCCCGCATGAGGGTGGTGGGGATGTTGTTGTAGCCGTGGAAGCGGGCCACCTCCTCGGCAAGGTCCGCCATGCCGATCACGTCGCCCCGCCAGGAGGGGACAGTGACCTGGGCGCCCTCCACCTGGAAGTCCAGCTTCTTCAGGATGCGCACCATCTCGTCGGCGGCGATGTCGGTGCCCAGCAGGCCGTTGATGCGGTCGGGCTCCAGCTTGAGGACCCGGGGCTGGGGCACATAGTTGAGGATGTCGATGGTGCCGGGAAGGACCTCGCCGGCGCCCAGCAGCTCCACCAGCTCACAGGCGCGGTCCACGGCGGGCAGGGTGTTCATGGGGTCCAGGCCCTTCTCGAACTTGGCGCTGGCCTCGGTGCGCATGCCCAGGGCCAGGGCGCCCTTGCGGATGCAGGTGCCGTCGAAGGTGGCGGACTCGAAGACCACGTCGGTGGTGTCGGAGACGATCTCACTGTTCTCGCCGCCCATGATGCCGGCCAGGCCCACGGCCCGGTGCTCGTCGGCGATGACCAGGTGGTTGGCGGTGAGCACGTGCTCCTTGCCGTCCAGGGTGGTGAGCTTCTCGCCCTCCTCGGCCCGGCGGACGATGATCTTGCCGCCCTTCACGTAGCGGTAGTCAAAGGCGTGCATGGGCTGGCCGTACTCCAGCATGACATAGTTGGTGATGTCCACGATGTTGTTGATGGGCCGCACCCCCATGGCGCGCAGCCGCTCCCGCATCCACTTGGGGGAGGGGCCGATCTTCACGTTGCGCACCATCCGGGCGGTGTACCGGGGGCACAGGTCGCTGGCGGGGGTCTCCACGTCCAGCAGCTCCACCAGACTGCCCTCGCCGCCACCCTTTACTTCGGGCTCGTGGAGGGTGAGAGGGACGTTGTAAGTGGCCGCCGCCTCCCGGGCCAGACCGATGACGGACAGACAGTCGGGGCGGTTGGGAGTGATCTCAAACTCCACCACGTGGTCGTCGGCGCCGATAACAGGCTTGATGTCGTCGCCGGGTTTCACGCCCTCCTCCTGGAGGACGAAGATGCCGTCGGGAATGCAGTGGGGGAACTCGGCCTGCTGGGCGTGGAGATCCTCCAGGGTGCAGATGGTGTCGGTCTTGGTGTTATAGGCCACCAGATCCCCCTCGTGCAGATTGGAGCAGGCAGTGTCGGGCACGGCGGTGGAGCCCCCCAGGTCCAGGCAGGTGTGGTAGCTGCCGTCGGGCTGGGCGGCACACTCCAGCACCTTGGCGCACACCACGGGGCCGAACACCTTGTCCCCGGCCTTGATATCGGTGGGAATGGAGGGCTTCTCCGGGTCCAGAGGCTTATAGTCGTTCAGCAGGGCGGCGGGGGTAATGACCGCGTAGGGGAAGTCCCGCTCGTCCAGGTTCAGCTCCTTCAGGGAGCACAGCATGCCGTTGGAAACCTCGCCCCGGAGTTTGCCCTTCTCGATCTTCTTACCCCCGGGGAGGGTGGACTTGTGCAGGGCCACGGGGACCAGATCCCCCTCGTGGATGTTCCAGGCGCCGGTGACGATCTGGACGGGCTCAGCCTGGCCCACATCCAGCTGGCAGATCCACATGTGGTCGGAATTGGGGTGGCGGACCATGGAGACGATCCTGCCCGCCACCACGTTGGAGATCTCCTCCCCCAGGTCGTGGGTGAGTTCCACCTTGGAGCCGGACAGGGTCATGGCCTCGGCAAATTCTTTGTCATTGGCGTCCACAGAGACGAACTCCTGGAGCCATTTGCGAGATAAGTTCATATATGAAAACTCCCTTACATCAGGTTTTGTAGGGGCCGCTGTCCCCAGCGGCCCGCTGGATACAGCAGGCGGACACCGCCGGGCCGATGAGGGCATCGGCCCCTACGGTTCTGAGGCGCAGCCTCAGAACTGCTCCAGGAACCGCACGTCGTTCTCGAAAATGAGCCGCAGATCCGCAATCTTGAACCGGCGCATGGCGGTGCGCTCCAGGCCCATGCCGAAGGCCCAGCCGGACCACTCGGTGGGGTCGATGCCGCTCATCTCCAGCACCCGGGGGTGGATCATCCCGGCGCCCAGCAGCTCGATCCAGCCCTCGCCCTTGCAGGTGGGGCAGCCCACGCCGCCGCACTTGTGGCACTGGACGTCCATCTCGCAGGAGGGCTCGGTGAAGGGGAAGTGGTGGGGGCGGAAGCGGGTCTTGGTGCCCTTGCCGTAGAGCTGCTCCACCACGGTGTTGAGGGTGCCCTTCAGGTCGGCCATGGTGACGCCCTTGTCGATGACCATGCCCTCCACCTGGTGGAACATGGGGGAGTGGGTGGCGTCCACCTCGTCCTTGCGGTAGACCCGGCCGGGGGCGATGATGCGGATGGGCAGCTCCATGGAGTCCATGGCCCGGACCTGCATGGGAGAGGTCTGGGAGCGGAGCATGACCCGGGAGTCCTCGTCAAAGTAGAAGGTGTCGGACCAGTCCCGGGAGGGGTGGCCCTCCTCGGCGTTGAGGCGGTCGAAGTTGAGCTCGGCCAGCTCCACCTCGGGCCCGTCCAGCACGGTGAAGCCCATGCCGATGAAGATCTCCTTGATCTCGTCCAGGGCGATATACATGGGGTGGCGGTGGCCGGCCTTGTAGGGCTTGCCGGGGATGGTCACGTCCAGGGCCTCGGCGGCCAGACGGTCCTCCAGGGCCTTGGCCTCCAGCTCCCTGCCCCGGCGCTCCAGGGCCTCCTCCAGGGCGGCGCGGACCTCATTGGCCAGCTGGCCCATGGCGGGGCGCTCCTCGGCGGAGAGCTTGCCCATCTGCTTCAGAACGGCGGTGAGCTCGCCCTTCTTGCCCAGGTACTGGACCCGGAGGGCGTCCAGGGCGGCGGAGTCGCCGGCGGCCTCGAAGGCGGCCAGGGCCGCCGCGCGGATCTGTGCTAACTGTTCTTTCATATGGAAAACTCCTTTTTGAATGGTAATGGATGAGATCAGTCCTCGGTGTGATAGGCGAACGGCAGCAGGTCCTTCGCGGGGATCTTCTGCGGGACCCCGCTGACGGACAGGATCACGCCGCATTCCGGCGCGTAGTCGGCCAAAAGCTGGCGACAATTCCCACAGGGGGGCAGGAGTTCACCGCCGTCCCTGCCCCGGACGGCGACGATCGCCTCGAATACCCGCTCTCCGTTGGTGATGGCGGCGCCCATGGCGACCTGCTCGGCGCAGGCGCCGTGGATGGAGTACACATTGACGCCGGTATAGACCGCGCCGCTGCCGCACCGTACCGCCGCCCCAACGGTGTGGCGGAAGTGGACGTCATCGTAATTCCGGCAGATGGCCGCTCTGGCCGCCGAGATCAACGCTTCATCCTGCTTTGTCAACAGCTCCATGGCACAACTCCTTTCAGCGGTGGGACCTGCCGCCCGGTCCGGGCAACAAAAAAGCCCTCCGTCCCCACACTGGGACGAAAGGCATGCCTTCCGCGGTACCACCCACGCTTCGCGGTCACCCGCGCACTCGAGACCCTGTAACGGAGGGCGGCCGTCCCTGTCTCCAGGGCCGCTCCGGGGCGAACCAAGCACGGCGTCCGCGGTCTGGCTCTCAGCCGGTGACCAGACCTCTCTTGGCGGCGGTTTCGCGCTATTTTCCCCTTCCACGCATTTACAAATGTACTTTATATCACATTGGCGGGAAAATTGCAAGATAAAATTGACTCGCCCGCCGCCAGGGGCTATAATGAGGGGCAGTTCAGTGCAAAAAAGAAGGGGGGCGGGAGGCGTAAAGCAGGACCGGCGAGTGTCCTCCCTCCCGGTCCCTGATCATGGGTTTCCGGCGCTCCTTCCGGGCCGGATTGGCGAAGGAGCAGGACTCATTGTAAATAAATGATCATAGGAGGATCAATCTATGAAGATCGTTACAGCAGCGCAAATGCGTGCTTTAGACCAAGCCGCCATCCAAGAGCGGGGCATCCCGTCGCTCCAGCTGATGGACCGGGCCGCCGCCGCGGTGACGGAGCGCTGTCTGGCGCGGCTGGCGGGGAAGGAGAAGAGCCGGGTGGCCGTGTTCTGCGGCGCCGGCAACAACGGCGGCGACGGCGTGGCCGCCGCCCGGCAGCTGCTGGAGGCCGGGGTGGAGACCAGGTGCTTCCTGGTGGGCCGCCGGGACAAGATGACCCCCGACTGCCGGGAGATGGAGGCCCATTTGGAGGCAATGGGCGGCAGGCTGGAGGACTTTACGGCCTCTCCGGACTTTGCGGCCTGGTGTCTGGGCTGCGATTTGATGGTGGACGCCCTTTTCGGCATCGGTCTCAACACCGAGCTGCGGGGGGACGCCTACACCGCCGTGCAGATGATGAACACCTGCTCTGTGCCGGTGGTGTCAGTGGACATCGCCAGCGGTGTGGAGGCCGACACCGGACGGGTCCTGGGCTGCGCGGTGGAGGCGGTGGAGACCGTCACCTTTACCCTCCCCAAGAGAGGCAATCTGCTGGGGGAGGGGGGCGCCCTGGCCGGACAGCTCACGGTGGCCGACATCGGCATCCCCGCCGACCTTGTCCGGAAGGTGGAGAGCGATCTCCACGCTGTCTTCCCCCAGGAGCTTCACCTGCCCAGAAGAGACCGGGAGTCCCACAAGGGGAATTACGGTAAAGTATACATCCTTGCTGGCAGCGTGGGTTACAGCGGCGCCCCCGTGCTCGCCGCCCGGGCCGCGGTGCGGTGCGGCTCCGGTCAGGTGTCCCTGGGCGTGCCGGGCCCGGTGTGGACCATCGCCGCCCAGAAGCTGGACGAGGCCATGCCGCATCCGCTCCCTGCCTCCAAGGACGGCATGCTCTCCCTGGAGGCCGCCGAGGAGGTGCTGCGGCGGCTGGAGCCCTGCGGGGTCTGCCTCATCGGTCCGGGCCTGGGCCGGGGCAACAGTGTGGGCTCGGTGGTGCGCCACGTGCTGCGCACCGCACGCCTTCCCATGGTGGTGGACGCCGACGGCATAAACGCCCTGGCGGGGCATATAGATGGACTGGACGTCCGTCAGGGGGAGTGCACGGTGCTCACTCCCCACGACGGCGAATTTGCCCGGCTGGGCGGGGACCTCTCCGGCGGAGACCGGCTGGCGGCGGCGCGGGCCTTTGCCGCTGAGCACGGCTGCGTGCTGGTGCTCAAGGGCCACCGCACCATCACCGCCTTCCCGGATGGGGAGGCCTATGTGAACACCACCGGTAACCCCGGCATGGCCAAGGGTGGCAGCGGCGACGTGCTCAGCGGGATCATCCTCTCCCTGCTGGGCCAGGGCTTTCCGCCCCGGACGGCGGTGCCCATGGCGGTGTGCCTCCACGGCATGGCCGGGGACCGGTGCGCCGAGGCGCTGGGGGAGTACGGCATGACCCCGGGGGACATGATCGAGGCCCTTCCCGCCGTGCTCAGGGAGATCACCCGGAAGAGCTGAGCACCGAAAACCAGGACAGGAGGCGGAGCTGTGCGCAAGGCGGCATCCGCACTGATGATGACCCTGTGTCTCCTGCTCCCCGGCTGCGGGGGACAGAGCATGGACGAGGTGGACCAGCTGACCCTGGACCTCCGGGGAGCGTATCTGGCTCTGGCCGGGGTGACGGCCCAGCTGGAGGTGGAGGCGGACTACGGCCGCCGGGTGTACGACTACGCCATGGAGCTGGACTGGCGGCGGGAGGGGGAGACCACCGTGACCGTGACCGCCCCGGAGACCGTGGCGGGGATCACCGCCCGGATCGCCGACGGGGAGACCCTTTTGGAGTACGACGGGGTCAGCCTGGAGACCGGTCCCCTGGACGAGAGCGGGCTCTCGCCCCTGGGGGCCGGGCCCGCCCTGCTGGAGGCGGCCGCCGGGGGCTTCATCGCCGAGAGCGGCTTTGACACCCTGGGGGAGACCGAGTGCCTCCGGCTATTGTGCCGGGACCCGGAGGGAGCGCCGGGGGAGGGGACGGAGTACATCCTCTGGTTCGACCCGGTGACCTGGGACCTGCTGCGGGGGGAGATCTCCGTGGACGGCCGGCGGGTCATCACCTGCGGCATCACCTCCTTTACCAAAGAAGAGGCTGGGGACCAGGAGGCCCCCGATTAAGGAAAGAGGCGTCAAACAATGGAGGATACACAGAAGAGGACCTGGGCGGAGATCGACCTGGGGCGGCTGGCGCGGAACTATCACGCCCTTCGGGGTCTGACAGAGCCGGGCTGTAAATTCCTGGGCGTGGTGAAGGCCAACGCCTACGGCCACGGCGCGGTGCCGGTGGCGAAGAAGCTGGAGGAGCTGGGGGCGGACTACCTGGCGGTGGCCTGCCTGGACGAGGCGGTGGAGCTCCGGAGGGCCGGGATCAGGCTCCCCATCCTCATCCTGGGGGTGACGCCGGTGGAATACGCCGGCGTCCTGCTGGAGCACGACATCACCCAGGCGGTGGGGGACCTGGACACCGCCCGGGCCCTCTCCGCCGCAGCTGCGGCGGCGGGGCGTACTTTGAAGGTCCACATCAAGGTGGACACCGGCATGTCCCGGCTGGGCTTTTTGTGGAGCCATGACGCAGCGGAGGAGATCCGGCAGGCTGCGGCCCTCCCCGGCCTGGACTGTGAGGGCATCTTTACCCACTTCGCCAACGCCGACGGGGACGAGGCCTACACCATGGCGCAGTTCACCCGGTTCCTGGACCTGCTGGACCGGCTGAAGGAGGCGGGAGTGACCTTCAAGATTCGCCATTGCGCCGCCAGCGCCGCTGTGTTAAACTATCCCTGTACCCATCTGGACATGGTCCGGCCCGGGATCGCCCTCTACGGCCACTATCCCGCCGCCGGCATGGAGTATACCTGCCCCCTGGAGCCGGTGATGACCCTGAAGACCCGGGCGGCGGCGGTGCGGAGCCTGCCCGCCGGCACGCCGGTGAGCTACGGCTGCACCCACGTCCTGGAGCGGGACAGCCGGCTGGCCGTGCTGCCCGTGGGCTATGCCGACGGCTTTTTCCGCCTCTTCTCCGACCGTCTGGAGGTGGAGCTCCGGGGACAGCGCGCGCCCCTGGTGGGCCGGGTGTGCATGGACATGTGCATGGTCGACGTCACCGACCTGCCCGAGGTACTGCCCGGCGACGAGGTGACCCTCTACGGCGACCAGGTGCCGGTGGAGCGCGGCGCCGACCTGGCGGGCACCATCCAGTACGAGCTCCTCTGCGACGTCTCCCCCCGTGTGCCCCGGGTCTACCGGGAGAGCTGAACGGCGTCCCTCCGCCGGGCATATGCTGAAGGGGGAGGTCCCGCCGGGCAGGCGGCGGGGAGGGTCCGCCGCGCTCCGATTTTGAGACCTGGCGTATAATTCCCGCCGCCCCGTGGGAGAATCATAGTGTCGGTGTTACATAGGCTTCGGCCTTGGTGACGCCGGGCACTATCTTCCAGCGGAGTGTGAGCATACGTGGACAACAGCGTAAAACGCGGCGATATTTTTTACGCCGATCTGAGCCCTGTGGTGGGAAGTGAGCAGGGGGGCGTCCGGCCGGTGCTGATCATCCAGAACGACACCGGCAACCGCCACAGCCCCACGGTCATCGCGGCCGCCATCACCTCCCAGACGGGGAAGGCCAAGCTCCCCACCCACATCGAGCTGGCCGCCATGAGCTATGGCCTGCCCAAGGACTCCGTGATCCTGCTGGAGCAGATCCGGACCCTGGACAAACGGCGGCTGCGGGAACGGATGGGCCGCCTGGATGAACAACTGATGCACCGGGTGGACTCGGCCATCGCCGTCAGCTTTGGCCTGCATCCGGAAGAACTGGTGTAGGGGATAGACGGCCGGACAACCGTCCGGCCGGTCCCCCTTTTCTGCAAATGGAGGTTACATATGAAGACCCGCCCCAAGATCCTGCTCACCGCCGCGCTCTCCGTGGGCGCCCTGGCCCTGCTGCTGGGCGCCGCCGCCGGGAGCCAGACCGATCCCCTGGTCACCATGAGCTATCTCAACGATGTGAATGCCCCCGCCATCCTCAAGCAGGTGGAGTCCAAGCTGGACAGCCGGGAGCAGGCCCTGGTGGACAAGCTGGACGCCGTGGCCGACGCCTACGTCCAGGAGGTAGAGGGCCTGCTGGGCTCCTCCGGCGGCACGGGCGCCGCCTCGTCGGTCTTCTCCGTGGTGACGGTGAAGGCGGGGCAGCAGCTGCTGGGCTCCACCGGCTGCGAGCTGCTGCTGCGGGGCGGCTCGGCCGCCTGTGTGGCGGCCTCCGCCCCCGGCCTGGTGGACTCCACCGACGGCTCCACCCTGGCCTCCGGCGGCGCCCTTCAGCCCAACCACCTCTACCTCATCACCGCCGACGGCCGCGGCCTCAAGGCCACCGCCGACGCCACCGTGATGGTCCGGGGCAGCTACACCATTTCCTGAGCCGGGAGGCGAATGCCGTGAGAAAATGTATGGACGCCGACAACCTCCACCGCCGGCTCAAGAAGATCATCGGTCAGGTCCAGGCCATCGACCGCATGGTGGACGAGGACGTCCCCTGTGAGGACGTGCTTTTACAGATCAACGCCGCCAAATCCGCCCTCCACAAGGTGGGGCAGGTGGTGCTGGAGGGACACATCAACCACTGTGTCCGGGACGGCATCGAGCACGGCGACGCCGAGCAGACCATCGCCAGCTTCACCAAGGCGGTGGAGCGGTTCGCCAACATGAAATGACGCCTGAAGATCCCCGGGTGGAATCAAACTCCGCCCGGGGATCTTTTTGCACCTCCTCTTGACAACCTATACCCCCATGGGTATAATCATAGGCGCAAGGGAACCATAAGGGGTATAGGTATTTGGAGGTGGCGTATGGAGCGGTTGGAGCGAATATTGGCCTGGGGCGGCGTCAAGCGGGATGTCCTGTTCCTGGTCCTGTCGGCGGCGGCCCTGGGGTGCAGCATCGCGGGGGTTTCCCCCGCTCCCTTTGACATGGCCTGGGTGGCCATCGTACTGTGCGGCGTGCCCATCCTTCTGGAGGCGTTCATCGGCCTGGTGACG
Organism: uncultured Intestinimonas sp.; assembly: GCA_944385655.1. Taxonomy (GTDB): domain Bacteria; phylum Bacillota; class Clostridia; order Oscillospirales; family Oscillospiraceae; genus Intestinimonas. The sequence continues at coordinate 8,547 of CALWYC010000011.1, read as the reverse complement.
GCCTTCGACATCAAGGCCGACGTGCTGGTGTCCCTGGCCCTCATCGCCTCCGTGGTCATCGGGGAGGACTTTGCGGCAGGTGAGGTGGCCTTTATCATGCAGCTGGGGGCTCTTCTGGAAGACCTCACCGTGGCGAAGGCCCGTGCGGGCATCGAGAAGCTGGTCCGCCTGACGCCCCGCACCGCCCGGCGGCTGACGGAGGGCGGGGAGGAGATCGTCCCCGCCGAGCAGGTGCGGGTGGGGGACCGGCTGCGGGTGCTCCCCGGGGAGACCGTGCCGGTGGACGGCGTCATCCGGACGGGCCAGACCTCCATCGACCAGGCGGTGATGACGGGGGAGTCCCTGCCGGTGGACAAGGGCGTGGGGGACGAGGTCTCCAGCGGCACCGTCAACCAGTTCGGCTCCTTTGACATGGAGGCCACCAAAGTAGGGGAGGACAGCGCCATCCAGCGGATGATCCGGCTGGTCCGGTCGGCGGACGCGGGCAAGGCCAAGATCGTGGGCCTGGCCGACCGCTGGGCCACCTGGGTGGTGGTGGTGGCCGTGGTGTGTGCCGGCCTCACCTGGCTCGTCACCGGCGAGATCATCCGGGCGGTGACCATCCTGGTGGTCTTCTGTCCCTGCGCTCTGGTGCTGGCCACCCCCACCGCCATCATGGCGGCCATCGGCAACGCCACCCGGCAGGGCTTCCTGGTCCGGGAGGGGGATGCCCTGGAGCGGCTGGCCGGGGTGTCTGATGTGGCCTTTGACAAGACGGGCACCCTGACCCTGGGGACCCCAAGGGTGGTGGAGGTTTGCAGCTGTTCCCCCGACCATGACCGGAACCAGGTGTACGCCTGGGCAGCCAGCGCCGAGCTCCGGTCGGAGCACCCCCTGGGGAAGGCGGTGGTGAGCTGCTACCGGGAGCTGGGGCTGGGTGAGCCCATCCAGCCGGAGGAATTTCAGATGCTGCCGGGTCGGGGCGTCCGGGCGGTGGTGGAAGGGAAAGCCCTGATCGCGGGCAACGAGGCCCTCCTGGAGCAGGAGGGGGTGGCGGTGCCGGAGTCGGCCCGATGGGCGGCGGAACACTGCCTGGAGGAGGGCTGCACCCTCATCTATCTGGCGGCGGACGGGGTGCTGACGGGCTTCCTGGCTCTGGCCGACACCCTCCGGCCGGATGCCGCCGACACCGTCCGGGGTGTGCGGGAGGCCGGGGCGGAGCCGGTGCTCCTCACCGGCGACCACGCCAATGCCGCCCGGCACATCGCCCAGGCCCTGGGCATCCGGACGGTCCGCTCCGGCTGTCTGCCGGAGGACAAGCTGGACTGGATCGACGGACAGCAGCGGGCGGGCCGGCAGGTGTGCATGGTGGGGGACGGTATCAACGACGCTCCCGCCCTGAAAAAGGCCCAGGTGGGCATCGCCATGGGGGGCGTGGGCAGCGACATCGCCGTGGACGCCGCCGACATCGCTTTGGTCAACGACGACATCCACGCCCTGCCCCATCTGCTCTCTCTGTCCCGGCGGATGATGACCACCATCCGCCGCAACCTGACCTTCTCCATGGGCCTCAACTTCCTGGCCATCGCGCTGGCCATGACCGGCGTGCTCGATCCGGTGGTGGGTGCCCTGGTCCACAACGCAGGATCCGTGCTGGTCATCGTCAACTCCGCCCTCCTGCTGCGGTGGCGGAAAAAATAAAAATGAAACAGCACGCCCTCCGCGCCGATGATGGCGTGGAGGGCGTGCTGCTGTTCGGCGTGTTTCAGTCCCGGCCTGCGCCGCCGGGGGGCGGGATGCTGCCGGCGTGACCGGCGGGGTGGTCGATGTCCTCCCCCATGGTGACGGCGGAGCGGATGGCGCTCCTGCCGTACTTGGTCCGAATGCCGTCCACCGTCCGCTCCAGCTGCTCCCGCCGCTCCCGGCGGGGGGTGGCGTCGGCGGCGAAGAGGTCCAGCTGCGCTCCGGCCTCTCCCTCGGGGATCAGGTTCTGGCCCGTGATGGTGAGGGCCCGGATGGGGGCGCTGCCGCTCCAGGAGGACTGGATCAGCCCCAGGGCCGCCCGGCCGATGTCCTGGGCGGTGCAGGAGGGGGCCTCCAGCCGGGTCTGGCGGCAGATGTCCTTGAAATTGGGGTCCCGGATGGTGACCTGGACGGTGGTGCACTTCATGGCGTGCTTGCGCAGCCGGGCGGCCACGCTGTCGGAGAGGAGGGCCACGCCGGTGTGGATGTCCTTCCAGCCCACCAGGTTCCGGCGGAAGGTGATGCCGTTGCCCACCGACTTGGGGGGCGGCGTCTCCCCGGCCCGGGTCACCGGGCTGTGCTCCAGGCCGGCGGCGTATTCGTAGAGCTGCCCGCCCTGCTTGCCCAGCAGCCGCTCCAGCCGTTCCCGGCCGAAGGCGGCCAGGTCCCCAATGGTGTGGACGCCGTACTGGGCCAGGACCCGGGCCGACGCCCGGCCCACGAAGAGAAGGTCGGTCACCGGCAAAGGCCACACCTTTTCCGGCACGTCTGCCCGGGTGAGGACGGTGGTGGCGTCCGGCTTTTTCAGGTCGCTGCCCAGCTTGGCAAAGACCTTGTTGAAGGAGACCCCCACGCTGATGGTGAGTCCGGTCTCCTCCTTCACGGTGCCCCGGATCTGGTCGGCGATGGCACTGCCGTCCCCACCGAAGAGGTGCATGGAGCCGGTGATGTCCAGCCAGCTCTCGTCGATGCCGAAGGGCTCCACCAGGTCGGTATACCGCTCGTAGATGGCGTTGACCCGCCTGGACCACAGCCGGTACTGGTCGTGGTGGGCGGGGAGGAGGATGAGGTCGGGGCATTTCCGCCGGGCCTGCCAGATGGTTTCCGCCGTCTTGATCTGGAATTTCTTGGCCGCCTCGTTCTTGGCCAGGATGATGCCGTGGCGGCTCTCCGGGTCGCCGCACACTGCCACCGGTTTGTTTTGCAGCTCCGGCTTGTCCCGCAGCTCCACCGAGGCGTAAAAGCCGTTGAGGTCACAGTGCAGGATGGTCCGGTCCATGTCTCCACCCCCTTTTCCCCAGTGTACCACAGGAAGTTTGAATAGTCAAACGCCTGTTCGATGGAATCTCTATCCATCCCACCGGAGGAGAGCGGCCACCCGGTCCAGGTGCCCGGTCAGATCCCGGCTGCCGGTGTAGTCCAGGTAGACCACCCGGCTCCCCAGCCGGGCGAAGAGCTGCTGTCCGCCGTAGTCCAGATCCTCCGCCACCACCAGCCGGTCGAAGCCGGGGGCGGACAGCTCCTCCACGGCGTACCGCTCCGGTACGTAGCGGAAGTCGTAGAGCTCATAGTCCATCAGATCCTCCAGCAGGGGACCGGCCAGGAAGGGGAGGGTCAGGTCGTACCACGCCATCTCCAGATAGCGCCGCTCCCCGTCCACAGTGCCGGCCTGCCTCCCCTCGTAGATCCGGGCCAGAGGCCGGCCGTCATAGGAGATATAGTTGTCCAGGTCCAGGCCCTCATAGCCGGGGTGGCCAAAGGGCTCCGTGATATAGCCGTCCCCCTCCAGCTCCGCCAGGGAGAGCACCGGGGCGGGGCGGTCCAGGTCGGAGAGATCCAGGTCCCACTTGGTCACCCCGGTGAGATAGGCGGCGGTGGAGCCGAGCTGAACGAGGGCGGCGATGGAGAGCAGGAGGGTGTAGCCCTGCCGCACCAGCCCGGTGCGCCGCCAGCAACCGGGCCGCTGGTGGGGGATGCCCGCCCGGAGCCGCCTCCGCAGGCGGCACAGGCCCCAGACCTCCCAGGAGAAGTAGAGGATGAGGGCCACATCCGCAAGGACGACCAGGTTGGTATAGAGGGAGCCGGACCGGACCAGGCTCAGGACCAGGCCAAAGGCGCTGTCCAGGCGAGCCCAAACCATGAAGGCCACCAGAGCCGCCATCATGGCCAGCAGGCGCCACACAAACCGGGTCAGCCTTCTGGTGAGCCGGTCCAGGGTGTAGCTCTGGGCCACCGGGTCGGTGTGGAACTCGGGGACGTCCGGATCAGCCGTCCGAAACAGGGCCAGATAGCCGATCTTGCCCACGTAAGTCCAGCCCAGCTCCGCGTACTCGCCGGTCTGGGCGGGGATGGAGGTCCCGCCCTTTTCCGTGGGCTCGGCGTGCCAGCGGACCTTGGCCGGGTCGCCGGGACGGAACTGGGCAAAAAAGGCCCCCAATTTCTGGAAATAAAGCCCATTGGCCGCCATGTCCTCCAGCCACAGCTCCATGCCGTCCAGGTCCAGGAAGTCCACCGGCACCAGCCTGCGCACGATCTTCCGCTCCTTCATGGCCGTTCCTCCTCGCTCTCGGCGTCGGCCACGCAGGCGCGCAGCCGGGCCACCTCCTCCTGATACCGTTTTTCACCGCTTTCCGTGAGCTGATAGGTCCGCTTCCGGCCCTCCACGGCGATCTCTGTGAGAAAGCCCTCCTCCTGGAACTTGGCCAGGATGGTGTAGAGGGTGCCGGGGCCCATATTCACCCGGCCCTTGGTCTTGCGGGAGACGAAGTCGGCCACCTCGGTGCCGCACAGGGCCTGCTTCCGGAAGGCCATGAGCACATAGAACATGGTCTCAGTGAGGGATTCCAGGGATTTTCTGCCCATGGGCGGCCTCCCCTCTGATATCGTGATTCGATATCGTCTATCGATATTATAACATCGAGGCACGATATCGTCAAGGGGACAAAAAAACTCCCCCGGCGTGAGCCGGGGGAGCCGAACGTAATTAGGGGAAAGTGGGAAAAATGGGATCAGATGACGCCCCAGAGGACCAGGGCCAGCAGGACAAAGGTGGCCAGCAGCACCAGGGAGAAGAGGAGGAAGCCGGCGCTGGAGCGGCGGGTGGGCTGCTCACTGGTGGAGGGGGCCACCAGGCCGGACCGGCGCAGAGCGGTGACCACAGGCTTGTAGAGCAGGAGGGTGGCGGCCATGTTCATGCCGCCCTTGACCAGGTTGAAGGGGAGGAAGATGGGCACCAGCATGGCGGCCACGGCCTCACGGGGCATGCCCTGATAGATGGGGGTGAGGAAGTAGTTCCACAGCAGCATCATCACGGTGAGAGCCACCACGCCGGCGGCCAGGCCCAGGATGGCGCCGGCCATGGTGTGGCGCTTCTTGTAGATGAAGGTGGCGGTGCAGCAGAAGGCGCAGGTGGCCAGGGCGTTCATGATGAAGCCGATGATGCCGGTGTGGCTGACGGTGATCATCTCCACGAAGGCCACCACGATGGCCATGGAGGCGGCGGCCATAGGCCCAAAGACGAAGCCGCCGATGCAGATGACCACGTCCTTGAAATCGAAGTCCAAAAAGCCGTTGACGCTGGGCAGCAGCTTGGACACCAGCATGACGACGAAGGCGATGGCGGAGAGCATGGCCAGGGTGGTGATGGTCTTGGTATTGGTCGCCGGACGGGCCTTGACAAGGGTGGGATCGGACATGAAAATACGCGCTCCTTCCGGACACGGCCAGCTCCTGACCGTGCCCCATGTAAAGTAGAAAACACCTGAAAGACCCAATGCCTTCCAGGTGTTAAACACGTTACATGGGGAGAGGTGCGCGTTTGAACACATCTTCTTCCATCCAGACTTCGTGCGCCGAAGAAAGCACGTCACTGTCGGTCCCGGAGTTCCACCGGGTCAGCCGCGCGGAAGCGCGGGTCGCGGACTGTACCGCCGATCGGGATTTTCACCCTGCCCTGAAGACATCGTATATTCAGTTGTTTTCTCTACCTGCTATTATACATGGTCCTACCAAAAAAGCAAGCCCCAAATTTTGAGAAACAAATGTTCGATTTCCGTTGACTTGTGTGGCCGGATATACTACAATGGCAGAGACAAGAGCGCCGGGACAGGCGGAAAGGGGAGAGGACGGGTCGTGAAGAGAGAGACCACCTGCTGTTTCACCGGCCACCGGCCCGACAAGCTCCCCTGGGGGAACAATGAGTCCGATCCCCGGTGCGCGGACCTGAAGGCACGGCTGGGCACGGCTCTGGAGACAGCCTACACCGACGGCTATCGCCACTTCCTCTGCGGCATGGCCTTAGGCTGCGACCTCTATTTTTGCGAGGCGGTGCTGGACCTGCGGGACCGGCACGGGGATGTCACAGTGGAGGCCGCCGTCCCCTGTGAGGAGCAGAGCGCCCGGTGGCGGGAGCGGGACCGGGCCCGGTACGCCGCCTTGCTGGACCGTTGCGACTATGAGACCCTGGTCCAGCGCCAGTACACCCCCGGGTGCATGCAGCGCCGGGACCGGTATATGGTGGACCGCTCTCAGCGCGTCATCGCCGCCTATGACGGCAGGAGCGCGGGCGGCACCCTGTACACCCTGACCTACGCCCTGCGCCAGGGGCTGGAGACCGTGATCCTGGATCTGTAACAACAGGCCCTGCGTCGGAGCATACCGACGCAGGGCCTGTTTCTGCATTTGCAAAAATATCTTGACAACAAACTTCTGCAAATGTAGAATATAGACACAGAAGACTTCTGCAAATGCAAACATAGGGGGATCTCACCGTGAAGGAAAACAAGCGGCTGCCGGAATCGGAGCTGGACATCATGCTGGTGGTGTGGGCCGGGGAGGGGGGCGTCACCGCTCCCGCCATCCTGGAGGGCCTGGAGCGGCCCCTGACGGCCAGCGCCCTCCACAGCTACCTCAAGCGGCTGGAGGAGAAGGGGTTTCTGGCGTGTGAAAAGCGCGGAAAGGTAAATTACTATACACCACTTGTCTCCCGGGAGGAGTACCAGCGCAGCGAGGGGAGGACCATCCTCCAGAAGCTCTACGGCGGCTCTCTCTCCCGGTTCGCCGCCGCCCTCTACGACGGGGAGCGGGTGGCGCCGGAGGAGGTGGCGGAGCTCCAGGCCCTCCTGGAGCAGCTGAAGGAGGGGAATCCATGATGTCGGAGCTGGTGGGGCGGCTGGGTCACCTCTCCCTGACGGCGTCTGCGGTGCTGCTGCCCCTGCTGTTGCTGGGCACCCTCATCCAGAGGCGGTATACGGCCAAGACCTGCTATGTCCTGTGGCTGGCCCTGGCAGTGTGGCTCCTGCTGCCGGTGGACTGGTCCCTGCCGGAGCCCGCCGTCACCATCACGGTGCCGGAGGTGCCCCAGGTGTGGACGGCGCCGGCGGAGCCGGTGTCCGCTCCCGCTGTGACCGGGTCACCGGAGACGGTGCCGGAGCCGGTCCGGACGCCCCTGCCCACCCTGGGCCAGATCCTCACCGGGACCTGGCTGGCGGGGGCGGTGGGGCTGCTGCTGTGGCACGGGGCCGGCTACCTGCTGATCCGGCGGCGGCTGCGGGCCGGGAGCTGGGAGGAGCCGAAGGACCAGGTCCTGATGGCCGCCCTCTGGAAGGGGGAGCACGGAGCGCCGGAGGTGCTGCGGACGGCGGATACGGCGGCGCCCCTGTCCCTGGGGCTCTTCCGGCCACTGGTATTCCTGCCCGCCGGGCTGGGGGAGGAGGAGACCGCCATGGTCCTCTCCCATGAGCTGGCCCACGTCCGCCGTCGGGACCTCTGGTATAAATTCCTGCTGCTGCTGGTCAACGCCGCCCACTGGTTCAACCCCCTGGTGTGGTGGATGTGCCGGCAGGCGGGTCGGAACCTGGAGTACTGCTGCGACGACGCGGTGGTGGCGGGCCGGGATGCCGCTTTTCGGTACGACTACGGTCAGATCCTCCTGCGGTACGCCGCCCACGGCGCCGGTCTCCCCCTGTACGCCACCCGGCTGAGCAGCGGGGGCCGGCAGATGAAAGGAAGACTGATGAATCTGTTTCTCAAGAAAAAGACCGGCGTGATGCTGGTGGCGGCGGTACTGTGCGCCGCCGTGGCTGTGGGCGCTCTGGTGACGGTCCAGTCCGCCCAGGCCGAGACGCCCATGACGGCCCAGGAGGCCCTGGATACCCTGGCCCAAAGTGTGACGATCAATGACAAGGAATTGACCTTTACGATTCCTGCGGCCTATGAGAAAGCCGACGACTGGCGTATCCAGGTGTCCGGCCGGTATCAGATGGGGGAGGAGGGCGTCATGAGCGTCCACCTCATCGACAACGACGGCGCCGCCGGGCGCTGGAAGGGGGGAGAGGGCGCCTACTCCATCCCCCTCACCGACTACGATCTGGATCAGTTTGAAAGCCTCACCCTGTGGGCCTTCCTCACCGATGAGGACGGGAAGGAACTGGAACGTGAGGTGGACCTGCTGTCCGCCCGCAGTACGAATGGGCACGATGTAATCGTGGCGGTGGATCTGAGCGCCGCCGAGCCCACTTGGGTCTGGCCGGTGCCGGGGTATGAGGAGGTCAGCAATCCGTTTGGCACCCGGGTCCACCCCATCACGGGCAAAGAGAGCAGCCACGACGGAGTGGACCTCTCCGCCCCGGAGGGTGTAGCGGTGCTGGCGGTGCGCAGCGGCACTGTGGCAGAGACAGGCTGGGACGACACCGATGGAAATTACGTCCTTCTAGACCACGGAGACGGCCTCACCACCCTGTACGGCTGCCTGAGTACGGTCTCCGTCCAGACGGGGCAGACCGTGGCCCAGGGCGACGTCCTGGGGGCTGTGGGCCAGACCGGCGC
>CALWYC010000010.1 GCA_944385655.1 uncultured Intestinimonas sp. | reverse complement strand
ACCCTCCTTGTTTGTATGCAGACTTCAGGATCCTGCACAGTCCCTTCTCGCTGATCATTTCTTTCCCGCCTCCTTGCTCTGCACCCTCTTTCTCGGCGCAGCCTTCTTCGCCGGCGCCGGCGCCGGCGCCGGACCGATTTTCTCATAGGTGCACTCCCTTGCAATTCCGGTCCACGGGGTCCCCCAGGCCTTCCCGGCTTCGCACGCTGCGTGCAGCCTGTCCTGCGCCTTTACCTCGATTTCACCGTACTCCGGGTGCTTTACCCGGTAAATGAACACCAAGCCTTCCTTCATGCTCGTTCCTCCGTTTTCAGATTTCAAAGTGCATATATCATCGTGGCGGCGGTTCCCCACGTTGCCGACGGGCTCCCGTGACGCCCCCGCTGGGGAGCGTTTCGGCCCGTGCCCGGCGGGCCATCATCAGACGGGTTTTCCTATTCCCACTCATATTGGTAGCAGAACACATGCTCACCGATTGTTCCCCACACATCGTCGTTCTCCCCCTCTCTGGAGAAGTAGACCACATCCATGGGAAGCACCGGATCTCCGTACATGGCGGCATCCACCGCCGCGTATTGAGCCTCCCCCGGCTCCGCTTCCGGAATGGCGGACGCCGTTGAGAACTGCCCCTCCTGGTAGATCACGCCCTTCACGCTCCCCGGGAAGTTGTCCGCGGCCACCCGGTTCAGGATCACTTCGGCTACGGCTTGCTGTCCCTCTGCCGGCTCACCGCGCGCCTCCAGGTAGATCACCCTTGCGATCAGCTCCCGCTCGTCCTCTGTGATCTCCCCATACCTGCTTTGCGGCTCCTCGGCTTCCGCCTGCTGCCCGGCCGTCTCTTCCGGCGCCAGCAGCTGCACCGTTACCGTCCATCCGCTCTCCGCCTCGATCTCTTTCTCCGCCGAACAGCTGGAGCTGATCAGCAGTATTGTAAGCACCAGGGAGACCAGGCAGGCCGCCGCCAGGGCGGCCTTCAGCCTCGCCAGCTCTCTCCTCCGCCGCAGCCGCTCCATCCTGGACGGCTGCACCTGCACCTCGATTGTGAAGAACTGCTGCTCCACGTCTATACCTCCCCGTCCTTGACCGAAATGTAATAGCCGCACCCGTTGTGGGAAATGGTCTTTCCGAACCGCATGCTCACCAGCGTCTCCATCAGCCCGTCCGGATCAAACCGCACGTGAGACGCCCACCCGGACACCTCCATCAGGCAGCCGAAGGCCTCCGCAATCGTGCTGCAACAATAGGTCAGGGGGTAGTTCCTGTTTTCAATGATGATCTCATAGTGTTTCATGGCGTCCTCCTCACTTCTCCGTCCCGGCATCACCGTCCCGGATCTCCGGCACGGTGAGCACCGTCGCCAGGATGGCCAGCACCTGCACGGTGCTCACCCCCACGGTTTTTGCGTACTCCTTCAGCAGCACGGCCAGCCCATTCAGGGCGGCCGACGCGCTTGACGCCGTGATCTCCCGTCTGAAGGTCTCGCTGCCCTTCTTCTTCTCCAGAGTGATGACCACTTCAGCGTCCACCGCTTCCTTGATGGCAGCCTCTCTGGCCTTATAGACCACGCTCTGCTTCTCGTCTCCTCTCTTGCAGTCGCAGCGCTCCCCGGGGTCCAGCGCCGCCCCGCAGTCCTCACAGGTCCTGAACTTTGCCATGATCTTCCCTTCCCTTCTATGCTTGTCCCATCTGTTGGTTGGATACAGGCCGGCGTCTCTACCGGCCTGATTGGATCACCTGTTCCGTTTCCTCGCTGCCGCGATCTCCGGGAATACCTCCTCAAAGGCCGGCAGCCCCTCCGCCCGGAACTCCGCGCGCCCGGCGTAGGCGGCATTGAGGGCGTTCACATCCCGCACCGCCAGCACATAGCTGCGCTGCTCCCTGGTCAGCTCATCCAGCGGGTAGTCCACCCCGTCGATGGTGACCAATGATTCCCCCCAGAACCGGTATCCGCTGGGCGTCACCAATTCCTGCAGCAACTCCCCCACCTCCTTCTGTCCACCCTATGTATGAATTGGTTTGTCCTATGAGCCTGTTGCCCCCCTCCTGTGCCTTGTGGTATCATCAAAATAATGGAAGGAGGTGAGTTTGTGAACGAAATCGAGATTTCCGTAAAGAGCCTTTATGAAAAGGCAAAGCTGATGTTGGACGATGGTATGGACACCGTAGTTGTCAGTATTTTCGAGCCTGATGGAGATGGTGAAAATGCACTCCCCGCCTGCATCAGCTTTGAAGCGTCCACCGCAGAAGATCCCGAAATCGGTATCGATTACGAAGAAATCGAAGCTGTTACCGAGTGACCTCCTTGTCCGACGGCTACTGATCAGCCGTCGGACTTCTCTATTTTGTAGCCCACGCCCTCGATGCCTCGCTTCTCCAGTCTGCGCCTGACCTCCCGGATGCCTTCAGCCGTCAGACGAAAGGCCTCGTTCACATCTTCTTCCTCTCCGGCGATGGTCACATGGATGTGCAGCCGCCCATCCCGGGCGGTGTGGACTTCCTTTGTTTTTTCGTTCATTCCGGTCTCCTTTCCCCTATGTACCCCTCAGCTTGCATTGTCTGACTGGGCGAACAGGTACTCAATGTCCATCCCAGGGAAGAGCTCATCCCTTACCTTTACAGCCTCAGAAAGCAAGAATCCTGACTTTCCGTTAATCTTGTCCCTTGTCGTTTTGTCAGATCTCCCGATTGATCGCATCACCATATCGGTGGTGATGTTGTTTCTCGCCATTTCGGCTTTCAGATTCATCAGCACGTGTATCACCTCTCTTAATTTTATCTTCAACGGTAATATCAATTAAATATTACATCCGTTAACGGTAAATGTCAACCATAAAAAGAAGAAATTTTATCTTTGGCGGTAAATATCTATTGACCCAGCGGAAATGGCCAATTATAATGCAAACAAAGAGGTGGTTTCCATGTGGATTGAGAAATTGGCTGAGCTAAAAAAGCGAAGCGGTAAAACGACAAAACAAATATCTGAAGAGTCTGGAGTTCCTATCGGTACTCTAAATAAGTTATTTGCAGGCCAGACCCAAGATCCTAAACTCGAAACAGTCCGTTTGGTTGTGCATTCTCTTGGCTATACGCTTGACGATGTTCTGACAGAGCAAAAAGCCCCCACTCCACCTATTGGTGAAGCAGGGGTGCTGACTGCGGACGAGCTCTCCCGCATCTCTGCCGCCATGGCTAAGATGAACGAGGAGGGCCGGGAGCGTGCGGTGGAGCTGGTGGAGGACCTGGCCGCCGGTGGCCGCTACAAAAAAACTGGTGCGGATATCCTGGATCAAGAAGCATAAAAAAAGCCCGCTTGATTGAACGGGTTAAGGGAGGTGTGCCGTTTGCCAGATGTGCTAGTCTATCTTGCGGCTATTATTTATTTTTCCTCATTTACTATTCTTCCGGTTCTGCTCATCATCATAGGGATTGTTCGCAGGAGAAAAGCAAATGGCATTGTTTTCTTTATGACTGGTTCTGTTTTTGCCTCTGGTTTGGTATGCGCTTTCATTCCAAATTACAATTTGTTACCAATATTCTTTTTTCTCTTCCTATTTATATTCTTTAGGTTGTTTCTTTTTATTCGCAACTTTGGAATTTCCAAATTAGAAAACCGAGCCAGATATTTTATTCGCACAATGCAGAACGATTCTTTTCCATCTTGCGAAGAAGAACTCATGACACGTATAAAAGAAGTCTTAGTTCATTCTCCCGCTTATACCAAGGCAAAGGATGTGAACCGTGCAGCCGATATTCTCGTGTATGATACTTCACTTGATATCGTCTCTTCATTACGGCATCGCGATTGGTTCGGTAGCTCGACCGGTACAGGTAATCAAATGCTCTGTATTTGTAAGAACGCCTTAGAATCCTTTTTACAGCGAGATTATATAAGTATCGACGAATACAAAGAAGCTTGTGATTATCTTCGTTCCTGCGAAGAAGATTCTGATTCATTTACGTGCATTTGGTGAGGTTCTCCCACGCCCAACCATCTCCCCAAACTTTCCTCCGCTTACATCCGGGTCTCCACCAGCATGAACCGGCTCGATGAAGGGGAACATACAGACAGGAGGTTTTCTCTGGACCGGCTGCGCAATACCGTACCGGAGCTGCTGGCCCTCTAATTGAGGCGGGCAAAAGAAAAACCCCAGCCATTCAGCCGGGGTTGTAGCTCAGAGCGCCTGATCCAGGATTATCTTTTGGTAGGCATCCATTTTTTCCAGTGCTTTCAGGTATAGTTCTTCCTGGTCGCGCTTCATGTCCCCCTTTTCCTTTACGAGCTCACCCTCATGTACAGTGGTCTGCTTGTGGGTGCGGATGAAGCACTCATCGGGCAGGGATAGACAGGCCCTGGCACCCGCATCAATCAGGATGTCATAGTCCGGGTCCAGGTTCTTGCGATTTTTGATGGTGGAGATGGGTAGGACGGTGTAGTCATGATTCCTTGGTCCCGCCACAATAAGGACTGGGCGGCCTTTTCTGCGTGTAGTGCGCGTATGGCTGTCGTAGTAGTTGACCACGGACAAATATACCTTCCCAATCACCTCAGCCTCCCTCCTCTTCGTCCAGATCTTCAAACTCGTCGTAGTACATATCCCACATATGATCGTATGGGCGTACCTTCTCCGCGTCCTTCCGGATATCCTCCAGGGAAAGGGGCACATTTCCCACATCCTCCGGCCCCAGTCCCTTCCTGGCATTCAGCCAGGACTGTTCCTGGTGGGACATCTTGCTCAGCTTCCACGATGCCACCGGGCCGTATTCCAGAAGTATGTTTTTGAGGATATAGGCGGCCTCTAGGGATGGCTCCTCCGTGGGGGCGGCAATACCGTCCTCCGTAAAGTAGGCGCGCACCTCCGGCGCCACCGGTCCATACTTCCAGCCCTGCAGCTCTCCGTCAAAGAGGGGTTTCCCGGTGATGGCGAAGGATTCTCTCTGGGCAAAATAGAGCAGCTTGTGCAGTTTCATCTGGTCGATTGTCTCACCGGCCATTTTTTTGTATTCATCAAACAGATACTGCGCGGCATTCAGAATTTTTTCCATATCATTCCCTCCTGTCCGCTTCTGCGGCAAATGTTGTTGCCTGTTTATATTATACCAAATCAGTCCCTGTCAATGTGCCTAATTCTGAGAGGTGATTTCTATGATTTCCGATGAACATATCCCTAAACTAGCCGCCGCTTACATCCGGGTCTCCACGGATGATCAGGTGGAATACTCCCCGGACGCCCAGCTGGTGGAGATCCGCAAGTACGCTGCTGCTCACGGCTATGTCCTGCCCAACGAGTTCATCTTCCTGGACGAGGGCATCAGCGGCAAGCACACCAGCAAGCGTCCGGAGTTCAACCGGATGATCGGCACGGCCAAGCAGAAGCCCCGGCCCTTTGATGCCATCCTCCTCTGGAAGTTCTCCCGTTTTGCCCGCAACCGGGAGGACAGCATCGTCTACAAGTCCATGCTCCGCCGTGAATTGGGCATCGACGTGATCTCCATCAGCGAGCCTCTGGCCGACGACAAAATGAGCATCATCATGGAGGCCATGATCGAGGCCATGGACGAATACTATTCCCTCAACCTGGCCGAGGAGGTCAAGCGGGGGATGACCGAGAAGGCCCGCCGGGGCGGGCTCCAGTCCACCCCCTCCTTCGGCTACCGGGTGGAGCACAATGTTCTGGTCCCGGTACCCGAGGAGGCCGCCCTGGTGCGCTCCATCTTTGACCGCTTTATCGCCGGAGAAGGGCTCTTCCCCATCGCCAAATGGCTCAACGAGCTGGGCGTCAGGACCCACCGCGGCAGCCGATTTGAGAACCGCACCGTAGAATACATCCTGCGCAACCCTGTCTATATCGGCAAAATGCGATGGAACCCCACCGGACGCACCCGCCGGGACTTCTCCAACGAGAACATCATCCTGGCCGACGCCCAGCACCAGCCCCTGATCACCCAGGAAACCTGGGACGCCGCCCAGCGCCGCATGGCCGCTGTCAAGGCCCAGTGGAAGTACCACGGCCGGCCCGTCACAGAGCACAAGCGCTGGCTGTCCGGCCTGATCCGCTGTGCCGACTGCGGCAGCACGCTGATCTTTGCCGCTCCCCATTACTGGAAGTGCAACGGCTATGTCCGCGGGCGCTGCAAGAGCACCCAGCACATCTCCGACGAAAAGCTGACAGAGATGCTGCTTACCCTGATGGATCGGGACACCCAGGCCGACATCCCCATTGCCTACAAGATCGTCCGCCCCACGCCCCGCGCGGCGGACGAGTCTGCGCTCCTGAAGGAACAGCGCGCCCAGCTGGACGCTAAGCTTATACGCCTGCGGGAAGCCTACCTTTCCGGCGTGGAGGATCTCAGCAGCTACGCCTCCGCCAAGTCCGCTCTGGAGGAGCGGGCCGCCCAGTTGGACCGGCGCATCCAATCGCTGTCCGAACCAGAGGATAAAAAAGCGGCCGACCTGCTCATGAAAGAACAGATCAGCCGCTGTCTGGAAGTCCTGAAAGATCCCGCCGCCACGATGGAGCAAAAGCACGCCGCCACTCATGGAGCCATCGACCACTGTACCTTCTCCAAGTCTGACAACTCCCTGCGGATCTTCTATCGTCTTTTTTTGCCTAAATAATAGTCTATTGATGTATGGTGGGCCAGACGGAGAATTGGGCGCCTCCCTGCGGTATCTGAGCCAGCGTTACGCCATGCCCTATCCCGAGCTCAAGGCCCTGCTCACCGACATCGGCACCGAAGAGCTGGGCCATCTGGAGATGATCGGCGCCATCATCCACCAGCTCACCCGGAATCTCACCGACGAGGAGGTGCGCAGCTGTCCTGCCTTTGCCCCTTATTTTGTGGATCACACCACCGGCGTCTACCCCACTGCCGCCTCCGGCTTCCCGTGGAATGCCGCCAGCATCGGCGTCAAGGGCGACGTGATCTGTGACCTCAGCGAAGATATGGCCGCAGAACAGAAGGCCCGAGTCACCTATGACAACATCCTCCGGCTCAGCGACGACCCCGACGTCAATGACGTCATCCGCTTCCTCCGGGAGCGGGAGGTGGTCCACTTCCAGCGCTTCGGCGAGGCGGTGCGTCTGGCCAAGGAGAAGATGGACCAGAAGAACGTCTACTTCACCAATCCGGCCTTCGACCGCTGACATGGAAACAGGCGGCGTGGATCATTCCGCGCCGCCTCAGCTTGTCGAAAAAGCCGTTTTTGGCTTTTTCGGCAAGCTGCTGACTTTTTCGATTTCATCGAAAAAGTTCCTGACTGCACGCGAAAGTGGGGGCTCGCCGCCCCCCTTTCACACTATCCCCCCGTGGCTTATTTGGCGTGGTGCCACTTTTTTGACAGCCTCAGGCGGCGCGGATGATTCCGCGCCGCCTATCCTTGTTTCGCGCATTACGCTAGCTCCATGGCAAAGAGAGCTGCTCCCAAGGCACCGTTGAGCTGAGCCTCGTTGGAGATGCGCAGCGGTGCGCCCAGGCGGCGCTGGATGGCCTCCGCCACCCCCTTGTTCTTGGAGACGCCGCCCGTCATCATATAGATGGGCTCCCCGCCCAGCCGTTTGCACAGAGCGCAGGTCTTGGCCGCCACCGCCTCGTTGAGGCCGTGGACGATGTCAGCGGTGCGCCTGTTCTGAGCGATGAGGGAGACCACCTCGGACTCTGCAAAGACGGTGCACATGCTGGAGATGGCGATGTCCTCCTTCCAGTCCAGGCCGGCGGCGCTCATCTCGTCCAGGGAGAGCTCCAGGGTCCGGGCCATGAGCTCCAGAAAACGGCCCGTGCCGGCGGCGCACTTGTCGTTCATGACGAAGTTCACCACGTTTCCGGTCTCGTCGATCCGAATGACCTTGCTGTCCTGACCACCGATGTCGATGATGGTGCGGACGGTGGGGTCCAGGAAGAAGGCGCCCTTGGCGTGACAGGTGATCTCGGTGATGGACTTGTCCCCCAGCTGGATGGCGGAGCGGCCGTAGCCGGTGGTGACGGTGGCGGTGATGTCCTCCGCCTTCAGTCCGGCCTGGGTCAGGGCGGACTCCATGGCCCGCTCCGCACCCACCGCGGCGCCGGCCCCGGTGGGCAGGATCACCTGAGCTACCAGTCGCCTGTCCTGATCCAGGATAGCCACGTCGGTGCTGGTGGAACCGCTGTCGATCCCCGCAAAATATCCTTTTTTCATTTGACCTCTCCCTTTCCCGGTCAGTGTGGTCTCCGGTGACAGGCTCTCCGCAAAGGCCTCCAGCCGGGTGCGGAGCTGGCCGCTGCTCTGGGCGGTGTAATCGGATTCCAGTTTCAGCAGCGGGACGCCGCAGTCCCGGCGGAGCCCGGAGTATTCAAAGCCGTAGTAGTCACAGAACTTGACTGTGTGATAGACGATGCCCTTCAGGTCCGGGGACCGCCGCAGGCTCTCCCGACCGGTGACGTCGGTCATACGCATGCATGGCACTTGTTCCAGAAGAGCTCTGGCATAGGGCTCCATGAGCCGTTCCAGATCGCTCTCCTCTCCCTCCGGCGGCGGCACGAAGCGGTCGTGGACGCAGGTGTGGTTGCGCAGAGGCAGAGGCATGGCCTCCGCCATGGCATGGAAGAGACGGTCCCCCACCCGACCGCCCATGACGCTGAGGTAGGGCCCTTCCTGTTCCGCGGCGGGCCGGAAAGCGGCCCGGAACCGGTCGGGATCAAAGAGCGTCCCTTTATAAGCGGCGTAGGCCTCTGCCAGCCGGAGCAGCTCCGCCCTGGTCCGGGCGGCAGCCCTGGGGCCGCCGGTGTGGAGCATGTCCAGGAGGAAGAGAAAGTCCATCTCTCCCCGGGCGGCCAGGATGTCGTAGACGCTGCGGATGGTGTCGCAGCAGTTGACCAGCACCAGCTCCTTCACATGCCCGGAGAGACAGGCCTCCAGCACCGATTTCCCAAAGCCGCAGAGGTTGGGGTGGCCCACCTGGTCGCTGAGGGAAAAGTTGTCCGGCATCTCGTCCAGCACCTCACAGGTGCCGCCCAGGGCCTCCAGCAGCTCCACCGGCGTGTATTTGCAGATATAGTAGGTGGTGCTCATGCCTCAGACCTCCCCCCTGCCTTGAGCATCTCCACAAAGGCCTCCATGCGCGTGGCCATCTGGCCCTCTCCGCCGTGGCTGTGGTCGCAGCCGTCTCCGTCCAGGACCAGGCAGGGGATACCGGCGGCCTCGAAGCGTTCCTTGGCCAACTGGGCGCCTCCCAGGGTGTGTTTGCAGCCCCAGTGGCAGAACCACACCACGCCGTCCGCCTTGACCTGCCGGGCCGCGTCGATGCCCCTCTGGATGCGTCGTTCCACCGGGCCGTTGAAGGCGGAGCACACCACACGCCGGGCCATGGCCCGATAGGGGTCCTCGTCCATAGGTCCCCTCAGCAGGCCCTCAAAGCACATATCGCAGGCCACCACCTGGACCTCCCGGCTGAAGTCGGTGACCTTCCGCAGCGGCTCCACCCAGAAGGGGACGGTGTGCATCCACACCAGCCGCACCCCTGCGGCGGGAAGGGCTTTTTCGGCCTCTGCCACGCACTGTCTGGTGTAGGCCTCGGTCTCCGGAGTGCCCAGCAGCGTATGGAGGGCGAAGGCGGTGAACATCTCGCCGGTGATCTCCCCCTCCAGCAGCTTGTCCGCCCGCAGGGTCATATAGCGGTCAAACTGCTCCATGCTCCGCTGGCTCCGGGCCACGGCAGCCCGAAGGGCACCCTCGTCCATCTGCCGGCCCGTCTCCTGCTCCATAAATCGGACCATCTCCCGGAGCTGGTCGGCTACATAGTCCACCGCCGGCTCGACGGTCTCGTAGGGCACGTCCACCACGAACTGGGGCACCTGGAAGTGCTCCGCCAGCCGGCGGAAGGTGAGCAGGTTGGCGTCGCAGGCCAGGGTGGTGTTCAGGATGAACCGGGGCTTCGGCATGAGCCCCTTCTCCGCCGCGCCGATGAAGACCCGGTGGTAGGAACAGAAGGTGTCGGGCAGGCCCTGGCTCTCGGCGTGCTGTAAAAAGGACTGCTCAGCCTGGGTGCCGGACAGAAAGCAGCCGAAGCCCTCGCAGGAGTACGGGTAGAGGCCCATGACCTGCAGGGGCTCACAGGGCAGGAACAGACTGGCCATGGCGGAGCGCTCCGGGTGGACCAGAGGCAGGGTCATGGCCCGCATGGTCTGCTCCGCCACCATCCGGTCGGCAGGGCGGTCCTTCTGCCGGGGATCGAACCGGAGCTGGAGCTCTTTGGCCCGATACCCCCGGGCCAGCCAGCGCCTGGCCCTGACCGGGTCCTTCTCACAGACCGCCTGGACCCAGGCGCCGAACGACGATATGAGATCTTGCATGCAGCTTCCTCCCAACGCTCCGTCTCAGGGCTTACAGATGCCGCAGGGGGAATAGCCCTGGTCCAGCAGATCCTGCCGGTCACCCACGTAGTCCTGCCGGTTGGCCGGCGACATGTCCGCCACGCCGGAGCAGGTGGGCAGATGGAACTTCCCGGAGCTGGTGTTGATCACATAGGCGGTACCCTCTCCGCCGGCGGTGGTCTCCTGGGGCTGGGTGTCCTCCCCCTCCAGCCAGCTGTCGCCGGTGGCGTAGTCGATGACCACTCCGGGCTGGACATTATAGGCGTAGACGCAGAAGGAGATGCCCTCGCCGTCGTCCTCCACGCTCAGGCCCTCCATCAGGACGCCCCGAGCCACCAGCTCATCTTCCTGAAAAATGGGAGTCACCCGGTAGAGCACGTGGTTTTCGGTCTCCTTGACGTAGTCGGTCACCAGGTTCTCAAAGGGCAGCATTCCATCCACGTTCAGATACCGGGTGCCGGTGATCAGATTTTTTTCGTTGGCGTTCTCACCGGTGAGCTGGAAACCAATGAGATGGCAGCGGTTGTAAAGGTATTTCCCATCCACTACGTCATATTTGACGGTATGCCAGCCGGAAGGCTTTACCTGGCCAATGCTCCCCCGGTCCTCGGTGGGCATCAGGTCCACCCCCACGTTGGCCCAGGCCACGCCGCAGCGGCCCAGGGCGTCCAGCTCACTGTAGGTCTCGTAGGAGTCTGTGGTCAGGTCCTCCGGGGTGAAGAAGGGCTCGTTCCCGTTGACCGTCACATAGGGCTCCCCGCTGTAGGCGGGCAGGTCGTCCAAGTCATAGGAGGCAGAAATGGTGGAAGGCAGCATCCCTTCACACCCGCTGAGCAGCAAGGCGCAGAGCAGTGCCAGGGACAAAAAGACTGTTTGGATCCGTTTCATCGCTGATAGACCTCTTTCGTGATGATTTCATGGGCGTGGCCGGCAAAGTCCTGGACAGACACCAGTCGGAAGTCCCTTGCCAGGTCCAGGTCCAGCCGCTGATCGGCGGGGTAGATCCGGTCCCAGCGGTAGAGCACCAGGCGCTTGATGCGCTCCAGGGCGGGAGCCAGAGGCGGAAACTCCGCAAAACACAGCGCTCCCGGCCCTGCCTGAGACAGGGGCGTCTCCGACAGGCGAAGCACGGCGTCGGGCTCGATGAACTGGCGGGCGGAATAGGGGGTCATCCAGATGGGACCTCCCGCGGCCATGGTCAGGAGGTCGGCCCGCACCGCCCGATCCAGGCTCTGACGGCGCTGGTGGAAGGCCATCCCGTTCTTTTTGTCCGCGCACAGGGCCAGGATCATGAAAAAACCTCCTTTTTACACCCCGTTTGGGCGTGGAAAACCTCATGGGGCGTGTCCGGCCGGACACGCCCCATGAGGGCATTCACAGTTAAGGGTTCTCCCCCTCCAGCATGCTCAGGAGCTGAGCCTCGGTGAGCACGGGGATGCCCAGCTCCGTGGCCTTCTGGAGCTTGGAGCCGGCGGCCTCTCCCGCCACCACATAGCTGGTTTTTTTGGACACGGAGCCGGACACCTTGCCCCCCTGGGCCTCGATGCGCTCGGTGGCCTCCTTCCGGCCCAGATGCTCCAGGGTCCCGGTGAGCACGAAGGTCTTGCCCGCCAGGGCCTCCCCCACCGGGGCCTCCGTGCTCTGGAAGGAGACGCCGGCGGCCCGAAGGGTCTCAATGAGGTGGACGCTCTGAGGGCTCCGGAACCACTCCAGCAGGCTCTGGGCGGTGATGGCGCCGATGTCGGGCACGGCGGTGAGGGTCTCGGCGTCGGCAGCCATGAGGGCGTCCAGGGTGCCGAACCGGGCGGCCAGCACCTTCCCCGCCTTCTGTCCCACCTGGCGGATGCCGAAGGCGAAGAGGAGCCGGCCCAGGCCGGCGGATTTGGACTTTTCGATGGCGGCGATCAGGTTTTCAGCACTCTTCTTGCCCATGCGCTCCAGCTGTTCCACGTCCTCCGCCTTCAGGTGGTAGAGGTCGCCGGGGCCCTTCACCAGTCCGGCGCCCACCAGGGCCTCCACCACGGCGGGACCCAGGTGCTCGATGTCCATGGCGTCCCGGCTGGCGAAGTGGACCAGGTGGCGCAGGCGCTGGGCAGGGCACTCGGCGCCGGTGCAGCGGATGTGGGCGCCGTCCTCATCCCGCTCCACCGGCGCACCGCAGACGGGGCAGGTCGTGGGAAGGAAATAGGGCTGGGTGCCCTGAGGGCGCTTCTCTTTGATCACGGAGACGATCTCGGGGATGATCTCCCCCGCCTTCTGGACCAGCACCGTGTCGCCGATGCGGATGTCCTTCTCCGTGATGAAATCCTGGTTGTGGAGGGTGGCGTTGGTGACGGTGGTGCCTGCAAGGCGTACAGCCTTTATAACCGCTTTGGGCGTAAGAACACCGGTGCGGCCCACCTGGACCACGATGTCCTCCACCACGCTCTCCTTCTGCTCCGGCGGATACTTGAAGGCGGCGGCCCACCGGGGGAATTTGGCGGTGGAGCCAAGGCGCTCACGGTCTGACAGGTCATTTACCTTTACAACTGCTCCGTCGATGTCAAAGGGATAGCTCTCCCGTTCATCCCCCATGCGGCGGATGAGCTCCCCCGCCGCCGTCATATCGGTACAGGTCTCGTGGGGAATGACCTTGAAGCGCTGGCTCATCAGGTAGTCCAGGGCCTCGCTGTGAGTGGTGAAGGTCCGGCCCTCGGCCCACTGGACGTTGAAGACGCGGATGTCCAGACGCCGTTGGGCGGCGATCTTGGGGTCGTGCTGACGCAGGGAGCCGGCGGCGGCGTTCCGGGGATTGGCGAAGAGGGGCTTGCCCTGGAGCTCCGCCTCAGCGTTCAGGTCCTCAAAGACCTGCCGGGGCATGAAGACCTCGCCCCGGACGATGAGGGAGGGCAGAGCCTCCGGCAGGCGCAGGGGGATGGAGCGGATGGTCTTGAGGTTCTCCGTCACGTCCTCACCCACCAGGCCGTCGCCCCGGGTGGCGCCCCGGACAAAGATGCCGTTTTCATATTCCAGGGCCACGGACAGCCCGTCCACCTTGGGCTCCACATCGTACTCCACCCCGTCGGGCAGGGCCTCGGCCACCCGCTGGCCGAACTCCTGGAGCTCCTCCAGGGAGAAGACGTCCTGGAGGCTCTCCAGAGGCACCCGGTGGACCACTTCGGCAAAGCCGTCGGCCACCTTTCCCCCCACCCGCTGGGTGGGCGAGTCCGGGCTGGCCAGCTCCGGGTGGGCGGCCTCCAGCTCCTCCAGACGGCGGAGCTTGTGGTCGAAGTCGTAGTCGCTCATGGTGGCGTTGTCCAGCACATAGTATTCATAGTTGGCCTGCTCCAGCTCACGGCGCAGGTCCAGGATCTCTTGGGTCTCGTCCACGAAAGGATCACACCTTTACACATGTGAATTTTGCTGCGGCCCGGGGGGCGACGGCCCGTACCAGCCGGTAGAGCAGATAGCCGACGGCGGCGCCCACCGTGTTGAGGATCAGGTCGTCCAGATCGGTGCCCCGGTCGATGAACAGCTGGATGGTCTCGATGCTCAGAGAGGCCAGAAAGCCCACCAGCGTAGAGCGCCACAGTCTCCCCCGCCGCCAGAGGAGGGCGGTGAAAAAGCCGATGGGCAGGAACATCCCTATATTTCCCAGGAAAAGAAAGGCGCTCCAATAGCTGTGAAAATGATAGGCGACACCTCCCGGAAAGGGGGTCAGCAGCCGGGGCAGCTCCTCCGGGAGGCGTTGGAGCCGGGCCGTCAGCTCCTCCCATGTGGGATAGAAGCTCCAGAAGGTGGTCCCCTCCGGCCAGCGGCCGGGTTCCAGCACATAGCTCCACAGGTTGGAGGGAAAGACGGTCAGGGCGGCCAGTCCGGCACAGAAGAGCACGAAGACCAGCAGCGCCCCCTCCCGAGGGGCCGGGCTTCTCAGTCCCCGGCGGGCCAGACGGCGGCGGCGCAGGGGCAGCAGTGCAAAAAACAGACCGGCGCCCGCCAGGGCGCAGGGCAGCATCTGGATCACATAGCGGAGGATGTCCCCCGCCGCTTCCTTCAAAATAGGCCACATATCATGGTTCCCTCCCCTGTTTTTCTCTATTCTAGCACAGGGTGGGCCCCTCATTTTTGAATTTCATCTTACGATTTCCCGTCTGCCGGCAAGGTGGGGAGCTCCACGTAGGTGTCGGGCACGCTCCCCACGATGACGGTCTCGGCCACCGGTACCTGGGCGGTGATCTCGGCGGGCAGATCGCCGCCGGGGAGCAGGATGTCCACCGAGACCGTCACCTCCAGCAGGATCTGGTGCCGGGTCTGGTTGATGCCGGCGTCGGTGAACTGGCTCCGGAACACCGCATGGGCGGAACCCACGGTCATGACCTCCACCGGCAGGTCAAAGCCCCGCCCGGAGAGGAAGTTGATCCCTGTCAGGTTGCCCACCGGGATGGCCAGGCTCTGGGTGTCGATCTCGTCCACCGCCGCCACCGCGTCGCTGAGGATGCTGGTACGCAGGTCGTTGAGGGCCGCCATGTTGCTGGTGAGGGCCGTGATGCGGCCGCTCTCGTCCTTCTCCACGGTGATGAGGTCGCTGTAGGTGATGGCCCTGTCCTGGATCTCCGCCGTGACGGCGCTGTCCAGCAGCCGGGTGACAGCATTGGTCACCTTTGCCTCCGCCATGGTCTCCACCACCGGCCGGAGCCGCAGGTCCAGGCCGAAGATCAGCGCCGCCGCCAGCAGGACCCCCAGCGCTCCGGCCAGCCAGAGGTCTCCTCCCTTCCGGCGGGACCGGCGGCGGAACCTCCGGCCATGCCAAGCCCGCATAGCAGTCACCTCCTATGGCAACTCTATGCGGGCCATGGCTCGTATCAGTCCTGTAAAAGCTCCTCCACCGCCAGGAGCACGCCGGCCTTGCCGCTCTCATAGGTGAGGCCGCCCTGAAGGTAGACGGTGTAGGGCTCCCGCATGGGGGCGTCGGCGGAGAGCTCGATGGAGGAGCCCTGAATGAAGGCGCCCGCCGCCATGATGACCTGGGAGTCGTATCCGGGCATGTCCCAGGGCTCCGGCGTCACATAGGAGTCCACCGGGGCGCCCTTCTGGATGCCGCGGCAGAAGCGCTTCACCGCCTCGGGATTGCCCAGGTGGATCATCTGGATGATGTCGTGGCGGACCGCCTGGGAGGAGGGCTCGGCCTCGTAGCCCAGCAGCTCCATGATCCGGGCGGCAAAGACCGCCGTCTTCACCGCCTGGGCGGTGGTATGGGGGGCAAGGAAAAGTCCTTGATAGAGCAGGCGGTTGTTGCCCAAAGTGGAGCCGCACTCCCGTCCGATGCCGGGGATGGTCATGCGGTAGGAGGCCTTTTCGATGAGGTCTTTCCGCCCGGCCATATAGCCGCCGGTGGGGGCCAGACCGCCGCCGGGGTTCTTGATGAGGGAGCCCACCACCAGGTCGGCCCCCACCTGGGTGGGCTCCAGGGTCTCCACGAACTCGCCGTAGCAGTTGTCGACCAGAATGTCCACGTTGGGGTTGGCGGCCCTGATGACCCGGCACATCTCACCGATCTCCGCCACGGACAGGGACGACCGGGTAGCGTAGCCTTTGGAGCGCTGGATCATGACCACCTTTACGGTGGGGTCCTCCCGGACCACTCTGGCCATGCCCTCCAGGTCGGGCTTGTCGTCAACCAATTCTACTTGCTTATAGTTGACGCCGTAGTCTTTCAGGGAACCAAAGCCCTTATCGGTGATGCCGATGACCCCCTGGATGGTGTCGTAGGGGGCGCCTACGGCGTAGACCAGGGTGTCCCCCGGCTTCAACGCGCCGTACAGGGCGCAGGCGATGGCGTGGG
Source organism: uncultured Intestinimonas sp. (assembly GCA_944385655.1). GTDB lineage: Bacteria > Bacillota > Clostridia > Oscillospirales > Oscillospiraceae > Intestinimonas. The sequence goes on along the minus strand of CALWYC010000010.1, from coordinate 12,819 downwards.
TCCCGTTGACGAAACCGATGCGGACCAGGGCGTCCTCGGTGCCGAAGATCTCGGCGTAGATCTCTTCCAGCTTGTCCCGGCCCAGATCGTCATAGCCGTAGCCGGTGGTGCCGGCAAAGTAGGCCTCCGCTACACGGTGTTTCTGAAACGCCGCCAGGACCTTCTGCGTGTTTTCCTCCGCAATGGCATCGATGCGGGCAAACTGCTCTCCCAGGTCGGCCTGGGCCTGCCGGCCCAGCGCCCGGACCCGGTCGCTGATCTGTAATGGCATATTCCTTTTCACTCTCTGCTTTCCAATGGTTTTGCGGTTTTTAACGGTGATCAAAGGCTGGCCTCGGCGAAGGCGGCCACCAGACGGGCACAGGCCTCCACGTCGCCCCGGTCCACCATCTCCTGAGGGGTGTGGACGTAACGGCAGGGGATGGAGATGCCGCCGGTGAGGACGCCCATCTTGTTCACGTGGATGCTGCCGGCATCGGTGCCGCCGGACTTGATGACGTCCATCTGGGCGTCGATGCCCCGCTCCTTGGCCAGCTCCGCCAGCTTGGACACCATCTGGGGGTGGCAGATGACAGAGGTGTCCATCACCTTGATGGCGGCGCCGCCGCCCAGCTTGCTGCTGCCGCTGTGCTTGGTGCCCAGCTCGTCGGCGGCCACCGTCACATCCACAGCAATGCCGTAGTCAGGGTCAATGGCATAGGCGGCCGTTTTGGCGCCCCGGATCCCCACCTCCTCCTGGGCGGTAAAGACGAAGTAGAGGTCGTTGTCGCTGTGCTGGAGGATCTCCATGGACATAAGCAGCACCAGGCAGGAGATGCGGTTGTCCATATAGGGGGAGACGAACCGGTCACCGGCGGCATAGGTGGGGGTGTCATAGACAGCGGTGTCGCCGATCTTCACCATGGCGGCGGCCTCGTCGGCGTCGTGGGCGCCGATGTCGATATAGAGATCGTCCAGGGTCATGTCCTTGGGCTCCACCGCCTCACTGAGGCAGATGACGCCCCGGACGCCGTTTTTGAACCGGACGGGCGTGGCGATGAGGTCGGGGGCACGGAGGCCGCCCAACTTGCAGAAGCGGAGGTAGCCCTCCTTCTCGATATAGGTGACGATGCAGCCGATGGAGTCCATATGGGCGGCGAACATCACCCGGGACCCGCTCCCCTTCTTGTGGGCGATGAGATTGCCCAGGGTGTCCCGGCGGCACTCATCCACGAAGGGCATGGCCAGCTTTTCCAGCACCCCGGCCACCTCGGACTCGTCGCCGGCGGGGCCGTGGCAGGCGTTGAGGGCCTGAAGCGTTTTCAAAAGATCCATACTGTTCTATCCTCCTGTATCACGAGGCCGCCAGGGCTTCGATAAAGTGTTTGACCAGTGTGTGCACGTGGCTGATGTCCTGGACGCAGGCCACACCGGAGGGGGCGTGCAGGTACCGCACGGGGGTGGAGACCGCCGCCACCCGGACGCCCTCCTTGGTGCGCTGGATGGCGGAGGAGTCGTTGCCGCCGGAGACATAGTTCTTGGTCTGCCAGGGGATGCCGTACCGGTCGGCCAGGTCCCGGAGCAGCTCAAAGAGGCCGCGGTCGTAGATGGTGCCGTTGTCCATGAAGGAGAGCACAGGACCCTTCCCCGGGACGGCCACCCGCCGGTGCTCGTCGGTGCCGGGGAGGTCGGCCGCCGTGGTGCCCTCCAGCACCAGGGCGATCTCCGGCGTTACGGAGAAGGCGGCGCCGAAGGCGCCCCGGGTCCCCACCTCCTCCTGGGCGGAGAAGACGAAGGTGCAGTCCATGGGCAGCTCCTCCTCGATGAGCTGGAGCATAACGGCGCAGCCCACCCGGTCGTCCAGGGCCTTGGCCTTGAGCATGCCGGAGCCGAACTCCACCGCGTCGCTCTCAAAGGCCACCAGATCGCCCAGGGCCGTCACTGCCTCGGCGTCGGCCCGGTCCTTGGCGCCGATGTCGATATAGAGGTCCTCAAAGTCGGGGACCTTCTTCTCCTCCTCGGCGCTGACCAGGTGGTAGGCCTTAAGGCCGATGGCCCCAGGGATGCGGCCACGGCCCACGCTCACCCGCTTGCCGATGACCACCCGTGGATCGATGCCGCCCACGGGGGCAAATTTGAGGTAGCCGTCCTCGGTGATGTCGTTGACGATGAAGCCTACCTCGTCCATGTGGGCGGTGAGCATGAGCCTGCTGCCCGTGCTCTTCTCCCCGCGCTTGAAGACGATGAGGTTGCCCAGGGCGTCCACCTTCATAGAGGCGGCGTAGGGCCGGCAGCGCTCCATCAGGTAGTCCCGCACGTCGTCCTCCCCGCTGGAGACGCCGTTGAGGAGGCAGAGCTCCTTGACCAGATTCAGCACAGCTCCTTCGCCTCCTTTCCCAGGTCCTCCGCGAAGGCGGCCAGCAGGGCCGCCGTGGATTCGATGTCCGTCAGGTCCAGCACCTCGATGGGGCTGTGCATGTATTTCAGGGGCAGGGAGACCACCGAGGTGGCAATCCCCTCCCGGATGATCTGCATGTGCCAGCCGTTGGTACCGGTGTGGCCCTCCATGACCTCCACATCGTAGGGGATGCCCAGAGCCTTGGCCTTGGCCAACATGCGCTCGGTCATCCAGCGGGTCATGTTGGGGCCCACCCCGATCTGGGGACCGCCGCCGGTGCCGCTGCGCCGGCCCTTGGGGTTGTCCGGTGTCTTGGCGTGGGTCACGTCCACCGCCACGCAGCAGTCCGGATGGAGGCTGTAGGTCCCCACCTTGGCGCCGTGGCCGCCCACCTCCTCCCGGGTGCTGCCCATGATGTAGAGGTCCACATCCAGGGTCTTGTCCCGGAGGAGCTCCGCCGCCCGGAGCAGGATGGTGAAGCAGGAGCGATCGTCCATGGACTTGCCGCAGACCTTGCCGTTCATCAGGTCAAAGCAGCTGCCCCGGAAGACCATGGGGGTGCCGATGGGGATCCGGCGCTCCGCCTCCTCCTGGCTCAGACCCACGTCCACCCGGAGCTGATCGATGGGGATGGACTGCTTTTTGTCCTCCGCCTTGAGCACATGGGGCGGCAGGCAGGCCACCACGCCCAGCATGGGGGTGTCGGTGAGTACGGTGAGCTCCCGGTCGGGCAGCATCCGGGGGTCCACCCCGCCGATGGTGCGGAAGCGGAGGAAGCCCTCCTCGATGCCGGTGACGATGAGGCCGATCTCATCCAGATGGGCGTCCAGCAGCAGCCGGGGGGCGCCGGGGCGGCCGCACAGCCGCACCCCCACCGCATTGCCGAACCGGTCCACGTTGGCCTCATCCAGGAAGGGCCGCATCAGGTCGGCGGCCTGCATGGCCACCGCCCGCTCAAAGCCGGAGGGTCCGGCCATGGCGCTCAGGCGGCCCAGGATTTCTCTCGTATCCAAATATTCCACTCCTTTCCGCGGAAAGACCGCGTACTGTCCCTGAGGGACTCAAAGCTCGTAGATGATCTTCTTGAAGGCCTCGCCCCGCTGGGCGAAGTTCTTGAAGTGGTCAAAGGAGGCGCAGGCGGGTGAAAGGATGACCACGTCTCCCGGCTGGGCCATGCTGTGGGCCGCCAGGACGGCGGCGCTGAAGTCCTCGTATTTGGAGATGGGCGGTGTGCCCTGGTAGTCCGGGCAGCTGCGGACCGCGTCGGCGATCCGGTCCGCCGTGTCGCCGGTGAGAATGAGGAACTTCACGTGCTCCACCACCTCGGGACCCAGCACGTCAAAGGGGATGTGCTTGTCATAGCCGCCGGCAATGAGGATGACCTTCTCCTGGAAAGAGCGCAGGCCGGCGATGGTGCGGGAGGGGCTGGAGGCAATGGAGTCGTTGTAGTAGCGCACGCCGTTGAGGGTGCGCACCAGCTCGATGCGGTGCTCCACCCCGGCGAACTTGGCGGCAAAGCCGCGGATGATCTCATCGGGCACCAGCCCGTCCACGGCGGCGATGGCGGCCATGTAGTTTTCCACGTTGTGGTCGCCGGGGAGCAGGATGTCCGTCAGAGGCAGCACCGGACGTCCCCCCTGGTCGTCCATGACCCAGATGGCGCCCTCCCGGAGACAGACGCCCCTGCTCAGGCTCTGCCGGCGGCTGAAGAGCACCGCTCGGCCCGGAGCCGACTCAGAGAAGTTCCGGGTGATCTCATTGTCAAAGTTGAAGACGGCTTTCCCTTGGGGGGACTGATGGGTAAAGATATTTTCCTTTGCGGTGATATACTCCTCCATGGACTTGTGTACGTCCAGATGGTTGGGCGCCAGGTTGGTGACCACGGCGATCTCGGGGCTCCGGTCCATGGTCATGAGCTGGAAGGAGGAGAGCTCCAGCACGGCGTAGTCGTCGGGCTCCATGCCGTCCGCGTCGGGGAGCAGGGGCTTTCCGATGTTGCCGCCCACAAAGGTGTGGTAGCCCGCCTCCCGGAGAAGGCCGGCGATGATGGTGGTGGTGGTGGTCTTTCCGTCGCTGCCGGTGACGGCGATGGTGTGGCAGGGACAGACCTGGAAAAAGACCTCCATCTCGGAGGTGATGAGGCTGCCCTTGGCCTGGGCCAGCAGCAGCTCCGGGACGTCCGGGCGCATGCCCGGGGTGCGGAAGATCACATCGTGGTCCAGGCCCTTGAGGTAGTCCGGCCCCAGGCGCAGCTCGGCGCCCAGGCTCTCCAGCTCCTCGGTGAGCCCGCCGAAGTCCTCCCTGTTCTTCCGGTCACAGGCGGTGACCCGTACCCCGGCCCGCAGCAGCATTTTGATGAGCGGCGTGTTGGAGACACCGATACCGATGACGGCAACGGTCTTTCCCTTCAGGCCCGCCAGATATTCCTGAACGGTGATCGGCATAGCCATTCCCCCTTTGGTTGGTTCTGATCAGCGGCGCCGGCCCGGAGTTTCTTGCTCCCGACCGCCGCGCGAATAAACCGATCCTCGGTTTATTCAGCAGACATTATTATAGCGGATAAATGTGAACATTTCAATCGAATTGACATCGGTCTCCAGATGAGATATAATACTTGCTTGCAAGTAAGCTGGACAGCCGCGTGGGCAGCGCCGAAAGGCCGCCCATGAGGAAAGTCCGGGCTCCGCAGGGCAAGGATAACGGATAACATCCGCCGGGGGCGACCCTAGGAAAAGTGCAACAGAGAAATACCGCCTCATCCCCAAATGGGGACCCGCGAAAGCCTCTGCTTTCGCGGGGAGAGGTAAGGGTGGAAAGGCGAGGTAAGAGCTCACCCGATGGCTGGAGACTGCCCATCGCTGTAAACTCTATCCGGAGCAACACCGTGGAGGGACATATGGCCGGCCCGGCCGTCCCGGGGAGGTGGCTGGAACGCGCCGGCAACGGCGCGTCTAGATAGATGGCTGTCTTAAAGGACAGAACCCGGCTTACAGGCTTGCTTGCAATATGAGGGTCCGGAGCACAGCGCTCCGGGCCCTCTCCGCTTTTTGTCCAGATCATGCTCAGAAAGTTATTTTTATCCTTTTGATTGTAGTTTTTTGATGGTTTTATAGGTGGTTAAGATACCTAATTTCTATTGACAGGAGCTTGCTCCTCCTGTATACTGTGCCCACGATATCGTAATCAGCAGCTCCATTTTCCGGCAGTAGCCAGGCGGCGGCTGCCTTTTTCCCGGACGCGAGTTAGCCGTTGATAACTCATGTCCGGGACCGCATCGGAAACGCAGACGGTCCTCTGTGGCCGTGCCCTGCCCATGCGGAAGCGGGGCGCCCAAGCTGATTGGCCTCATTCCCGGCGACCATTTTTCCAACAGGAGGAGATCACAGAACATGCACCTGAAAAAGAAAACGGCGCAGCTATTTTCCCTGGTTTTGACCCTCGCGTTGATCCTTTCTGGATTGCCCTCCGGGGCGACGGCTCTTCAGGAACAGCCGCCCACCCCCTATTCCGCCGTGAGCGTTGATTTTTTGGACGGGACGTTCTGTCTCGAGTTTGGATATCAGAATTCCGGCTGGATCGATCGCATCCAGTCGCTTTCAGTCGATGAGAACGAGTACCAGAAGGTCACCAGCACTTACAGCCTGAAAGAGGGCACCTACTGCCTCAAGTCCAGCGACGGCCAGATCATACTGCCCAAAAGCCTGAGCGGCACGGTGAAGTGCGTGGTCTGGGCCAGCGGTTACGAGGACCTTGTGCTGGAGCTGGATACCCGGGCCAAGACCGTGGCGGTGGCCGCCGCCCCTGAGACGGACGTTGTCTCTGAGAAGGATCCCTCCTCGGATGCCTCCGCCTCCTCCGGGACCGGGACGGGCGTCGTCTCTGAGACCGCTTCTTCCCCGGAGGTCCCCTTTTCCCCCGAGACCGCCGCATCGCCTGCGGAGGCGGAGGCGCCTCTTTCCTTTGCCATGGAGGAGGCGGTGGGCGGATATCTGAAACTCACCCTGACGGGCGGGGATCTGTCCGTGGATGGGATCACTGAGATCCAGCGCGTACGGGCCGAGGGCCCTGTGGTGCTGCAAAAGTCCTCCATCCGTATTGCATTGAACGACGCCTCTTACTATCTGGACGGCGCTGCCGCCGCCATTTACTTCAGCGCGATGCACCAGGCCATCCGTTCCGGCGACGTGCTCAAGATCTCCGGCGCCGGACGGGAGGTGCTCTGCCTGAAGGTCAACATCACCGGCGGCAGCTACCATCTGGAAGCTGTGACGGCGGATGCTTCCGCCGGCGATCCATATACGCTTCATGTGCGGCTGGTGGGCACCTTTGAACCGGCCCTGGAGAGCCAGCGGCGCTATGATGCGGTCACAGGCGCCACCGCCGCCGTTACGGTCAACAAGAACAGCAATGTGGAGGTGCAGTGCGCCCTTGTCAGGACGGGAGAGGCCCCTTCCGAGAAAGACTGGGTGCCCTTTCACAAAAGCGGTGTGACCATTGACCGCAAGGGGACCTCGGTGGACATCAGTCCTCAGGGCAGCGGTATGAGCGGCGTCTATACGACACTGGACAGCGCCCTGACGCTGGCGGGCACGCCCGTGAAGAAGGGGCTCTACCAGATAAGGGTCACGGTAGCGGATGAGCAGGGCAGAAAGGCCACCAGCAACGCCCTCCCTTTCCAGGTCTACGGCGGAGATGAGGCGCTCAACGATCAGCTCACGCTGGAACACGCGAAGCAAACCAAGGACGGCAAATATATGTATGATATGATCCCGTGGGCCATCTCGAAATTCGGCGGCAGGGATGAGACCGTCACGGTGCCCGTGGAGATCAAGGCGTGGTTCGGCTCTCACAACAGCGGCACATACGGCAAGCTGGGATACGCGGTCAGCGAGGGGGAGGCGCCCACGCAGACCCTGGTGATCCCGGAGGACTGTGACCTCACGCTGGTCAACATGGACATGCTCAGCAGTGTAAAGCTGGTGGTCCGGTCCGGCGGGACATTGCGCCTCCGGGACTCTGTGGTACAGGGCATCGTGGAGGTCGAGCGGGGCGGGACCTTCAGCATGAACTATGACAGTTACCACCGCAAATTTCTCAGCGGCGCCTCCATCAACGGGCAGCTCCGGCTGAAGGACGGCGCGATCCTCAAAAATGCCAGCATATACTCGAACACCAACTTTATTGCCAACGGAAACAGAGCTAGGCGCAACCAAGAGGCCGTGGTCGCTGTCAGCGGCAGCGTCGTTTTGCAGGGGCAGGTCTTTATCCGGGGCGATGAGGCGCCGACAGGGACAAACCCGAAGACGGGTAAAAGCTACGCCGGCCAGACCGGCCTCTCCGTGACCAACGGGACCCTGACTTTGGAGGAGGACGCCCTATTGGCCGTCTATGCGGGCGGGATGTACGCCACCACCTCGGTGGGCGGTACAGCCATCCAACTGGAAAATGGACAGATCACCGGCAGCGGCACTCTGGTCGCGGTGGGCGGAGACGGCATGTTTGATCAGGGCGGCAACGGAGTAGAGGGCACGGGCGCCATCTCCCTCTCACGGGTGTTCCTGCAGGGCGGGACCGCCAATCTGCCGAAACAGGACGACTGTGTCGGCGGAAAGGCCGCCGCAGATACCGTATTTGCCCCAGCTGCCGTCAAAAACGACGGCGTGGTCTGCCGGGTCTCCGCCCAAACCCCCAATATTCCCCGTTGGTCCGGCGCCAGCACCATCCCCAGCCGTGAGATGGCGGAGATGACGATCTCCTACATCAAGGAACGCGGAACGGTCTCGGCCGCCTCCGGGAAGGAACCGCCTGCCGCTCCGGCTGTACCTGAGGGCCGAGAAGAGGGGACGCAGAAGGGGGCGGAGCGGAGCGATCCGGATCACAGGGAGAAAGCCGGGGCGGTCTCTCCGGAGCGCCCCTCCGTCCACACCGCCGACCGTTCCGATGAGTCCGGGAGGGAGCGCGGTGCCCGGAGCACTTCGGAGAGGCGCGAGCGCACGGCGGACAGGAGGGAACGCGGCGCCGCGGCGCCGCCCGCCACCGAGATCCAGACCAGTCTCACTGCGGAAACGGTCCCTGCCGTCACAGAGGCGGCGGACAGTGCCGCCAAAGAGATGCCGTCCTTTGATGACATATCCAGGGGCGATTACTACTATGACGCCGTCCAATGGGCGGTGGAGAAAGGGATCACGCAGGGCACCACCTCTTCCACCTTCTCCCCTGACGAGAACTGTACCCGCGCCCAGATCATCACGTTTCTCTGGCGTGCCGCCGGCTCCCCTGTCCCATCGAACGGAACGACGGGCTTTGGAGACGTCCCGACCGGGACGTATTACCGCGATGCCGTGCAGTGGGCGGTAGAGAACGGGATCTCCGGCGGGATCGGGCCGGACACATTCGGTCCTGACCGGAACGCATCCCGCGCGGAGGTCATCTCCCTGCTCTATCGCGCTGCGGGCAGTCCGGATGTCCGTTCGGACCATGTCTTTGCGGACGTGGCGGAGAGCAGCTACTACTCCAGGGCCGTGCAATGGGCCTATGAGCTGGGGATCAGCCGTGGTACGGGCGGTGACCGCTTCAGTCCAGACGAGGTCTGCACGCGGGCGCAGATCCTCTCTCTCATGCATCGGTTTGCGCTGTCGTCCCAAGCAGCCGCGGATGCCCAATGACACCAACGACAAAAGGCAGGGCCTGCTGCGGCGCAGCAGGCCCTGCCTTTTTCCTGAAAGACCACATTTCAAAAGATACTTGACACTTCCCTTACGTCAGATGGTACACTGAGCTCAGCAAAGGAGGCAGGACCATGAAAATGAAGGAAGTCTGTGCGGCCGCCGGTCTGACGGAACGGGCGGTCCGGTTCTATGTGCAGGAGCAGCTCGTCTCACCGCAGTCCCAGCGGCGTGGCGGCCGCACCTGGCTGGACTTTTCCGAGGCAGATGTGGAACGGCTCCATGCCATCGGCACCCTGCGGAAGGCGGGCTTCACCATCGATGAGATCCGCTCCATGGGGCGGGATTTTCAAAACAATGCCCCCGCCGTCGCCTTTGCTCTGCGCCGGCGGCTCCAGGAGGCCATCGACGCCTATGAGCGGCTGAGACACATCGATACGGCCCAGGCGGAGGACCTGGAGGGCTACGCCGCTCTGCTGGAGCGGGAGGTGAGGGGGCAGCCGCTCCCGGACTCCGACCGTCCCGCCGCCCGCCATGTGGATCTGGACGCCTGGCACGACCGGGTGGAATGGCTGCTCATGCTGGGATCTGCCTTTCTCTTCTGGCGTCTCTACAACAACATCGTGGACCTGCTGTCCGACCGCTTTGCGCTGCTGTCCATCGCGTTTTGGAATCCGTTGGTTTACTTCCTGCTCTTTGCGGTCCTCCCCCTCCCCATCGCCCTGGTCCTGGGCAGCTGGGCGGGAAAGTGGCTGTGCCGCCATTTTGCATATGTGCCGTAAAAAAGGAGCCTGCCGCATGCGGCAGGCTCCATCTGTCTTTGCTCAGTCCTGATCCCAGTTGTGCCAGACGTTCTGCACGTCGTCGTTCTCCTCCAGGAGGTCGATGAGCTTCTCCATGTTTTTGATGTCCTCTTCGCTCTCCAGCTTGACATAGTTCTGGGGGACCATCTCCACGGCGGCCTGCAGGAAGGTGTAGCCTTTCTCCTCCAGAGCGGCCAGGACGGTGCCGAAGGCGTCGGGATCGGTGTAGATCTCAAAGGTCTCCTCTTCCGCCTGCATGTCGTCGGCGCCGGCGTCCAGGGCGTCCATCATGACGGTATCCTCGTCCAGGTCTTCCTTCTCGATGACAATGACGCCCTTGCGGTCAAAGGACCAGGACACGCAGCCGGTAGCGCCCAGGCCCTTGCCGTACTTGTCCAGCAGATGCCGGACTTCGGGGGCGGTGCGGTTGCGGTTGTCGGTGAGGGCGTCCACGATGACGGCCACGCCGGAGGGGCCGTAGCCCTCATACACCACGTTCTCGTAGCTGTCGGTGTTGCCGGAGCCCAGAGCCTTATCGATGGTGCGCTTGATGTTGTCGTTGGGCATATTGGCCGCCTTGGCCTTGGCGATAACGGTGGCCAGGCGGGAGTTGTTGTTGGGGTCGCCGCTGCCGCCGGTCTTGACGGCCACGATCATCTCGCGGGCGATCTTGGTGAAGATCTGGGAGCGCTTGGCGTCGGCCGCGCCCTTGGTCTTCTGAATATTATGCCACTTGGAATGTCCTGACATTGGATTCGTCCCCTTCTAAATTCTCGAAAATAGCTAAAATATTTTACCACAAGCGCAAATATAGTGCAAGCCCTAGCGGTAAGAAAATACCTCTTTGTGCCCGGCGGAGAGGGTGATCTCCACCTCCGGGAAGGCCGCCCGGAGGGCGTCGGCCAGGACGGGGCAGACCACGTTCTCGGTGGGATAGTGGCCGGCGTCAATGAGGTTGAGGCCCATGTCCCGGGCGTCCAGGAACTGGTTGTACTTCACGTCGGAGGTGACGAAGGTATCACAGCCCAGGGCCAGGGCCAGGTGGCCCATGTCTCCGCAGGCGCCGCCCCCCACCGCCACCCGGGACACCGGACGGCCGGCGTCCACGTACCGGACGCCGTTGGCGCCCAGTGCCTCCTTCACAAAGGCGGCGTAGTCCGCCGCGGTGGTGGGCGACCCGGGAGCCGCCTTCCCCGCCCGGCCGATGCCGATGGGGCGGCCCTGCCGGTCGGTGCCGGAGGGCTCCAGCACCACGGTGTCGGTAAGGCCCAGCCGGGCGGCCAGGACGTCGTTGACGCCGCCCACGGCGGCATCCAGGTTGGTATGGGCACAGATGGCGGCCACGCCCCCCTCGATGAGGGCCAGCAGGGTCCGGCCCAGAGGGTCCCGGTCGGTGATGGACTTGGCCGGATGGAAGATCACCGGGTGGTGGGAGACGATGAGCTCTGCTCCCATGGCCCTGGCCTCCTCCGCCACCGCCTCGGTGATGTCCAGGGAGACCAGCAGCCGGTGGACCTGCCGGTCGCTTCGGCCCACCAGGAAGCCGGCGTTGTCGAAGTCCATCTGGGTGTCAAAGGCCGCCAGGCCGTCCAGAAAATCGAATACATCCTTTACTGCTGCCATCTGTCCCACTCCTCCTTCAACTCGTTGAGCCCGGCCAGCGCTTCCTCCAGCCGGGGCAGCTTTTCCAGGTCCTCCGGCCGGGTAGAGCGGCGCAGGCCCTCCACCATGCCGGCCATCCGTCCGCAGAGCCTGGCCAGGTATTCCGCCCGCAGCGGCGACTCCATGCCCCGGTACTGCCTGCCGGCCCACTCCTCGGCGGGGGTCAGAGGGACCATGGCCCCAGGGATGACGGTGATGACCACATAGATGGTCCTCCCCTCTCCCACCAGCTCCTCCCGGGTGATGCGGAAACCGTTGCGCCACAGCCAGGCCCGTAGCTCCTCCACCGAGGTCATGGGCTGGAGGAGGAAGGTGTGGCCCGGCGTCGCCGCCCAGGGGCAGGCTGCCAGGATGGCGGCGATGGTCTCACCGCCCATGCCGGCGATGGCGCACACGTCCGCCTCCTCCCCACGGATGGGGGTGAGCCCGTCCCCTAGGCGGAAGGAGAGCCGCTCCGTCAGGGCGTGGCGGCGGGCGGTCTCTCTGGCCTGCTCCAGCGGTCCCTCCCGCAGGTCGCTGGCGATGGCGTTTTGTATGATCCCCCGCTCCAGCAGCCACACCGGCAGCCGGGCGTGGTCGGTGCCCACGTCGGCGAAGCGCGCGCCCTCCGGCACCTGGCGGGCCAGGGCCAGCAGGCGGGGCGTCAGTTCAATGGGTCTCACCCTCTTCTCCCCTTTCCATGGATCTCTGCATACAAAAACGGAGCGGCGTCAGCCGCTCCGTCTCGCGCTGTGTCAGTTGGCGGCGGGGACGATGGAGTTGATCTTCTCCAGCAGAGCGTCCACATCCACGCCGTGGACCATGCAGGCCTGCTCCACGGTCTCGCCGCGGGAGGAGGGGCAGCCCAGGCAGTGCATCCCGATGGACAGGAACACGGGCGCGGTCTCAGGGGCAATGTCCAGGATGTCGCCGATGATGGTATCCTTGGTGATGGTAGCCATAAAAATAAACCTCCAAAAAGCTAGGATTTGGGTATGTTTTAGTATACCCCATTATTCCGCATTTTTCAATAGGAAAACGGTGATTTCCCGCGAAAGAAAAAAGAGACGCCCGCAGGCGTCTCTTTTTCAAGCCGTAGGAAATTAGCGGCCCTGCTCCTCCCGCATACGGGCGAAGCACTCGCTGCAGTAGACAGGACGATCGGACTTGGGCTCGAAGGGAACCTTCGCCTCGCCGCCGCAGGCAGCGCAGGTAGCGGTGAAGTACTCGCGGGGGCCACGGGCAGCGGCCTTGCGGGCGTCACGGCAGGCCTTGCAGCGCTGGGGCTCGTTCTGGAAGCCGCGCTCAGCGTAGAACTCCTGCTCACCGGCGG
>CALWYC010000009.1 GCA_944385655.1 uncultured Intestinimonas sp. | reverse complement strand
GTCGTCGTCTTACCGGCATCGATGTGGGCCATGATGCCGATGTTGCGGGTATTCTCCAGAGAAACTTTTCTAGGCATACTTTTCTCCTTCTCTTACCAGCGATAGTGCGCGAAGGCCTTGTTGGACTCGGCCATCTTGTGGGTGTCCTCGCGCTTCTTGACGGCGGAACCGAGGTTGTTGGCGGCGTCCATGATCTCGCCGGCGAGACGCTCCTTCATGGTCTTCTCGCTGCGGTTGCGGGCGTAAGTGGTGAGCCAGCGCAGACCGAGGGTCTGACGACGCTCGGGGCGGACCTCGATGGGCACCTGGTAGGTGGCGCCGCCCACACGGCGGGCCTTGACCTCCAGGGACGGCATGATGTTCTCCAGAGCGGTGGTGAAGACCTCCAGGGGCTCCTTGCCGGTCTTTTCCTTGATAATGTCGAAAGCACCGTAGACCACTTTCTGGGAGACACCCTTCTTGCCGTCCAGCATGATGCTGTTGACCAGCTTGGTCACCAGGACGGAGTTATACAGGGGATCGGGCAGAACCTCCCGCTTGGGTACGTTTCCTCTTCTGGGCACTTTGCTTCCCTCCTTCACAGTATGATTTCATAGGTACTCGAAGGCGTTTCAAACGCCCCCGTGTAAGACAAGTGCCTGCTTGTCCAGTGCCTCACAGGAAAACGCCCCTATATTATATAGGTAAGCGCTTCTGCAAGGACAACTGCCTTGCGCTTCGAGCGCGAAAGTCGTTCATGGTCATGCGGAACGCGAAGGCGTTCCATGGAGAAGTAACTGCTTACTTCTTGCCGGCCTTGGGACGCTTGGCGCCGTACTTGGAACGGGCCTGCATACGGCCGGAGACGCCCTGGGTATCCAGAGTGCCGCGGATGATGTGGTAACGCACGCCGGGCAGGTCCTTGACACGGCCGCCGCGGATCATCACCACGCTGTGCTCCTGCAGGTTGTGGCCCACACCGGGGATATAGGCGGTGACCTCGTAACCGTTGGTCAGCTTCACACGGGCGATCTTACGGAGGGCCGAGTTGGGCTTCTTGGGGGTAGAGGTACGAACAGCGGTGCACACGCCGCGCTTCTGGGGAGAAGGCAGGTCGGTCTCGCGGTTCTTCAGGGTGTTCAGGCCGTGCTGCATGGCGGGGGAGGTGGACTTGTAGGTCACCTTCTCGCGGCCCTTGCGGACGAGCTGGTTGAACGTAGGCATGGATGTTTCCTCCTTTCTCACATTTTCAGTCAAAATTATATTTTAACGGAACAATCAGAAATTATTCCGTTAAAACCACTTTCAGCGGACCAGTGCCGCCACGGCGGCGCCCACGGCGATGCCGCAGGCCTGGCCCAGCTCCCGCATGGCGGGAACGCGGAGGACCTCAGTGCCCTTCTCGGCGCACAGGGTCTCGATGGGTCCGGTCACACCCGGGTCGGCGTCCTCTGCCAGATAGACCCGAACGGCCTTTCCATCGCTGAGAGCGCGGCGGGTCTGCTTGGCGCCCACCACCCGGGGTCCGGTCTTGAGCTCGGCGAGCAAACCGTCATCCCCCTTGAATTCAGATGTCCCAATGGAAAGCGGGGTTTTCCACCCACTTTTCCACCAGGCGCAGCATACACCTGCGCAATTTGGAATTATATCATGGGCGGTTTGGGAAGTCAAGCGATATTTTGACAGGAAAAACCACCCCTCCGCCCCCCGCTTTATACACTTTTGCAGTTTTTGCCGGCCCCTGCCGCCCCGGCGAGCCGGAAGCTTCCAACGAAAGGAAACCTCCGACCGTTCAAAAGGGATTTTCCTCCAATTCGCCGCCCAGGGGCTTTTCATAGGAAAGTTTTCTTTTCCGTTTCCGTTTCGCCGGTTTTTACCCGGTTCTCCCGGCGGATTTGGTGAAAAAAATGCTACCTTTTCCCCGGCGTCGGTGGTACAATCAGGGTGACAATACAGCCACACAGGAGGCGTGATCCGGATGAAAACCAAGACCCCCGACCTGCGCTACTTACAGATGCTCTCCCGCCAGTACCCCACCGTCCAGGCGGCCAGCAGTGAGATCATCAACCTGCAGACCATCCTGAACCTGCCCAAGGGCACCGAGCACTTCATCTCCGACGTCCACGGCGAGTACGAGGCCTTCCTCCACATCCTCAACTCGGCCTCCGGCGTGGTCCGGGAGAAGGTGGACGCCCTCTTCGCCACCAGCGTCTCCAAGGCCGACCGGGACCAGCTGGCCACCCTCATCTACTATCCCGAGGAGAAGCTCAGCGAGGTGGCCGCCCAGACCGAACACCCGGAAGAGCTGGAGGAGTGGTACCGCATCACCCTCCACCGTCTCATCGACGTCTGCCGCCTGGTCACCTCCAAGTACACCCGCTCCAAGGTCCGGAAGGCCCTGCCCAAGGAGTACGCCTACATCATCGACGAGCTGCTCAACACCAACTACGAGTTCCACAACAAGCGGGATTACTACGAGAACATCATCTCCACCATCATCGACATCGACCGGGCCGAGGGCTTCATCGTCGCCGTGTGCAACCTCATCAAGCGCATGGTGGTGGACCGGCTCCACATGGTGGGCGACATGTTCGACCGGGGTCCCCGGGCCGACATCATTATGGACGCCCTCATTGAGCACCACAATGTGGACATTCAGTGGGGCAACCATGACGTGCTGTGGATGGGCGCCGCCACGGGGAGCCGCACCCTGGTGGCCACGGTGCTCTCCAACTCCATCCACTACAACAACCTGGAGGTCATCGAGACCGGCTACGGCATCTCCCTGCGCCCCCTGGCCCTCTTCGCCAACGAGGTCTACCGGGACTGCGACTGCTCCTGCTTCGAGGCCAAGTTCGCCGGGGACGACGCCGACCACTACACCGAGAAGGACAAGGCCCTGGCCGCCCGGATGCACAAGGCCATCACCATCATCCTCTTCAAGCTGGAGGGTCAGAAGATCCTGCGCAACCCCGGCTTCGGCATGGAGGACCGGCTGCTGCTGGACAAGATCGACTACGAGCACAAATGCATCACCATCAACGGGGTGAAGTACGACCTGGCCGACACCGACTTCCCCACCGTGGACCGGGAGCACCCCTACGACCTCTCCCCCGAGGAGAGCGACCTCATCGACCAGCTCACCGAGTCCTTCGAGCGCAGCGAGAAGCTCCAGAAGCACGTGCGCTTCCTCTACTCCAAGGGCGGGCTCTACAAGATCTTCAACGGCAACCTCCTCCTCCACGGCTGCATCCCCCTCACCGACGACGGCCAGATCCGCAGGTTCAGCATGGTGGGCTGCAAGGACCTGGGCGGCCGGGCCTTCCTGGACCACGCCGAGGCGGTGGCCCGGCAGGGCTACTACGCCAAGCCCGGCACGCCCGAGCGCATCGCCGGCCAGGACTTCCTCTGGTTCCTCTGGTGCGGCCGCAACTCTCCCCTCTTCGGCCGGCAGCAGATGACCACCTTCGAGCGCCGGCTCATCAAGGACGAGTCCTCCTGGGCCGAGCCCAAGAACGCCTACTACACCTTCTACAACGACCCCGCCGTGTGCGACATGCTCCTGGCCGAGTTCGGCCTCAGCGGCCCCCACTGCCACATCATCAACGGCCATGTGCCGGTGAAGTCCAAAAAGGGCGAGAGCCCCTTCAAGGGCGGCGGCAAGCTCATCGTCATCGACGGCGGCTTCTGCCGGGCCTACCAGCCCACCACCGGCATCGCCGGCTACACCCTCATCTACAACTCCAACTGCTACCGCATCGTCTCCCACAAGCCCTTCTCCGGCAAGCGGGAGGCCATCCGGGAGAACCGGGACATCGCCTCCACCTCCGAGGTCTTCGAGCGCATGGAGACCCGGGTGAAGATCTCCGGCACCGACATCGGCAGCGAGCTCCAGCGCCAGGTGGACGACCTGAAGGCCCTCCTCCGGGCCTACAAGATGGGCGAGGTGCTGGAGGACCACCGCGCCTGAACCTGTCCATACAGAAAAACAGACGGCGGACACTGATCAGCAGTGTCCGCCGTCCGTTTGTATTTCTCTTATTCGCCCACGGCCCGAAGCATGACCGCATTCCCCGGCAGCACCCGCCGGACGATGCGCTCGATGCTCTCCTCCGAGAGGCTGCACAGGCAGGCCACCGCGTCCCGGTGGGCCACGTCCTCCGCCACCGCCAGCTCCTCGGCCAGGAAGGACTCCAGGAGCATACACTTGGTGTGGAGCTGGTTGGCCGCCCAGATGCCCTCGCCGGTGAGCTGCACCCGGCCGTAGTGCCGTTTGGTGATGAAGCCCTCCACCGTCAGCACCCCCATCATGTGGACCACGCTGGCCGGAGACACCCCCAGGGCCCGGGAGATATCCACCGAGCGGACGGGAGCGCCCTCGCCGCTGAGCCGGTAGATGGTGAGCAGGTACCGTGTGGCCGCCGCAGACATGCCCATTCCCCGCGCCTCCTTTCCTTACGCGCCGGCGAAGCCGCCGCCGAAGGCCCGGCAGCGCTCCAGGCCCTCGTCATCCGGGGTCTCGTTGACCATCAGGCCCTCGCCGCCGTAGAGGACGGCGCCGTCCCGCTCCGCCCGGTCCCACCAGTCCCGCATCCACTGGCCGTCGCCCCAGCCGTAGGAGCCGAAGAGGGCCACCTTCTTCCCGGAGAGCTTGCCCTCCACACCGGTGAAGAAGGGCTCGAACTCGTCCTCCTCCAGCACCTCGGCGCCCATGGCCGGGCAGCCGAAGGCCACCAGGTCGCTGCCGGTGACGTCGGCCTCGGAGGCCTCAGAGACCGTCAGCAGCTTCACCTCGGCGCCGGCGGCCTCCGCCCCCTGGGCGATGGCCTTAGCCATGGCCTCGGTGTTGCCGGTCTGGGACCAGTAGATCACAGTCATCTTGCTCATATCATTTTCCCTCCATATGATAATTCGATCGATGGTTTTGGGGTCCGGGGAGCGGCTCACGCCGCCTGAAGGACCTGACGCAGGGACTGCCCCGCCGCCAGCCGGGCGCACAGGCGCTCCCGGCACCGGTCATACCGCCGGAACAGGGCCTTGGCCCGGTCCACGTCGGAGTAGACCTTCCAGTAGCCGCACAGCTTGCAGTTGCGGCCCCGGTGGCGCTGGAAGCCGGCCACGTCCTCCGGGGGATAGCCCAGAAAGAGGCCGATCTCATGGGGGAAGTCCCCCTCCGTCCGGAGCCGCAGCCCCAGCCGGTCCAGCATGGCCTCCAGGTCCTCCCCCGGCCGGTAGCCGTCCTTTTCCAGCAGCGCCGCCGCCAGAGGCGCCCCCAGGGCCTCCTCCAGCTGGGCCGGCCGGTAGAGGAGCAGCAGCACCTTCCGCCCGCAGCCGCACATGGTCCGCAGGGCCACCCCCCGCCGGGCGAAGAGCCGACGGTAGTCCTCCAGCCGCTCCTCCAGGTCGGGGAACTCCTCCCGGGAGAGGGCCACCAGATTGGCCGGCTTCAGGCCGGCCAGAGCGGGGGCGCAGTGATAGGCCAGGATCTGGTCCAGGGTCCGTTCCATCGTCAGGTCTTCTCCTTTCCACAATGGTTAGCTTTTGCTAACCATTGTGGAAAAAGAGGCGGGGCGGCGCCCCGTTCTTTGCTGGTTAGTTCTTGCTAACTGTCTGGAGGATACCACACCCGTCCCGGCCCTGTCAAGGGGAAATGCAAAAAAATTCCGCCCGCCGGTCCGGCGGGCGGAGGATCAGGGCTGCTCCTTGGGGGTGATGTGGGCCTTGAGCCGGGAGAAGGTCTCCTCGCTGATGTCGTGCTCGATGCGGCAGGCGTCCTCGGCGGCCACCTCGGGGCTCACCCCCAGGGCGGTGAGCCACTCGGTGAGCAGGCGATGCCGCTCATAGATCCGGGCGGCGATGGCCATGCCGGCGTCGGTCAGGTCCAGCAGACCGTCCTTGTCCATGGTCACATAGCCGTTCTCCCGCAGCAGGCTCATGGCCCGGCTCACGCTGGGCTTGGAATAGTTCAGATGGTGGGCCACGTCGATGGAGCGGGCCGTCCCCTTCTTCTCCCGGATGGCCAGGATCGCCTCCAGATAATCTTCCGCTGACTCTTGGATCTTCAAATGGGCTCTCCTCCCGACCGTGCGCCCGGCCTGTCAAAGCCCGGGCACTGTTTTTGTCATTGTAGCATAGTTTTGGCACCGACACAAGGGGCTCATGTCCGTTCTGCGCCCGCTCTACAAATGAATCTCTGCGCACCCGAAAAAAATCGGTGTTTTTTTCCTTCCCTGGGTATTGACAGATGCAGTTAGCGGTGGTAAACTAACTGCCGAACGATGGTTAGATAACGCTAACCATCTATGGCGTACGTCTCGTATGCACACTGTCAGATATGAGGTGATCGTTATCATGCCGCTTACTATGGCCCCTTCCGGTTCCTCCAACACCGTGAAGAAGATCAACGGGAAGGATGAGATCCGCCATTTCCTGAAGAGCCTGGGCTTTGTGGAGGGCGGAGAGGTGACCGTGGTCTCTGAGATGGGCGGAAACCTGATCGTCAACGTAAAGGACACCCGCATCGCCCTGAGCAAGAGCATGGCGGGACGTATCATGGTGTAAGGAGAGAGGAGGAAACCACTGTGACTTTGAAGAACGTCAAGGTCGGCCAGACCGTGCTCGTCACCCGTCTCAACGGGGAGGGCGCCCTGCGCCGGCGCATCATGGACATGGGCATCACCAAGGGCACTTCCGTCTATGTCCGGAAGGTCGCCCCCCTGGGAGACCCGGTGGAGGTCACCGTCCGCGGGTACGAGCTGTCCATCCGCAAGGGCGACGCCGAGTGCATCGAGGTGCAGTGAGCACACTGGATCGGGCGGGAGACCGCCCTTCCCTTTCGCAGCTGAGTTAGCAAGAGATAACCGCCCTTCAAAGACGGAAATTGTCAGCGGGATGCTCCCGCAGAGGAGGAATCGAACG
This sequence comes from uncultured Intestinimonas sp., assembly GCA_944385655.1. GTDB lineage: Bacteria > Bacillota > Clostridia > Oscillospirales > Oscillospiraceae > Intestinimonas. Next base: position 24,349 of record CALWYC010000009.1, on the reverse strand, counting down.
ATATGTCTATCACCATTGCCCTTGCCGGCAACCCCAACTGCGGCAAGACCACCATGTTCAACGCCCTCACCGGCGCCGCCCAGTTCGTGGGCAACTGGCCGGGCGTCACCGTGGAGAAGAAGGAGGGCCGGCTCAAGGGCCGCAAGGACGTGTCCGTCATGGACCTGCCCGGCATCTACTCCCTGTCCCCCTACACCCTGGAGGAGGTGGTGGCCCGGAACTACCTGACCCACGACCGCCCCGACGTCATCCTCAACCTGGTGGACGCCTCCAACATCGAGCGCAACCTCTACCTCACCACCCAGCTGCTGGAGCTGGGCATCCCGGTGGTGGTGGCCCTCAACATGATCGACGTGGTCAAAAAGCGGGGGGACCGGATCGACACCGACAAGCTTTCGGCCACTCTGGGCTGCCCGGTGGTGGAGACCGCCGCCGTCAAGGGGACGGGCTGCATGGCCGCCGCCGAAAAGGCCGCCGCCCTGGCCCTGGCCAAGGAGCCCTTTGTCCCCCGGCACACCTTCTCCCAGCCGGTGGAGGAGGCCCTCGCCGCCATCGCCGGACTGGTGAAGGACGTGGTCCCCGCCGAGACCGCCCGGTGGTACGCCATCAAGCTCTTTGAGCGGGATGAGAAGGTCATGGCCGGCTTCACCCTCTCCGCCGACCTCTCCGCCCGGCTGGAGGGCCTCATCAAGGGCTGTGAAGCCGCCATGGACGACGACAGCGAGTCCATCATCACCAACGAGCGGTACACCTACATCGCCAAGGTCATGGACCACTGCGTGAAAAAGAGCCGCGCCGGCCTGTCCGCCTCGGACAAGATCGACCGGATCGTCACCCACCGGGTGCTGGCCCTGCCCATTTTCGCCGCGGTCATGTTCCTGGTGTACGCCCTCTCCATGGGCAGCTTTGCCATTGAGACGGACAGCTTCACCATCCCCATCTCCATCGGCACCGCCGCCACCGATTGGACCAACGACGTTCTCTTCGGCGAGATCGTCCCCAACTTCTTCAACGGCTTCCTCCTGAGCGCCGACGGCGCCCCTGTCATCGCCGATTGGCTCTACGGCCTCATCATGGACGGCATCGTGGCCGGCGTGGGCGCGGTCCTGGGCTTCGTGCCCCAGATGCTGGTCCTCTTCCTCCTGCTGTGCATCCTGGAGGACATCGGCTATATGGCCCGCATCGCCTTCATCATGGACCGGATCTTCCGCCGCTTCGGCCTCTCCGGCAAGAGCTTCATCCCCATGCTGGTGGCCACCGGCTGCGGCGTGCCCGGCATCATGGCCTCCCGCACCATTGAGCAGGACCGGGACCGCAAGCTCACCGTCATGACCACCGGCTTCATCCCCTGCGGCGCCAAAATGCCCATCATCGGCCTCTTTGCCGGCGCCCTCTTCGGCGGCTCGGCCTGGGTGGCCACCTCCGCCTACTTCATCGGCGTGGCCGCCGTGATCATCTCCGGCGTCATCCTCAAAAAGACCCGTATCTTCGCCGGCGACCCCGCCCCCTTCGTCATGGAGCTGCCCGCCTACCACGTTCCCAAGGCCGTCAACATCCTCCGGGGCACCTGGGAGCGGGGCTGGTCCTTCATCAAGCGGGCCGGCACCGTGATCCTGGTCTCCTCCGTGGTGCTGTGGTTCCTCCAGGGCTACGGCATCGTGGACGGCGCTCTCCAGGCCGTGGAGGACAACAATACCTCCCTGCTGGCCACCATCGGCTCCGCCATTGCCTTCCTCTTCGCCCCCATCGGCTTCGGCACCTGGAAGCCCGCCGTGGCCGTCTTCACCGGCCTCATCGCCAAGGAGAACGTGGTGGGCACCTTCGGCGTCCTCTACCAGTTCGCCGGGGAGCTCTCCGAGACCGGCGACGAGATCTGGGGCAACATCGCCGCCGACTTCACCGGCATCACCGCCTACAGCTTCATGATCTTCAACCTCCTGTGCGCCCCCTGCTTCGCCGCCATGGGCGCCATCAAGCGGGAGATGAACAGCCCCAAGTGGACCCTGGGCGCCATCGGCTACATGTGCGGCTTCGCCTATGTGATCTCCCTCATGGTCTATCAGTTCGGCGGCCTCATCACCGGCCAGGTCGCCTTCGGCGCCGGCACCGTGGCCGCCGTCCTGTGCCTGGCCGCCCTCCTCTACCTGCTCTTCCGCAAGGGCTATCAGGGCGACACCGTCCGGCTCCGGGCCGTGGATGCCGTCCGGACCTAAACCCTATCCCACCATAGAAAGGAGGCCTCCGCCATGGAGACCGTCATCGTAGGTGCCATCGTCCTGGCCGTCCTCTGCCTAGCCATCCGCAGCATGATCAAGTCCCACAAGAAAGGGGGCTGCTCCGCCTGCGGCGGAGGCTGCGGCGGAGCCTGCGGCCACTGCTCCGACGAGCATCACTGAACGCAAAAAAGTCCCGGTACATCACAGATGTACCGGGACTTCGTTTATCGTTCGGGGAGCCGCTCCTTGTCCTCCTGGGCCATGAGCCGGCTGAGCTTGAGCATCTCCGGGACGATGAAGAGGGCCACGATGACGCCCGAGGAGATGTCGGCGATGGGACCGGCGTAGAGGATGCCGGTGAGGCCGAAGAAGGTGGGCAGGATGAGGATGAGGGGGATGAGCAGCAGGAGCTGCCGCAGCATGGACAGCAGCGACGCCTTCAAAGGCTGGCCGGTGGCCTGGAAGTAGCTGGTGGAGACGATCTGGAAGCCGGCGCAGAAGATGCCGAACATATAGGTCCGCATACACCGGACGCCGAAGTCGGTAAAGTTCTGGTCCCCGGTGCCGAAGAGGGAGAGGATGAGCTCGGGCACCGTCTGGCAGACGGCCCAGCCGGCGGTGATGGCCACGGTGGCGGTGATGACGGCGATGAGGTAGGTCTTGCGCACCCGGTGGAACTGCCGGGCGCCCCGGTTGAAGCCCAGGATGGCCTGGGAGCCCACGCCGATGCCCACACAGATGGAGCCCAGGATCATGGCGATCTTCATGACGATGCCCATGGCCGCCTGGGCGGTCTCGCCGCCCACGGGATTCAGGTCGCCGTAATATTTCAGGGAGTTGTTCATGACGATCTGCATGATGCAGGCCACCCCCTGGGTGATGCCGGAGGAGATGCCCAGGGCGCAGATCTTGCCGCACAGCTCGCCCCGCAGGGGCATGAGCCGCCGGTCGAAGCGCATGTGGATGCCCTTTTTCCAGAAGTAGAGCGACAGGATCACCGCCGAGATGAGCTGGGAGGTGATGGTGGCGATGGCGGCGCCCTTCACCCCCCAGTGGAAGATGAAGATGTAGATGGGGTCCAGGATGGTGTTGAGGACGGCGCCGATGATGATGCCGTACATGGACATTCTGGGGCTGCCGTCGGCACGGACCATGTTGGACAGGGAGACCGACAGCACGCTGAAGGGCGCGCCGATGAGGATGATGGCGGTGTAGTCCTTGGCGTAGGGCATCACCGTATCCTTGGCGCCGAAGGCCCGGAGCATAGGCTCCAGGAAGACCAGCCCCAGCACCATCATGATGATGCCCGCCAGGATGGAGAGGATAAACAGGTTGTTGAGGGTCCGGCCGGCGGCCTCCTCATTGCCCTCGCCCATTTTAATGGAGGCGTAGGCGCAGCCGCCGGAACCGATCATGGTGGATATGGCCAGCATAATGGTGACCACCGGGAAGGCGATGGTGGTGGCGGCGTTGCCCAGCACGCCCACCCCCTGGCCGATGAAGATCTGGTCCACGATATTGTACACCGAGTTGACCAGCATGGAGATCACCGACGGAACGGAAAAGGCCAGCAGCAGCTTGCCGACGGACTCATAGCCCAAAGGATTCCGTCCCTGCGTATCGGGGACCATCTGTCGTTCAGTTGCCATCGTTTTCTCTTTCCTCCTGTTCCAGCGCCTGGATGGCATTTTCCGCCATACGGGAGAGCAGCTCCCGTGCCGTCTCCGCCTCCTCCGGCGTCATTCCTCTGGTAAGCAGCGCAGTCCACCGCTCCCGGGCGGCATACCCCTCCAGGGCCACCGCTTCCCCGGTCTCGGTGACGTACAGCCGCCGGATGCGCTTGTCGCACTCATCGGCCTCGGAGCGGACATAGCCCAGCTCCTCCAGCTTCTGCACCGCCCGGGTCACCGTTCCCTTGTCGAAAAGTCCCATCCGGGCCAGGTCGTACATGCTGATCCCACGGTTTTCATAGATCCGCAGGAGGAAGAACTGCTGCCCGCAGCCCATCCCCATGGGAGCCAGCTCCCGGTCGTAAAAGCGGTTGCCCATTCGGTAGGCGATGGAGATATTTCTCCCAAGAGACACAGACGACTCGTCCATGGTGCCTGTCTCCTTTCTCTGTTCGCCCAGACGCTGTGCGACCCTTCCGCCGCGTTGGGCGCATACAGGATACCACACAATAGTTGTATCGTCAATTATATTAAGACAAAATCCCCTGTTTCCCGCAGGAAACAGGGGACGGTTCAGGATCGGGAGGCAAAGTAGGACAGATTCCACAGGTAGGACGGGTCCTCCGGCTTGTAGCGCCCCGCCCGCTGGTTCCAGGCCTCTGCCTCGGCATGGCGGCCCAGCCGGTCGCAGCACACGCATAGCTGGATGCAGGGGAGAAAGCCGTAGCAGTCGGGTTGGATGAAGCCGCCACCTTGGTCGTTCCGCTCACGGGTGAGGGCCATCTCATACCAGAAGACAGCCCGCCGCCAGGCCTGTCTGGCCTGGAAATAAGCCCCCAGCGCGCAGCAGGTCTCCGCCCTGGGGTCATCGTAGCGAAAGCTGTCCAGCAGGGCCTGGAGGGCGCCCTTCTCATCCCCCTGCGCCAGGCGGCACTGGGACAGCAGCCGGCAGGCCTCGATCTCGTTCTCTGTCCAGCCGCCGCCCTGGTCCAAAAAGGCCTCCAGCTGCTTTGCCGCGTCGGCGTACCGCCGGTGGTCCAGGAGCTCCCGGGCGTAGTAGAACCGCTCCCGGGGGGAGAATGCCTCCCCGCGGGCCAGTTTCCCCTCGTAGATGCGCAGGTTCCGGTCCGGGTCGCCGGGACCCTCCTTCCGGTGGGTCACCGCCGCTTTGGCCCAGAGCACCTTGCCGAAGGGGGCGATGGCCTCGTGGACCGCCCCCTCCCACAGGTCCCGGCCCAGGTTCCGCACCACCCGCTCCCGGTAACAGGTGAATACCGGCCGTCCGGCCCCATCCAAGCCGCTGTGGTAGGGCATCATCACCACATCCACATCAGGGGACAGGCCGCGCTTCAGGTCCAAAAACGCCTCCCGATCCGCCGGCAGGAGCACATCGTCGGCATCCAGCCACATGAGGTAATCCATCTTGCCCAGAGAGAAGGAATAGTTCCTGGCGGATGCGAAGTCGTCCCGCCAGACGAAATCATAGACCCGGTCGGTGTAGGCCAGGGCCACCGCTTTTGTGGCGTCGGTGCTTCCGGTGTCCACGATGACCATCTCGTCCACCAGCCCCGCCACACTGTCCAAACAGCGGGAGAGCACCCGCTCCTCATTTTTTACGATCATGCAGAGGCTGATCGTCGCCATGCTGGCACCCCCTTCTCCCCAGCCTATGCCTGGGCCGAAAAAAGGTGCCGCGCCGGATCAGTTCAGCCGGGGCAGGCCCCGCGTCTCCTCCACCGGCATGGAGAAGAGGATGCCGTGGCTCTCCGTGGCCGCTCCGGCAGCCCTGTTCACCGCCTCCATAATGGGCAGCCGCAGTTCCCTGGGCGCCAAGATGGCGACGATGTCCTTTTCCAGCCAAACGCCGTTGTCGCCGCTCTTCTCTGTTTCTTCACCCACACGGCGGCCATGAAGGATCGTCCCTCCCCTGGCTCCGGCAAGTTTGGCTGCCGCCATAACCGTGTCAGTGCAGCCGCTGTTGACGACCACCACGATCAACTCATTCTTCCCTTGCTCCGGCATATGTTCCTCCTGTTCTGTACCAGTCCTGTGAGCCTGGCTATTGATAAATCTGGCGGCCGCGCCGCTTACCGCGGACAGCGGAATGGTAAAAAGGATTCCCTTTCCAGGCGTGGCAAGCTGGAGCTTTTCCCCCGCCGCCTGCAAAAGTCCCGGAATGGTACAGCCGGGAACCAGAGAAAACACCACGTCCTTCTCTGTCTCGCCTAACCCCAGGTAATCCAGCAGCTCTGAATTGGCCGTTCCCCGTCCAGGGGTTCCATAGTGAAGGGGAAGGCCATAGCTGGCGAAAAGCTCCGCAGCCCGTGCGCCCTTGCCCCGGTCCAAAATGATGACCATGAGCCGGATACGCATATCTTCCTTCATGGCTCACCCTCCTCTAAAATGCCCGCAAGGACGTCGTCGTAAACGATAATATCCTGGCCGCTGTCCATGACCAGGCGATCAGCCTCAGCCTCCTTGCGCGACTTTCTCTGATAGACCAGCCCCAGGGTCTGAATGGCCACCAGCGGCGTCATCGCCACCATGGCCACCACGCCGAAGGCATCTGTGAGCACATTACCGCCCATCGCATCACATGCGCCCATAGCAAAGGCCAGGAGGAAGGTGGCGGTCATGGGCCCGGAGGCCACACCGCCGGAGTCAAAGGCAATGGCGGTGAAGACCTTCGGCACCCGGAAACTGAGTCCCAGGGCCACGGCGTATCCGGGCACCAAAAACCAGAGAATGGAGATGCCGGTGATTACCCGCAGCATGGCCAAGCCAACAGCCACCGCCATACCGATGGAGAGCGTGGTCCCCATGGCCTGCTGGGAGATAGCCCCGCCGGTGATCTCCTCCACCTGCTGGTTGAGCACCCGTACCGCGGGCTCCGCCGCCACGATAAACCAGCCCACCAGCATTCCGATGGGGATCAGCACCCAATGATACTGAAGCTGGGCCACCTGCACACCCACGAAATGCCCTGCCGGCATAAAGCCCACATTCACTCCGGTAAGGAAGAGTACCAATCCTACGTAGGCATAGGCCATGCCCACGATGATCTTTACCAGCTGACGCCGCCGCAGGCGAAGCGCCACAATCTGAAAAATGGCGAAGAAAATCACAATGGGAGCCAGGCCCAGAGCCACTTCCTCAATATATTCCGGGAACCCAGAAGCGAAATACTGTCCCACATCCGCCGTGGTCTCCAGATTTGGGATGGTGAACGGGGTGTAGCTCAGATCCGAAGAATTGTAGCACAAACCCAGAACCATTACCGCCAGAATGGGCCCTATGCTGCTCAGGGCCACCACGCCGAAGCTGTCGGCGTCTGAACCGGAATCCTTCCGCAAGGCGGTGAGCCCGGCTCCCATGGCCATGATAAAAGGGACCGTAATAGGGCCTGTGGTCACGCCGCCGGAGTCAAAGGCCACCGCCAGGAACTCCTTGGGAACTAGAAAAGCAAGCACAAAGACAACGATGTAAAAGCCGATCAGCAGCCGGTTGAGTTCCCAGCCGAACTTTGCGCGCAAAAGGGCGATCACCATGAAAAGCCCCACGCCAGCCGCCACAGTGAGAATGATGACCATATCCGGAACCGCCGGCACCTGTTTGGCCAAGACCTGAAGATCCGGTTCTGCGATGGTGACAAAGGCTCCAATCAAAAAGCACAAAGGGGCCATGGCCCACATTCGCTTTCCATTGGCAATCTGTCTTCCGATGCCATCTCCAATTGGCATCATCGACATGTCCACACCCAGGGAGAAAAAACCGACTCCCACAATCAGCAATACCGCCCCCACCAGGAAGAGCATCAGCGAGGCCACCGGCATGGGAGCCACGGTGAAACTCAGAATCAGGACAATTCCGGTGATGGGTACCACAGAAGTAAGCGCCTCCAACACTTTTTCTTTCAGCTTCTTATTCATTGACGCCTCCCTTAACATAAAATGTATAGTATTCCGCTTTCTATTCTAACATTTTTCCCGCCTCGCGTAAACCATTTTCGTATAGAAAATAAAAGGCGGGACAGAGCACTTCTGTCCCGCCGGAGGTTCCCCTCTTCAGGTCCTCCCATTGGTTCTATCTTTTGTGCGTGTATATCGGCAGATTCAGCCGCCGCTCTCCCGGTCCTGCCGGATCAGGAGCTTTACCGCTTCAACGCCCACCTCGATGGCGGCGGAGAGGTCGTGGCTCTCCTTCTGGTCCAGGCCGGCGGCCTCCCGCTCCTGGTTCCAGATCACGTGGAAGCAGGAGCCGCAGCGCACCCCCAGTGCGGCGGCGCAGCAGAAGAGGGCGGCCGACTCCATCTCAGAGGCCAGGACGCCCAGCCGCTTCCAGGCCTCCCACTTGGCCTTAAGCTCGTAGCTCACCGGCATCCGGTCGGGGTCGTGCTGGCCATAGAAGGAGTCCTTGCACTGGACCACGCCGGCGTGCCAGGGCTTACCCAGGTTCTTGGCCGCCTGGACCAGGGCCTCCTGGACCCGGTAGTCGGACACGGCGGGGAACTCGATGGGGGCGTACTCCCGGCTGGCCCCCTCGTGGCGGACGGCGCCGGTGGCGATGACCACATCGTCGCTCTGGACCTGGAGGGCGATGCCCCCGCAGGTGCCCACCCGGATAAAGGTGTCCGCCCCGATGGCCCGGAGCTCCTCCATGGCGATGACGGCGGAGGGACCGCCGATGCCGGTGGAACAGACCGAGACCTTCTCCCCCAGCAGCGTGCCGGTGTAGATGGTATACTCCCGGTTGGACTGGACCTTCACCGGGTCATCAAAGTAGGCGGCGATCTTCTCGCACCGGCCGGGATCTCCCGGCAGGATACAATACCGACCGACGTCGCCCTCCCTGCATTGGATGTGAAATTGAAGCTCGTGGTGCTGCATCTGCTCGCCTCCAGTAACATCAGGATACGATGATTTTACCATCTTTCCCCGCCCTTTGCAAGGAATCCGTCTTCTGTCCGCCGGTTGTAACCATTTGTAATTGCATTTTTTCCTGCATTTCGGTAAAATGTTGTCGCTGATGTGGGGCCGTGCCCCCACTCCGCCCTCCGGGGCGGCATCTCCGCAACCAACCCGACGGCCTCCGCCGCCGGTGGAAAGAAGGCTTTTATGAAACGAAGCGCTCTCCTGTGCGTCCTGGCCCTGCTGCTGGGCGCCGCCGCCGGGCTGCTCCTCAACGTGAGCCAGCTCTCCGGCCGCGGGCTCCTGGCCCCCAGCGCCGCCAGCGCCTCTGCAGCGCCCAGCGCCGTCCTCCTCAACCCCCAGGCCGTGACCATCACCGCCGCCGACCCGGACAGCAACGCCCCCCTGCTGGAGGCGGGCAGCGCCGTCCTCGCCGCCCTCAAATCGGGCGACATCCAGACCCTGGCCACCCTGGTGGACGGAGAGCGGGGCGTCACCTTTACCCCCTACTCCACCGTGGACCACCACAGCGACCTCACCTTCCTGCCCGACCAGCTCTCCCAGGCCGGCGCCAACGGCACCCGCTACGTCTGGGGCTACACCCAGGGCAAGGGGGACGCCATCACCATGACCCTGCCCGAGTACCTGGACGCCTACGTCTTCAACATCGACTACACCCAGGCCCCCATCATCGGAGTGGACTCCGTCCTCTCCTCGGGAAACTCCCTGGAGAACGTCCAGGACGCATACCCTGAAAGCCGATTCCTGGAGTACTACTTCCCCGGCCAGGACCCGGAGGCGGGCGGCCTGGACTGGTGCGCCCTCAAGCTGGTCTTCCGGGACCCGGAGCACACCGGCGTCTACCGGCTCATCGGAGTCATCCACAGCGAGTGGACCATCTGAATCAAAATACCAACGCCCCGGGCAGATGCCCGGGGCGTTCGTTATTTTGCTGTCTGCCAGCGCACCGTCACCCGAAAGAGGTCCCCCTCCAGCTCAGCGGAGACGGTGTGGCCCATCCGCTCCACCAGGGCCTTGACGATGGCCAGGCCCAGGCCGGTGGACTGGCCCGTGCGCATCTTGTCGGCGGTGAAGAACCGGTCGAAGACGTGCTCCACGTCCTCCGTGGTGAGGCCGGGGGCGTCGTTTGCGAAGACGGAGACCACCTCGCCGCCCTCCTGGTAGAGGAGGATGGACATGCGCTTCCGGCCGTGTTCCAGGGCGTTGCGGATGAGGTTGGTGAAGACCCGCAGCACCCCCGCCGGGTCGGCGGTCACGGCCGGCAGGCCCTCCCGGAGCTCCACCGTCATGTCGAAGTCTGTAAAGTCGTTGTAGAACTCGGCCACCAGCTGGCTGAGCACGTGGTAGAGGTCCACCCGCTCCCGGGAGAGGGGATACTCGCCCCCCTCCAGTCGGGAGAGGTCGTAAAAGCTGACGATCATGCTCTGGAGGGCCCTGGCACGGCCCTGGACGATGCTCAGATACTCCCGCCGCTCCTCCGCCGTCAGGCCCTCCCCCTCCAGCAGCTGGAGGTAGCCCAGGATGGAGGTGAGGGGGGTGCGCAGGTCGTGGGAGACGTTGGCGATCTGCTGCCGGATGGCCTGTTCCTGCCGGCGGTAGTCCCCCTCCTCCCGCTCCCGCAGATCCAGCAGGGCGTTGACGGCGGTGAGCAGCTCCTCCGCCGCGGCATTGGGGGCCGCCATGGACACCCTGGGCCGCCCGGCGCGGAGCTGCCGGGCGCAGGTGCGGATGTCCCGCTCCAGGGCATAGAGCCGCAGGCCCAGCCACAGGCAGAGCAGGGCCAGCGCTGCCAGCAGAATGAGCATGCTCACATCTCCCCTTTCTATCGGATCTCCCGCCGCCGGAACAGGAGGAGCCCCGGCACGGTGGTGAGGAGCAGCCACAAAGCGCCTGTCAGCCAGCTGTTTTCAAGGGTGGGCGGCGTGTTTTCTTGGCTGAACACGAAATAGGCGTTGCTGAGCAGGAAGGGTCGGACCGCTTCGGCCAGGCGGTTGAGCAGTTCCCCTACCGCCCCCATGCCCATCACCCGGACGGCAGCCAGGGTCACCTCTCCCACGGTGATGTAGAGGTAGTAGAGCACCGTTCCCACCCCGGCGGGGCGGATGGTGAAGAGGAGGAAATAGGCCAGAGATACCGCCCCCACATACCGGGGCAGAGATTGGAACATGGCATACAGCAGGGCAAAGCCTGCCAGCGCCCGGTCCTCTCCGCCGGCGTCCAGCACGGCCTCCGGGGACAGAGCGCCCAGGAAGAAGGCCGCTGTGGTGAGCAGGAAGAGGGCCGTCCCCGCCAACAGGGCGGCGGAGAGCTTGCCCAGGTAGATCCGGGTCCTCGGCAGGCCGAAGGAGACCTCATTGGTCAGTCCCCCCGCCCGGTCCAGGCCGCCCCCGGCCCAGCCGGCCAGGGGCATGGCCACGTAGAGGCCGATGAGCATGAAGTTTCGGAAGGCCAGGACGCACTCCCAGGGGGAGGTCCCCCGGAGGGTGAGGCCCGACAGGAAGGCCAGGCACAGGTAGATCCCCCAGCCGGTGCAGGCCGCCCGCCGCCGGGTCATCCGCCACAGCTCGGCGCTGAGATAGTTGAGCACGGCCGTCCCCGTCTCCTTTCAGCTGATCTCTTTCCGGGAAAAGCGCCACAGGCCCAGGGCAGTGGTGCCCACGCACCAGCCCGCCCCCACCAGCCAGGCCCAACTCACCCGGGACCAATCCCAGATGGCGGAGGTGAAGTTCTCCAAAGGCGAGGTGAGAAGGAGCCTGTGTACCGCCAGCAGGCAGTCAGCCAGGGCGGGAGCGGGCATGCTGAGCAGCAGGGAGAGGAAGGTGAGCACCTGGCCCAGCAGGGCGATGATGCAGATGCCCAGGATGGTGGCGGCGGTGTTGCCCCGGATGGAGAAGAAACACAGGAGATAGAGGGCCTGGGACCCCAGCCACACCGGGAAGGCGCACAGCAGGGCGAAGCCCAGCATCTTCAGGGCCTCCAGGGCGCCGCCGTCCCCGGGGAGCATGAGGGCGCACAGCAGGGCATACCAGCCCAGCAGCAGAACACAGGCCCCGACGGACAGCAGGCAGGAGGCGAAGAGCTTGCCCAGGTAGATGCGCACCCGCGGGATGCCGTAGGCCACCTCGTTTTTCAGGGTATTGTACTTGTACTGGTCGGAAAAGACGATGTCCGAGGTGATGGCGGTGGCGTAGTAGCCCAGGGACAGGAGGTAGAGGACCATGGTAAAGCCCGCGGAGGCCGTCATGTTGTTGGGCAGCTCGCAGTTGATCCAGGCCCACAGCAGCACCAGCACCAGCTCCAGGCCGCCCACCACCAGAAGGGCGATCCACAGGTAGGGCCGGCGGAGCAGCTTATAGCACTCAGCGCGGAGGTAGTCAAGCATGGCGGACACCTCCGATCAGGCCCAGGAAGTAGTCCTCCAGGTCGGCGTTCTTGCTCTCCGCCCCGATGAGGGCCACCCCGGCCTCCATGAGGGCGGCGGTGACGATCTGGGGCCGGTCCTGAAATTCATAGAGCCGCAGCACGTTGCCGGGGAGCACCTCGTACTCCCGGGTGTTCAGCCGCTGCTCCAGGGCCAGGGCCGCCCGGGCGGCGTCGTCCACGGTGAGCTGGAGACAGGCCCGGCACTTCTCCCGGAGCTTCTGGGCGGAGATCTGCTCCAGCATGTGGCCCTGGTCCAGAAAGCCGTAGTGGGTGGCCACGTTGGCAAGCTCCGAGAGGATATGGCTGGAGATGAGGATGGTGGTCTCCCGCTGGCGGTTGAGCTCCAAGAGCAGATTGCGGAACTCCACGATGCCCTCCGGGTCCAGGCCGTTGATGGGCTCGTCCAGCAGCAGCAGGTCCGGGTGGTTCATGAGGGCCAGGGCCAGCCCCAGCCGCTGCTTCATGCCCAGGGAGAACTGCTTGAACTTCTTTTTCCCCGCCCCCTGAAGCCCCACCTGCTCCAGCACCTGGGACACACAGTCCCGGCCGGGGATGCCCCGCTGGCGGCGGTAGTACTCCAGGTTCTCGGCGGCGGTGAGGTAGGGATAGAAGCTGGGGATCTCCACCATGGCCCCCAGCCGGGCCCGGGCGGCGGAGAGGCCCTTTTCCGTGGTCTCCCCAAAGAGCTCGATCTCCCCGGAGGTGGGCACGGTCTGGGCGGTGAGCATCCGGATGATGGTGGTCTTGCCCGCGCCGTTCCGGCCCACCAGGCCGTAGATCTGGCCCTTCTCCAGTCGGAGCTCCACATCCTCCGCCGCCGCGTAGGCGCCGTATTTCTTGGTGAGCCCGCGGGTCACCAGAATGGGTTCTGACATTTGGCATCCGCCTTTCCTTTTGATCATGGCACCATCATACCGGAAAGGCACCAATCCGTCTTAAAGGAAAGATAAAGAAAAGATTAAATTCGCCCTTCACGCCTCGTTCATCTTGAAGCCGATGCCCCACACCGTCTTGATGTACTCCCGGTCGGACGCCTTGGCCAGCTTGGCGCGGAGATTGGAGATGTGGACGTTCACCGTGTTGTCGTCCCCCATGTACTCCCCGCCCCAGGCGCTCTCGTAGAGCTGCTCCCGGGTGAAGACCTTCCGTGGGTGGGACATGAGGAGGGAGAGGATCTCGAACTCCCGGGCGGTGAGGGCCACCTCCCGCCCCCCGGCGGTGACCCGGATGGCCTCCCGGTCCAGCTCCAGGTCCCCGCAGCGCAGCACCTGGCCGCCGCCGGGGGCGGAGAACTGCTTGTACCGCCGGAGCTGGGCCTCCACCCGGGCCAGGACCTCGTCGTTGTCGAAGGGCTTGGGGATGAAGTCGTCGGCGCCCAGCCGCAGCACGTTCACCCGGTCCTCCAGCCCGGCCTTGGCGGAGAGGACGATGATGGGCATGGTGCGCTTCTTCCGCATCCGGGCGATGAACTCCTCCCCGGTGATCCCCGGCAGCATCAGGTCCAGCAGCACCAGGTCATAGTCGTACTGCTCCGCCCACAGCACCGCCTCGCTGCCGGAGAAGGCGGGACGGACGTCGTAGCCGCCGTCGGTCAGGATGCGGCACAGGAGGCGGTTGATGTCCTGGTCGTCCTCCACCACCAGAATGTGACTGTTCTCCATGTCATTTCACCCTCAATCGTTTGGCCAGCTCCCCGTCCGGGTCCACGTAGGCGGTCTGGTAGGTGGTGTAGACCACCATGCCCGGTTTGGCGCCGGCAGGCTTTTTCACATATTTCACCGGAGTGTAGTCCACCGGCACCTTCTTCCCGTCTCGGCCCTGGGAGAACCAGGCCGCCAGCTTGGCCGCCTCCTCGATGCTCCCGGCGTCGGGGGTGCGCCCCTCGGTCCACAAGATCACGTGGGAGCCGTGGATCTTCTGGGTGTGGAGCCACAGATCCCCCTTCCCCGCCTGCTTGGCGGTGAGGAGGTCGTTCTGGGTGTTGTTCTTGCCCACCGAGATCCGCAGCCCCGCGGTGGAGCGGAATTCCATGGGCTTGGCCGCCACCTTCATCCGCTTGGCCGCCTTGGCGCCCCGGCGGAGGTAGCCGGTGTCGGTGAGCTCCTGGCGGATCTCCGCCAGGTCCCGCTCGCCCTCGGCCAGGACGATGGCCTCCAGCACGCTGTCCAGGTACTCCAGCTCCCGTTTGCCCTTCTCGATCTGCTCCCCCAGCACCACCTCGGCGGTCTTGGCCTTGTTGTACTCCTTGTAGTACCTGGCGGCGTTCTGCTGTGGGGTGAGGAGAGGGTCCAGGGGGATGTCCACCTCCCGCCCCTCCGGGTCGTAGTAGTCGGCGAGGCGCACCGTCTTCATGCCCTTCCGGAGGGCGTAGAGGTTGGAGGTGAGGAGGTCCCCCAGCTCCCGCTTCCGCTCCCGGTCCCGGGTGGCCTCCCGCTCCAGCTCCTGCTGGGCCACACGCCGGGCCACCCGGTCCCGGACCCGGCCCACCGCCTTCTGGAGGTCGGCGCCCCGCTGGCCCACCTTCTCCGCCGTGGCCCGGCCGGCATAGAAGTCGTCCATCAGCTTGGAAAAGCGCTCATAGCGCCGCAGCTGGGTGTCCGGCCCGTACTGGAGGATGGGGAGGAAGGTGAAGTCCACCAGCTTGTCCTCCCGGACCAGACCGTAGGGCACATAGCCCTCCGGGCCCACCGCCGCTTTGAGGCGCTCCAGCTTCTCCGCAAGGCTCTCCTCCCGGCTCACGCCGTTGGAGCGGAAGTCCAGCTCCCGCTCCAGCAGGGGGGGCAGGCCCGGCCTGGGGTCGGGCAGGCGGTAAAAGAGCCCCGGCATCACGCCCCGCTGGCCGGCGGCCACGTCCCCCTCCACCCGGCGGACGCAGTCGATGATCCGGTCCTCGCCGTCCAGCAGGATGAGGTTGGCCCGGCGGCCCATGGCCTCCAGCACCAGGGTGCGCAGCACCTTGTCCCCCAGCTCGTCGGTGGACTCCAGCCGCAGCAGCACGATGCGCTCCAGCTCCGGCTGCTCCAGACGGAGGAACCGGGCGCCGGTGAGGTGCTTGCGCAGGAGCATGCAGAACATGGGGGGCTGGGCCGGGTTCTCCCGGACCTCCTTGGTCAAATGGAGCCGGGGACCGTTGGGACTGGCGGAGAGGAGGAGCTTCACGTTCTCCCCCGCCCCCCGGACGGCCAGGACGATCTCGTCCCGGCTGGGCTGGTAGACCTTGTCGATCCGCCCCCCCTCCAGGGTCCCCCTCAGCTCCTCCAGCACCGCCGTCAGGCAGATGGCATCCAATCCCATGTCGTCACGCCTCCATCATCCGTGTAAACAGCTCGTTGAGCCGGTCCGTCCGCCCCTGGAGGTAGAGGTAGCCGAAGAGGGCCTCCAGGGCGGTGGCCGTCTGGTACTCCTCCCGGCTGGCCGCCTTGGGGACGGTGTGGGGGCTGGTGTTCCGGCCCCGGCGGAACACATCCTGCTCCTCCTCGGTGAGGACCCCCTCCAGCTTCTTGGCCATGGCGGCCTGGGCGGGGGCGGCCACGAAGTGGACGGTGGCCTTGTGGAGGCCCCGCGAGGTGGCCTTTCCCTGGAGCACCAGCCAGGAGCGCACCATCAGCTCAAAGACGCCGTCCCCCAGGTGGGCAAGGCCCAGGCTGCTGACGGCCCGGATCTCGTCGGGGGAGGCGTGCAGGTGGAAATAGTCGGTCATGGATCTCTTCTCCCGTATCTCTTAAAGTGCGGGCGGGGCGGCGCCGCCCCCCGCCGATATGCCCTTACAGTGTATCACAGCCCCGCCGGACGGTCAACAAACACCGGTCCCCTCCGGCGGTCCGGGCCAGCCGTCCCGGCCGAAGCGGAAGAGGACATGGCGCTCCCCCTCCAGCTCCGCCGCCCGGGCCAGGCAGAAGAGGGCGGGCAGGGGAAAGGGCCGGGCGCAGGAGAAGGGCCAGGCCAGGGTAAAGCCCTCCCCCTCCTCCCGGCACAGGGCGCTCCCCGCCCGGACCGCCATGGCCCGGAGGGCCTCCTCCCCAAAGGAGAGCCGGCCCGGATCCACCCGCCGCCAGCCGGCGGGCGCCCCCTCCCCGCCGAAGGAGAAGGCCAGCTCCACCTCGCCCCCCGCCGGCGGCCAGGCGCCCTGCCGCTCCAGGGCGTCCAGGGTCAGGGTGCGCCTGATCCGGAGCCGCCCGCCCTCCGGGGCCAGGGTACCCAGCAGGGCCCGTCCGGCGGGTCCCCGCAGGTAGGCTTTGTAGAGCCCCCGGCCGTCCGCCGGATGCTCCGCCTCCACCGCCGCCCGGAGACTGTCCGCCCGCACCGTCAGGCTGCCGCCCCCCTCCAGCCGGTACTGCCGCTCCACGCGCTCCCTCCTCCCTTCCGTTTTTTCTATCCTATGCGCTCAGAGGAAAGTTTTTCCTGCGAGAAAACCGCTTCCGAAGGATACAAATCCTATTGCACCTGCACGTCGAATCCTGTATAATATGTGCATATGGTTTTCCCCCTTCCGGCTGGCCCTTTGCGCACCGGCTGATTGATCCTTCGATTGGAGGCGACCCCATGACCCCACAGTCCCATCTGTCCTCCGGCCCCGCGGCCTGGAAGGAGCTGGTCACCCAGCTGCCGGGCATCCTCGGCGCGGAGTTCAGCCTGGAAAACGATATCATCCGGGAGGTCCACATCCTATCCGACCAATCCCGCAGCCCCAAGCAGATCGTGCGCGACGTCCAGTCCGCCCTGCTGGCCCGGTTCCAGGTGGAGCTGGACCACCGGGTGGTCAGCGTGGCCCAGGTGCCCGGTCCCATCGCCCGGCGGGGCCGTCTGATCTGCGACCGCCTGGAGCTCTCCACCGGCCGCTCCGGCGCCTCCGCCTCGGTCTACCTCAATCTGGAGGACAAGATCTACCGGGGCAGCTCCCAGTGCGACCTGTCCACCACCGGCCGGTTCCGCTCCATCGCCCTGGCCACGGTGGATGCCCTCAACCAGGTCCTGGCCCCCGGCTATTCCTTTTCTCTCGATGAGATCCGCTCCACCACCCTGGGAGAACACCAGGCCATGCTGGTGGGCCTGCTGCTGAAAAACGGCGGCAAGACCGAAGCCCTGCTGGGCGCCTGCTACGAGGGTGAGGACCCCAACTTCTCGGCGGCTCTGGCCACTCTGGACGCCGTCAACCGGCGTCTGCCCACCCTGCCCCGCGGTGAGAACGGCGGCACGCCCGCCTCCTGAGCCCTTCTTTTGTTAGCGAAGCGGATATAGCCTGTCTTTAGCGGTTGACAGAGTACTGTCAATTAGGAGGCTGTATTCGATGAAAAAGGCGAAACTCATGATGGCCCTGACCTCTCTGGTTTCCCTGATCCTGGCCGGCGGCGCTTACTTCAGCATCCGCTGACCCAAACCTGCCGTTGGGCGGCCAGCAGCGAACTGGCCGCCCTCGGCAAATCTCCTGTTGGAGGCAGCCATGCAGACGGTGACGAGACGGTCCCTGACGACTTGGTATATGGTTTTGATCAGCGCCCTTGGAATGGTCATCAGCTTCCATTCCGTCTGGCGCTTCTTCTTTGTGAATGCTTTCGTTGAGAGCAAAGCAAATAGCACCACTTTTATCGTACTTTTATTACTTTCCTGGCTCTGTTACTGTCTGCCCCTCTATATTCGTGATGACTGTACGGTGGATTTGTCGTTCATCAGCATTTTGGCATCTGTTCTGACCCTGGGACCGGAAGCCGCAGTTCTGATCAGCCTGATCTCCTACCCTCTGTCCGTCGTCCCCACTCCAGACGGGAAAGAGCACATTCATGTATTCAACACCGCCCCCATCAAGACCCTGTTCAACATCAGTAACCGCAGTATTTCTTATGCAGTGGGAGGTGTCGCATACTATCTTTTGGGAGGTACTCCGGGCGTCATCTCGCTGCCCGGCATTTTACCTCCAGCTGTTTTATATATTGTCCTTTCCATGGCCGCAAATGTAGTGGTCATTCTGTTCTACTATAAGTTCAGCCAGGACATGGACCTCTCTTCTGTCGTGGTCCCCATGATTCTTGGTCTTCTGCCCAGCATCGCCCTCTCCTCCCCCATCGGCTATTTCCTGGCCATGCTGCTGGGCATGGAGAACGGCGCCTGGCTGGCCCTGCTCTTTATGCTCCCCCTCCTGCTGGCCCGGTATTCCTTCAAGCTCTACCTGGACGGCCAGCGGCAGCAGTTCAGCATCATCAAGGCCTTCGCCGCCGCGCTGGAGGCCAAGGACACCTATACCCTGGGCCACTCCAGCCGGGTGGCGGCCTACACCGTCCAGATCGCCACCGAGATGGGCCTGTCCGAGCGGCGCATCCGCCGGCTCTCCGACGCCGCCCTCTTCCACGACATCGGCAAGATCGGCGTCCCCGACTCCATCCTCCAGAAGCCGGGCGCCCTGACCCCGGAGGAGCGGGCCGTCATCCAGCGCCACCCCCAGACCGGTGTGGATATCCTCGGGAACCTGGACAGCTACCAGGAGCTTCTCCCCCTCATCCTCCACCACCACGAGTTCTATGACGGCGGAGGCTACCCCGACGGCACCAGGGGGGATGAGATCCCGCTGGACACCTACATCCTGGGCGCCGCCGACGCCTTCGACGCCATCACCAGCGACCGCCCCTACCGCAGCGGCCGCTCTCCTCAGGCCGCCGCCGCCATCCTCCAGGCCGAGTCCGGCAAGCAGTTCCACCCCAAGGTGGTGGCGGCTGTCGCCGCCATGGTGGAGCGGGGGGAACTGGGTCCCCGCCGCACCCCAGAGGAGACCCCCCCATGCTGATCCTCTCCGTGCTCTGTTCCATCGCCGTGGGCTGGCTCTCCGGCGGCCGCCTCTCCCGGTATGAGGACGCCGGCCTCACCTGGCTGGGCCTTCCGGTGGCCGGCCTGCTGATGCAGGAGGTCCTCCTCCCCCGCCTCACCGGCCTCCACGCCCTGCTGGTGCCCCTCTCCTACGCCCTGCTCCTCCTCTTCCTGTGGAAGAACCGCCACCTCCGCAAGACCGCCCTTCTGTGCGGGCTGGGCTGGGGCTGCAACGCCCTGGTCATCTGCGCCAACGGCTTCCGGATGCCGGTGGCCGCCGGGGCGGCCGCCCATCTCTCCCCCGAGGGGCTGGCCAGACTCACCGCCGGCGAGATCCCCATGTATGCCCTGGCGGGCGGCGACACCCGCCTTCTCTTCCTGGGGGACGTGCTCTACTGTCCCCTGCCCCTGCTGAGCGGCTTTGCCAGCGTGGGAGACCTGCTCCTGGCCGCCGGCCTTTTCTTCTGCCTGCTCCGGGTCATGGACCCCGTCCGCCTGCCCCGCTGGCTGAAAAGCGGCTGAACCGTGAAAAAACGGCTGTCCACTGATGTGGACAGCCGTTTTTTGTCTCACAGGGGCGCTTTCGACCCCGCCGCCTCCAGCCGGCCCAGAGGCCGGTAGACCACGAAATACATGGTGGTGAAGCAGGCCAGCCCACCCAGGAACTGGGAGGCCGCCTCGGCGATGAAGACGCCGTTGGTGCCGAACCAGAGGGGCAGCAGCAGGGTGAGAGGAGCGTTGATGAAGGCCTTGCGGAGGAGGGAGAAGAAGATGGCGTTCCTGGCCCTGCCCAGCGCGGTGAAGATGGACTGCCCCGCCATCTGCAGCGACATGAACATGAAGAGGGCAAAATAGGTCCGCAGGGCGGGGACGCCCACCCGGACCAGCTCCTCCTCGGTGGTGAAGAGGCGGATGAGGAGCTCGGGGAAGGCCATGATGACCGCCCAGGCGGCGATGGAGTAGAGGACCACCACCGCGGCGGAGAAGCGGATGCCCTGCCGGACCCGGCGGTACTCCCCGCCGCCGTAGTTGAAGCCCAGCACCGGCTGAGCGCCGTTGGACACGCCGGTGAGGGGCATGGCCACCACCTCCCGGATGGAGTTGACGATGGTCATGACGCCCACATAGAGATCGCCGCCCCAGATCTCCAGGGTGGCGTTGCACACCACCTGGACCAGGCTGTTGGTGAGGTTGACGAAGAAGCCGGCCAGGCCCAGGGAGAGGATCTTCCTCACCCGCCGGGCGGTGAGCGGCATCCGGCTCAGCCGCAGACGGAGGATGGCCTTCTTTCCGGTGAGGAACCGGAGGACCCACACCGCCGAACAGCCCTGGGCCAGGATGGTGGCCAGGGCCGCCCCCTGGACCCCCATGTCCAGCACAAAGATGAAGACCGGATCCAGCACGATGTTGACGATGGCGCCCAGCCCTACCGTCATCATACCGGTCTTGGCAAATCCCTGGGAGTTGATGAAGGGATTGAGGCCCAGGCTGATCATGACGAAGAGGGTACCCATGAGGTAGATGGTGAGGTAGGCGTCGGCGTAGGGGAAGGTGGCGTCGCTGGCGCCGAAGAGGTAGAGCATGGGCTTTTTGATCAGCAGACACACCAGGGTGGCCGCCGCGCCCAGGAGGAGCAGCAGGGTGAAGGAGTTGCCCATCACATACTCGGCCTCCTCGTTCTCTCCCCTGCCCCGGTAGATGGAGCACAGGGGGGCGCCGCCCATGCCGCAGAGGTTGGCAAAGCCCATGAGGATGGAGATGATGGGCATGGTGAGGCCCAGGCCGGTGAGGGCCAGGTGGCCGGGCAGGCGGCCCAGGTACATCCGGTCCACCACGCTGTAGAGCACGTTGATGAGCTGGGCCAGGGTCATGGGCGCCGCCAGGGCCAGGATGGTCTTGGGGATACTGCCCTTGGAAAAATCGTTCTGCTGTGCCATCCCGGCCTCTCCTCCTTGTGCAAAGTCCCATTTGGGGCTATACTGTAAACGGAAGTACACCCGCCTGCGGGTGTAAAATTCATGTAAAAATCATTATAGTACAAATTCCGGGCAGATACAATTGTCGTGCGGCACAAAAAGCGCCGTCCCGCTGCCGTGGCATTTGAGGAAAGAGGGAACGCAAATGGACATCTTGTTGGAGCGGGCCACGGCCCTTCTCCCCGAACTGAAGGCCCTGAAGGAGGACCTCCACCGCCACCCGGAGCTGAGCTGGCGGGAGGTGCGCACCACCGCCCTGCTGAAGGAAAAGCTGACCGCCCTGGGGCTGGAGCTCATGGACCTGGGCATGGAGACGGGCTGCGCCGCCCTCCTGCGCGGCGGAGAGCCCGGCCCCACCGTGGCCCTCCGGGCCGACATCGACGCCATCGTCCAGGAGACGCCGGAGGAGGGGGAAGTCGTGTCGGAGGTGCCCGGCGTCATGCACGCCTGCGGCCACGACTTCCACACTGCCGGTCTCTACGGCGCCGCCTGTCTCCTTTCCGCCATGCGGGAGGAGATCGCCGGGAACGTAGTCTTTCTCTTCCAGCCCGCCGAAGAGACCACCGGCGGCGCCCGTGCCATGCTCTCCCACGGCCTGTGGGAGAAACTGCCGGAGAAGCCCGTCTGCATCTTCGGCGTCCACAACCGGCCCCAGCTCCCCGCCGGGACGGTGGCCGTCCAGGAAGGTCCCCTCATGTCGGAGAAGGCCAACTTCACCATCACCCTCCACGGGGTCACCGGCCACGGCGGAACCCCTCAGAAGTGCGTGGACGTCATCGTGCCGGCGGCGGCCATCATCCAGGGCATCCAGTCGGTGGTGAGCCGCAACACCGCCCCGGAGGACCCGCTGGTGTGCGCCGTCTGCTCCATCCACGCCGGCACGCCGGAGAATTTCTCCCCTGATCTCCTCACCATGACGGGGAGCATCCGTGCCTTCTCCCATGAGACCCGGATGATGGCCCAGGAGCGGGTGGAACGGCTTTGCCGGGACATTGCCGCCGCCTATGGCTGCGGCTGCGACTTTGACTGTCAGGAGGCCGCCCCTCTCCTCTTCAACTCCCCCGCCATGACCGCCCTGGCCCGCCGGGTGGCGGCGGCCGTCCTGGGGGAGGAGAACATCGTGGGCACTGCCCCCGAGATGAGCTCGGAGGATTTTCCGGAATTTGGCCGTGAGGTGCCCTACTTCTTCTACTGGCTGGGTTCCGGCTTTCCGGACCGGGAGAACGCCGGCTGGCACAGCCCCAAATTCCGCACCGACGACGACGCTCTTGCCATCGACGCCGCCCTGCTGGCACGGTCAGCCCTGGAGGGCCTTGCCTGGCAGGGATGATCTTCCTGGGTTGGCGGCGGCGGAACGTGGAAATGCTAGGGGCGAGGTGATGCCCCATGCGGCGGGATCATGCCGATCTCTATGCCCTGTGCCGCCACGACCCGGAGGCGGACGCCTATTTTCAGGCCCTGCCTGAGGAGATCCGCTACCAGCTCAGTGGCCGGATGAAGCAGGTCAATACCTTTTCCGACCTGCGCAGCCATGCAGACACCATCATGAAGGAGGTATCCGGATGGCAAAGCAAGGGATGAAGCGCCCAGAGCGCACCCATACCCAGCCGAAAAACGATGTCTCTCCCGTACCCGAATTGCAGGGGGCCGCAAAAAAGCGCAAAGAGAAGGCTCCACCGCCCGGATCTTCCTAATCTGGTCCGTCAAGGCTGAAAAGGCCCGGACTTCACACCATGGTGTGAAGTCCGGGCCTTTCTTATATCTGATTCAACAGGCGGCTCAAAGACGCTTCCACACAGCGCCGCCGGGCACGTCGGTGACCTCGATGCCCCTGGCCTTCAGTTCGTCACGGATGGCGTCGGCCTCGGCGAAGTTCTTGGCCTTCTTGGCCTCGCCCCGGCGGAGGACCAGGGCGTCGATCTCGGCGTCGCCCTCGCCGGTGACGGTGTAGCCGCCGGCGGAGGCGGTGGTGGTGGCCTTGGCCTGCTCGGCGCGCTTGGCCTCCGCCTTCTTCAGGAGGTCCAGGCCCAGCACCTGGTCGAACTTGCCCACCAGGGCCAGCTTGTCAGCGTCGGAAAGGTCCTTGGCCTTGAGGACATCGTAAAGACGGGTGACGGCCAGGGAGGTGTTGAGGTCGTTGCCCAGGGCCTCCTTGAAGGCCTCGTCGTACTTGGCCATGGCGGCCTCATCGGCGGTCCCCTCCGTCTGGAGGGCGGCCACACGGCTCACCAGCTTCTCATAGGCGGCCTTGGCGTTATCCAGGTTCTCGTAGGAGAAGACCAGGGCCTTCCGGTAGTGGGACTGGAGGCAGAAGAGGCGGTAGACCAGGGGGTCGTAGCCCTTCTCCTCCAGGGTGGAGACGGTGGTGAACTCCCCCTTGGACTTGCTCATCTTGCCGCCGGCGGTGTCCAGGTGGGCGATGTGGACCCAGTACTTGCACCAGGGGTGGCCCAGATATGCCTCGGACTGGGCGATCTCGTTGGTGTGGTGGGGGAAGGCGTTGTCCACGCCGCCGCAGTGGATGTCCAGGTACTCCCCCAAATACTTCATGGAGATGCAGGAGCACTCAATGTGCCAGCCGGGGTAGCCCACGCCCCAGGGGGAGTCCCACTTGAGGGCCTGGTCCTCGAACTTGCTCTTGGTGAACCACAGGACGAAGTCGGTCTTGTTCCGCTTGTTCTCGTCGGCCTCCACGCCCTCCCGGACGCCCACCGCCAGGTCCTCCTCGTCGTGGTCGTTGAAGACGTAGTAGTGGTCCAGCTTGGAGGTGTCGAAGTAGACGTTGCCGCCGGCGAAGTAGGCGTAGCCGGTGTCCATCAGCTTGGTGATGACCTTGATATAGCTGTCGATCATGCCGGTGGCAGGCTGGACCACGTCGGGGTACTTGATGTTGAGCTTCCTGCAGTCGGCGAAGAAGGCATCGGTGTAGAACTGGGCGATCTCCATGACGGTCTTGTGCTCCCGCTGTGCCCCCTTGAGCATCTTGTCCTCACCGGTGTCGGCGTCGGAGGACAGGTGGCCCACGTCGGTGATGTTCATGACCCGGGTCACGTCGTAGCCGTCGTACCGGAGGAACTTCTCCAGCACGTCCTCCATGAGGTAGCTGCGCAGGTTGCCGATGTGGGCAAAGTGGTAGACGGTGGGGCCGCAGGTGTACATACTCACCTTGCCGGGGGTGTGGGGGACAAAGTCCTCCCGGGTGTGGGACGCGGAATTGTACAGCTTCATTTCGGTCTGACTCCTTATCTGTTTTCCATTCTATGCTGTTCGTCGATATAGTTTTCCAGCCACTCCAGCCGGGAGGAGAGGGCCTGGAGCTCCTTCTGCACCGGGTCGGTGAC
>CALWYC010000008.1 GCA_944385655.1 uncultured Intestinimonas sp. | reverse complement strand
GCCATGGCCAGCAGGGCGGTGGCCATCTCCTGGTCGTCCTGGGTGATGGAGGTGTGGTTGGTGTAGCAGGGGGCCATACCCATGGGCAGACCGATGAGCTTGCCCATGAAGTGGTCCTCCAGGTTGGCCCGGATCATCTCCTTGCCGTCGTAGAGGGTCTCGGGGCCGATGAAGCCGGAGACGTTGTTGACCATGAAGGGGTCAAAGAAGCGGCCGAAGCCGTAGGTCCGGGCCTCCAGGGTCATCTCGTCCACCCCCTCGTCGGCGCCGATGGACACCTCGGAGCCCTGGCCGGTCTCGAAGTAGAGGAGGTTGGGCCCCAGGCCGGTGCAGGAGGCCTTGGCCAGGGCGTAGGCCTCCTCCAGCAGAGCGCGGCTGACGCCGAAGTTGTCGTTGGCGGCCTGGGTGCCGGCGATGGACTGGAAGAACATGGAGAGGGGCGCCCCCCGCCGCACCGCCTCCATCTGGGTGGTGACGTGGGAGAGGACGGAGATCTGGGTGGGGACGTCGTTTTTCTTCACCAGGTCCCACAGACCGTCGGCAATGCGCTTGGTGTTCTCCACGTCGTCGTTCACCGGGTTGATGCCCAGGCAGGCGTCGCCGGAGCCGTAGGACAGGCCCTCCATGACCCCCAGGAGGATGGTGGGCACGTCGTCGGTGGGGCTGTTGGTCTGGCAGCGGTAGGAGAGGGTGCCGGGCAGGCCGATCTGGGTGATGCACTTGGTGGGCCGGACGATCTTGCTGGCGCCGTAGACCAGGTCCATGGCGGACATGATCTTGGCCACGGCGGCCACCACCTCGCCGGTGAAGGCCCGGCTGGCCCGGCAGAGCTCCTCGGTGGTGGTCCTGTGGTCCAGGACCCACTCCCGCAGCTCGCCGATGGTCTTGTTCTTGAACCGCTCGTACATGGGCCTGTTGAGCCCGTCGATGTTGACCCGGGTGACCTCGTCCTTCTCGTAGGGGACGGTGGGGTGCTCGGTGAGGTCGCCCACGGTGAGCTCCGAGAGCACGATCTTGGCCGCCACCCGCTCGGTGGCGGTGGCCGCGGCAATGCCCTGGAAGCGGTCGGCGGACTTGGGCTCATTGGCCTTGGCCAGCACATCCTTGATGTCCCGGAAGGTGAAACTGCTGCCGTTGAGGGTCGTTTTCAGTTTCATGGTTTCGATACACCTCTCTTTGCTCGTTTTGGGGCGTGGAGGGCCACGCCCGGGCGGAGGATGGGGAAAAATATGCAAAACAGCCCAGGGGCAGCGCTTCCGCTGTCCCTGGGCTGCGTCGCCCAGCGTATTCCCGCGCCGCCATGTCCTCTGGTCGGCGCCCTATTGTTCCAGAAAATCGAAGGTGATGCGGGTCCCCCCGCCGCCGCTGTCCACCTTCCACTCGCCCATGAGCTTCTCCCGGACGATGGTGGCGGCCAGCTCCAGCCCCATGGCCCCCGGCTTCACCGTCTCCCGGCAGAAGCCCACCCCGTTGTCCCCCACGGTGACCTTGCACAGGGGGCGGCCGGCCTGGAGCTGGATGTCCACCTCCCCCGCCGCGCCGGCGGGGAAGGCGTGCTTGAGGGCGTTCTGCAGCAGCTCGTTGACCACCAGGGCCACCGAGGCGGCGCAGTCGGCGGAGACCTCCGCGTCCTGACCCCACACCCGGATGGTGATGCTCCGGGCCGGGGTGAGGAGGGTCTGGAGGGTATATTTCCGCACCTGCTCCAGCACCTGGAGGAGGGAGACCTTCTCCGGCGACACCTGGACCACCCCGTCCAGGGTGGCGGTGAGGGAGAGCAGGCGGTTGGCCGTGTCCAGCAGGGCGGTCTGCGCGTCGCTGGGGTCGGAGGCCTCATAGCCCCGGCTGCGGGTCAGGTTGGCCATCATCTGGAGGCTGTTCTTCATCCGGTGGCGCAGCTCCCGCAGGGCGGTCTTCTGAAAGGAGAGCTCCTGCTCCAGCCGCCGCTGCCCGGTGATGTCCCGGATGATGAGGGCCGACCGGGCCATGCCGGTGGACACCGCCAAGCGCCGGTACTGGAGGGTCCGGTTGACCACCGACGACTCGTGCCACATCCCGTCGCACTCGGCCTGGGCCGCCGGCTGGATGTTGCTGCCCGGCATGCCCATCAGGTCCCCCACGTACCCCATGTCCCGGTAGAGGGCCTCCGCCGCCCGGTTGTAGCCGCACACCTCCCCCGCCCGGTCCAGGAAGACGACGGCCTCCCCCAGGCAGTCGGCCACGCCGGCCCAGTCCAGCTCGGCCCCGGCCCTGGCCGGCTCCTGCCGGGCCACCATGTCCTCCACCGCCATGGCGGGCTTTTCGTAGATGAGGACGGCGATGAGCCGGCCTTCGTAGAAGATGGGCTCCACCGACTGCACGATCCGCCGGTCCTCCGGCATGGAGACCGCCCGCATCCCCACGGTGGGGACCTGGAGCCGGAAGGAGCGGTCCACCGCCGGCTCGTCCCGCCACTGGATGAGCATGCCCAGGATGGTGCGCTCGTAGTTGGAGGGCACCGTCTGGGGCTTGGCCTCGCAGACCACGATGGCGGAGCGGCCGGTGGAGGTGCGGCAGTCGATGAAGACGTCGGCCTCCCCGGCGTTGGCCAGAGCGGGCAGGATGGCGTTGTAGGACTCGATGTGGGCGATCTCCCCGTCGGTGAGGTCGGTATACTTCTGGCAGAGCATCCTGGTGGCGCTGATCATGCCTCTCCCCCCAGCGCTTCGGTCAGGTATCGGGCCACCCTGGCCATGGACAGGTTCTTCCGGCGGCTGAGCTCCCGGATGTACCGGTAGGCCTCCTCCTCCGTCATGCCCCGTTCCTCCATGAGGAGGAGCTTGGCCCGGTCCACGGCCTCCCGCTCCCCCAGCCGCCGGTCCAGGTTCCGCCGCTCCTTGCGGAGCAGGTGGTACTCCCGGCTGCGGGAGAGGCACACCTCCAGGGCGGGCAGGATCCTGTCCGGCTCAAAGGGCTTTGTCAGATAGCCGAAGGCGCCGGCCGCCAGGGCCTCCTGTACGCTGTCCCGGTCGCTGAAGGCGGTGAGCATGACCACGCACTTGGCGTAGCCCGCCTCCAGGATCAGCCTGGCGGCGCCGGTGCCGCTGAGGACCGGCATCTGGAGGTCCAGCAGGGCGGCGTCCGGCCGCAGCCGCCGGCAGCCCTCCACGGCGGCGGCCCCGTCGCTGGCCGTCCCCACCACCCGGTAGCCAGGACAGCGGCCGAAAAATTCCGTCAGGGTCCGGCGCACGCTCTCGTCGTCGTCGGCCAGAAAGAGCGTGGTGGTGCGTGTCTCCCTGGTGCTCACGTTCTCCGCACCTTCCTTCTCCGCCGCCCCGTGCCGGACCCGTCCGGATGAAAAAAGGAGCACTTTGGAGCGCCGACCGGCGCTTCAAAATGCTCCCTACGCATCCGAACGGTCCGCTCCGACGGGAGCGGGATACGGCAAACTTGCTACACCCGGCATAGTTTGCCTCTTCAATTCTAAGCACATTATACAGAGACCGCCCCAAGCTGTCAATCCCCAATTTCCCCAGGCTCTGCCAGAACGAAAAACGGGACGGCGCCATCTGGCGCCGTCCCGTCGGGATGCTGTACGGTCAGTTGAGGTAGGCGGAGGGGTTCACCGACGTGCCGTTGATGCGGATCTCGAAGTGGCAGTGGTTGCCGGTGGACCGGCCGGTGGAGCCGGCCTTGGCGATGGTCTGCCCCTGGTAGACCTTGTCTCCGGCGGAGACCAGCAGGCTGGAGTTGTGGCCGTAGTAGGTCTGCTCCCCGTTGCCGTGGTCGATGATGACCAGGTAGCCGTAGCTGCCCTTGTAGCCGGCGAAGGTGACGGTGCCGCCGTCGGAGGCCTTCACGCTGGTGCCGTAGGGGACGGCGATGTCCAGGCCGGAGTGGTAGCTGTAGGAGCCGAAGATATAGCGGTAGCCGAAGCGGGAGGTGATGGTGCCGTACACCGGCCAGATATAGTTGCCGGTGGGATACCAGGTGGGCCGCTCCTTGGTGCCCACGGCGATGACCTTCTCGGTGGCCTCCCGGACGGTGGTGGAGGAGGTGACGTTCCGCTCCCGCTCCACGCCGTTGACATAGGTCACGTCGGCGGTGACCAGGGCCTCGCCGGGGACGCCGGCATCCAGCACCTTGGACTCGCCCTGGTACATGCTGTCGTCCTCCACCTCACGGACGGGGCACTCGATGGCCTCGGTGTAGGTGAGGGTATCCACAGTCTCCACCCCCAGGAAGGGGATCTCCTCCTTGATGTTGAGGATCTGACCGATATAGAGCTTGTTGACGTCCACATCGGGGTTGAGGGCCTCCATCTCGGCCATGGTCATGCCGTTATCAAAGGCCAGGGCCATGAAGGTGTCGCCCTTCTGGACCTCATAGGTGGTCTGTCCGTTGGTGTTGGCGGTGAGGGTGGCCATCATGTTGGCCACATCCTGCTCCACGTCGGAGGCAATATACTCCTGGGTGATGTGGACCGCCTTGGTGTAATCCACCGAGATGGTGTTCTCGTTGACATAGGGGGCGGCCAGCTCCTCCAGGAGCTGGTCCAGGGCGGCCCGGTCAGCAGCGGCGCCCACGAACTGCCCATCCACGGTGAGGACGTAACTCTTCATGATGGCGTCGATCTGATCAAAGAGGTAGTTCTCGATGTCGGCCACGGGGGTGAGCTCGTCCCGCTCCACCAGGGCAGAGGAATAAGTGACGGTGTGGTCCAGGGTGTAGTCGTAGCCCAGAATCTCACTGGCCCGGTCCTCAACCCGGGCAGCGGCCTGCTCGTAGACGGCCTGCTCCCGGACCACGCCCACGTCGGTGCCGTCCACAGTGACCACATAGGCGGGGCTGTACAGGGTGCTCACCACGGCCGCCACGCCGACAACAGCGCTGATGGCCAGGAAGGGCAGCGGAGCCATCTTGGGCTTGCCGGCGATGGCCGAGCTGACCCGGTGGTAAATCCGGGTGCCCTGGCGGCGGAGCACCTCGCTCCGGGCGCCAAGCGTGTCCGTCAATTTGGAAAACCGCTCCTTCAGGCGCTCGGCCCTCTCTCCCCCGGCGGGGGCGGAGCCTTTGCGCTGCCGACGGCGCGGCAGTTCTCTTTGTGGGGAATGCAGGATCTCGTCCATGCAGGTGATGCCTCCCTTGCACGTTTCTCAGAAATTCCGACGGAAATAGTCGGATAAAAGTAACAGACCGATCATAAATGATTACAAAAGGTTACAAAGGAATGATACACGCTTTCCCCCACCCCGTCAAGTCCTTTTTGGTCGGAAAAGGTCGTGTATTACAGCACTTTTTATCTGTAAAAAAGTGTCGATATAATATGTTCACCGGTTAATTCCACATCTTTTTGTCAAAATCGGATGTAAAAGTCTGGGCTTGTCCGCCCCCGTCCGGGGGGAAATTTCGTGATTTTGCCGTAACATTCCTGTAACATAGCTGGAAAACCGTCCGTTTCACGGGGCAGTTTTGTAGCCGCAAAAGGAACTCCCACCCGCCGGCGGAGCCGGAGGATGGGAGAAGAGGGTGGAATAAGGCGGAATGGGCCTCAGCCCACCGCCGGGATCATGAGCCGCTGGAGGATGACGGCCAGCTGGGCCCGGGTGGCGGGGCCGGCGGGCTCCAGGTTGCCCTCGTCGGTGCCGGTGATGAGGCCGGCGCCCACGGCGTGGGCCATGCCGTCCAGCGCCCAGCTCTGGACGCTGTCCACGTCGTTGTAGAGGTCTAGGACGCCGCTTGCCAGCTCGTCGCCGGCGTACTGGCTGTACCGGTAGAGGAAGACGGAGAGCTGTTCCCGGGTGACGATGCTGCCGCCGTCAAAGGTGCCGTTCCCCAGGCCGGTGGCGACGCCCGCCGCCTGGGCCCAGGCCACGGCGTCGGCGTAGTAGTACCAGTCCTCCACGTCGGGGAAGGTGGCGGGGGCGGCGGCGGCCGGGCTGCCGGCCAGCCGCCAGAGCACGGTCACCACCATGCCCCGGGTCACCTGCTCGTCGGGGGAAAAGGTGGTGTCGGTGGTGCCGTTCATAATGCC
Source organism: uncultured Intestinimonas sp. (assembly GCA_944385655.1). Lineage (GTDB taxonomy): Bacteria > Bacillota > Clostridia > Oscillospirales > Oscillospiraceae > Intestinimonas. The sequence continues at coordinate 25,300 of CALWYC010000008.1, read as the reverse complement.
GGCGTCGGAGACCTCTCCCACCGCCTGGGCGTACCAGGCGTCGGAGGCCACGTCGGAAAAGGCGGCGGCGGAGGCGGGCAGGGCGGTCCCCACCGCCAGGCCCAGGGCCAGCAGCCACGCGCAGAGCGTTCGTTTCATGATGGTGTCACCTGCGTTTCTCTGTCCCGCCGGCTCCGCCGGGGGGCAAGGTATTTGAGCAGGCTACATTTTATCCTATTTTTATTTCTAATCTGTGAACAAGGTCGAAAAAAAGAAAAACAGGCTCTGGTCAGACGGCCAGGGCCCAGTTGAGGAGGAGGAGCAGGCCGAAGCCCGGGGCGCCCAGCAGGGCCATGACCAGGGCGTTGGCCAGGTTGACCCCCAGGGAACAGCCCAGCAGGGCGCCCAGGGGGCTGAAGGCGGCCAGAGCGCCCAGGGAGACCAGCGTGCGCAGGCACAGCCGCCCCAGGCAGCGGATGGGGGCGCGGAGGAGCAGGAGGACGCCGACGGCCGTCAGGCCCACCAGCAGCCAGGGCAGGGTATCGCCCAGCGCGTCCATGCTCATCCCTCCTCCCGCTCCAGCCCCTTCACCCGGCGCAGCAGGTAGGCGTACCGGGCCTGAAGGGCATTGATCTCAAAGACGTAGGACTCGATGAGGTCGGGGTCGTCGGTGCCGTTGAAGCCGGCGTAGGCCTGGTTGATGAGGACCCTGGTCCGCTCCAGCCCCTCCTTCAGGGCCCGGAGCTCCCCCTCCCGTACGCTCTCCCCCCGGCGGCGGAAGAAAAAGACTTTTTTGCGCTGGGCCTCCACCATGGCAGCGCCTCCTTTCCGGTCGTTCCTGTTTTCAGTAGACTCTATGCCTATTCTGGACAAATATGACAGGCCCTATACCAGAAAATGGACGGTATGGCCGGCGGCGGCCGGGACATACTAGGCTCGGACAGGCCGAAAGGCAGTCCGCTGGACCTGGACGAAGACCTCTCCTTTTAAGCCGGTGCCGGGTGGCGTCACCCTCAGGCGAAAGGCGAAAGGACGGGGCGTTTCCCCCGACGGAGGGGGAGACGGACAGCGGAACGGACCCGATGGTCCCTGTCCCATGATCCGGGCCGGTCCGGGCCGGGGCAAGGTCCCGGCCAGACGGACCGGGTACGGTAAAAGGCCCTCCGCCGGAACATCCGGCGGAGGGCCTTTGGCATACATAGATAAAATGTAAAGGGCAGAGCTCAGTAGGCGGGGGCGGAGGTGGGGAGGCCCTCCGGCTCCTCCAGGGGGAGGAGGCCCTTGAAATCCCGGTCCAGCCAGGGGTCCAGGGCGGCGCCGGTCTCCACGGCCCGGAAGAGGCGGGCGATCTGGCCGGCGGCCTCGGGGACGGTGTCCGCCAGGCGGCGGGTGAGGAAGTCGTTGCTCCTGGCAAAGCGGCTGTGGGAATCGGCGGTAAGGAAGATGCCCCGGAGGGAGCGCAGCACGGGCAGAGTGCCCACCACCCGGTTCACCGGGCGGCTGAGGACGTGGCCGGAGAGGCGGGCGAAGAGGGCGGTGTCCCGGCACATGGAGCGGTAGCCCTCCTCCACCTGTTCCGGGGAGGCGTGCTGATAGGCCCGGGCGGCGGCGGCAAAGACGGCGGTCTCCGGCGGCTGGGGCAGGTAGGACCTGCCCAGGGAGACCAGCCCCGCCCGCTCCATGAGGAGCCGGTCGAACTCGGCCTCCATGGCCAGGTGGGTCACCGCGCCGGCGGCGGCCTCCTGGTCCACCCATCTGTGGCAGGCGTGGTCCAGGGCCAGGTGGCACAGAAATCCGGCGGCGTAGCCGGCGGCCATGGGGAGGCCCTCCTCCAGGGCGCCCCGGAGCCGCTCGAAGGCGGGCAGGGCGGACCTGGCGTGCATGACCATGCCCTCCCGGCGGACGGCGTTGGGCCGGCCCACCCGGTAGAAAAAGAGAGGGTCCGGGCCCAGGCAGCCCAGGTCAAAGGCGGACCGCTCCCGCTCCAGGCGGGCGCGCAGCTCCCGGGGCAGGCGGTCCAGACACTGGGCGCCGAAAGTCAGATGGGCAAAGTAGTTGGGCATGACCGCTCTCTCCTTTTGAATGAAACAGGGATACAGGTTGTATTTTACCACCATTTTTCTCCCGGTGAAAGGGGAAAATCCACCAAAAAAGCGCCCGGCGAAGTTTCGCCGGGCGTCGGAAGCGGTTTTACGGCCAGAGGGGCTCATAGGCGCTGGAGGTCCTGTCCAGGAAGGAAAAGTCCGCCAGGGGCTGGAGGTACTCCACGCCGTCCTTGACAAAGCCCACAGAGAGGGTGAATGGAGTGCTGACCTGCCACTGCGCCAGATTGATGGTGGCGGTGTATACGCCGGCATCCTGTGCGGACGGGAGCTTGTCGGCCGGCTCCCGCTTTGCGCCCACGCCGAGCCCGCTGAGCAGGAAGAACACCTCCGGCTCCTCCTCCGGGTCATACCGGGCAACGGTTACCTGAAACTTAACGGTCTGTCCCGCTTCGTTGTCATTGATCACCCCAAAGTCCCAGCCCGCCACCAGCTCCGCGGGGTCCAAAGACTGAGACCGCTGCTCCAGCGCGGCCACCTGCTCCTCCAGAGCGGTCACCCGGGCGGCCAGGAAAAGGGTGGTCCCCGCCAGGGCCAGCAGGGCCAGGACCAGCACACCGGCCAGAACGGCCTTGGCCCTGGGGCGGCGGACGGGGGCAGGCTCCCCCGCCGGAGGCGGACCGTCCACCTGCAGCAGCTCGTTCAGGCTGATACCAAACAGCTTGGAGAGGGCGATGAGCTTGTTGGTGTCGGGCACCGCTCCGTCGGCCTCCCATTTACTTACCGCCTGACGGGATACTCCAAGCTTGTCCCCCAGTCCCTCCTGGGAGAGGCCCAGCCTGGTCCTGTGGGCCTGGATACGCTGTCCCAATGTCATAAAGCCACCCCCTTTCTGACTCTATCCTACCCTATCTCGCTTCGGATGGCAAGGAGCGCCCCCTTCCATCCTGTCAACCGCCGGTTGACAAAGGGGCTTTGCGGGACGGAAAAAGGTTTCGCTTGCAAAAGAGAAAGCGCCCGCCGAACATTTTGCCGGAGGTGCCGCCCTGACTGGGTGGGGCTTTTGATTGCCTTTTGACAAAAAATATGCTATGCTGGGTGCGGCGCTGCCGGACAGCAGCGGTCAGCCCTTCGTAACGGAGGGCAGCTTTTTGTCCTCCGATCTTTGGAAAGGAGGGCTGCCCATGAGTACATCCGAAGTTTTTCAGCTTTGTATGGTCATCATCGGTATTTGCGGCCTGTTCATTCAGGCAAAAAAGAAGTGACCGCCGGCACCCTCACAAAGTACGGCGATCACTTCAAAGTCTTAAGTAAGGGCTGACCGTGTCCGGCAGCGCCTCTTCATATTTAGTATAGCCCCGCCCCGTGAAATTGTCAAGGCTCCGCCTGGCGCTCCTGCGCCGGGCGGTTTTTTGATGTGCGCAGCCGTTACCCGCCCAGGTAGGCCTTTTTCACAGCCTCGTCGGCCAGCAGGGCCTTGCCGGGGCCGGTGAGAGTGATGCGGCCGGTCTCCAGCACGTAGCCCCGGTCGGCCACGGAGAGGGCCATCTGGGCGTTCTGCTCCACCAGGAGGATGGTGGTGCCCGCCTTGTGGAGGCGCTGGATGATCTCGAAGATCTGCTCCACCAGGATGGGGGCCAGGCCCATGGAGGGCTCGTCCAGCATGAGGAGCTTGGGGCCCGACATCAGGGCCCGGCCCATGGCCAGCATCTGCTGCTCGCCGCCGGAGAGGGTGCCGGCCACCTGCCGCCGCCGCTCCTTGAGCCGGGGGAACTGCTCGTACACCCGCTCCAGGTTGGGGGCGATGGTGGTGTTGGGCTGGGTGAAGGCGCCCATCTCCAGGTTCTCCTCCACGGTCATCTGCTGGAAGACCCGGCGGCCTTCGGGCACCTGGGCCAGGCCGTGGGCCACCAGCTTGGCGGCGGGGACGTTCTGGATGGCCTTGCCCAGGAACTCGATGGAGCCGGTACGGGAGCGCAGCAGGCCGGAGATGGTCTGGAGGGTGGTGGACTTGCCGGCGCCGTTGGCGCCGATGAGGGTGACGATCTCCCCCTCGTCCACGTAGAAGGAGATATCTTTTACAGCGTGAATGGCGCCGTAATAGACGTTGATGTTGTCCACTTGGAGCATGCTCACGGCGTCACTCCCCCTTTCCGGACCCCAGGTAGGCCTTGATGACCTCGGGGTCGTTCTGGATCTCGTCGGGCGTGCCCTTGGCGATGATCTGGCCGAAGTTGAGCACGGCGATGCCTTCGCAGATGCCCATGACCAGGCTCATGTCGTGCTCGATGAGGAGGACGGCGATCTGGAAGGTGTCCCGGATCTTGACGATGTTCTCCATGAGCTCGGCGGTCTCGGAGGGGTTCATGCCGGCGGCGGGCTCGTCCAGCAGCAGCAGGCTGGGGTTGGTGGCCAGGGCCCGGACGATCTCCAGCCGGCGCTGGGCGCCGTAGGGCAGGCTGCCCGCCTTGGCGTTGGCCAGGTCCTGCATGTCGAAGATGGAGAGGAGCTCCAGGGCCCGCTGGTGGGCCACCTTCTCCTCCTTCCAGTAGCCCGGCAGGCGCAGCAGGCCGCTGAAGAGGCCGTAGCCGATGTGGTTGTGGAGGCCGATCTTCACGTTGTCCTCCACGCTCAGGTTGGAGAAGAGGCGGATGTTCTGGAAGGTACGGGCGATGCCCATGCGGTTGACCTGCACGGTGGTCTTGCCGGCGGTGTCGTGGCCGTCCAGCAGGATGGTGCCCCGGGTGGGCTGGTAGACCTTGGTCAGCAGGTTGAAGACGGTGGTCTTGCCGGCGCCGTTGGGGCCGATGAGACCGGCGATCTCGGTGCGGCCGATGGCCATGTTGAAGTCGTTGACGGCGGTGAGGCCGCCGAAGTCGATGCCCAGGTGGCGGGCCTCCAGGATGGGGGACTTGTCCACGTCACGCTCGGGGATCTTGTTGGTGCTGGGCACGGGCACCAGCTTGGTGGGCTCTTTCTGGAACTTACTCATGGCCTTTGCCTCCTTTCGCCTTGGCATCGGCCTTGGCCATGGCCCGCTCCCGGAGCCACTCCTGGAACCGGCCCTTCAGATCCCGGAAGAAGGGGCTGTTGGTGGCCAGCATGACCAGGATGAGGACGATGGCATAGATGAGCATGCGGTAATCATAGAAGTCGCGCAGGAGCTCGGGCAGCACGTAGAGGAGGGCGGCGGCGATGATGGAGCCCCGGATGTTGCCCAGGCCACCCAGCACCACAAAGACCAGGATGAGGATGGAGGTGTTGAAGTCGAACTTCTTGGCGGCCAGGGAGGAGTAGTTCATGGCGTAGAGGGCGCCGGCGGCGCCGGCCAGCACGGCGGAGGTGACGAAGGCGGTGAGCTTGAACTTGGTGGCGCCGATGCCCACGCTCTCGGCGGCGATGCGGTTGTCCCGCAGGGCCATGATGGCCCGGCCGGAGCGGCTGTTCACCAGGTTGAGGACCACGGTGAGGGCGATGAGCACCAGGATGAAGCCGGCGGTGAAGGTGGAGAGCTTCACGTTGGCGGTGACGCCCATGGGCCCCTTGAGGATGGCCTTGCCGCCCTCGGCCAGGTTAAGGGCCATCTCGTTCTGGGTGGAGAAATGAATGCCGTTCTCATCCACGCCGATGTAGAGGATGTTGATGATGTTCTTGATGATCTCGCCGAAGGCCAGAGTGACAATGGCCAGGTAGTCGCCCCGGAGCCGGAGGACGGGGACGCCCACGATGGTGCCGGCGATGCCGGCCAGGATGGCGCCGATGACCATGGCCACCAGCAGGCGGACGGGGCCGGAGGGGAGGACGGACTGGAGGGAGAGGTTGGCCACCACACCGGAGAAGGCGCCCACGCTCATGAAGCCGGCGTGGCCCAGGCTGAGCTCACCGGAGATGCCCACCACCAGGTTGAGGGAGATGGCCATGGTGACATAGGCGCAGATGGGCACCAGCTGGCCCTGGAGGGAGGGGGAGAGCATGCCGCCGGCGTTGAGGACCTGGAGGATCACAAAGGCGGCGATGACCATGCCGTATGTAATGATGTTGTTGACAAGCCGCTTGCGGCCGGGAGCGATCGTTTTCATAGGGACCACCTCACACTTTCTCCCGCACGGCCTTGCCCAGCAGGCCGGTGGGCTTGACCAGCAGCACCACGATGAGCACGGCAAAGACCACCGCGTCGGAGATGTTGGTGTTGAAGGCCTTGGCGAAGATCTCGATGATGCCCAGCAGGATGCCGCCCAGCATGGCCCCGGGGATGGAGCCGATGCCGCCGAAGACGGCGGCGGTGAAGGCCTTGATGCCGGGCAGGGAGCCGGTGGTGGGCATGAGGGAGGGATAGGTGGAGCACAGCAGCACGCCGGCGATGGCGGCCAGGGCGGAGCCGATGGCGAAGGTCATGGAAATGGTGCGGTCCACGTCGATGCCCATGAGCTGGGCGGCCGCCTTGTCCTCGGAGCAGGCCCGCATGGCCTTGCCCATCTTGGTGCGGCCGGTGAACCAGGTGAGGGCCAGCATGATGACCACGCAGGCCAGCACGGTGACGATGGCCACGTGGGTGATGGTGAGCTCCCCACCGAAGAGCTTCACCGAGCCGGTGCCCACCACGGAGGTGAAGACCTTGGGGTCGGACTTCCACAGCAGCAGGGCGGAGTTCTGGAGGAAGTAGCTCACGCCGATGGCGGTGATGAGGACGGCCAGGGAGGCCGACTGCCGCAGGGGCTTGTAGGCCAGGCGCTCGATGACCATGCCCAGCACGGTGCACACCACCATGGCCAGCAGCACGCCCGCCAGGGGGGGCAGGCCGAACTGGCCGGTGGCGAAGAAGCAGACATAGGCGCCCACCATGATGACGTCGCCGTGGGCGAAGTTGAGCATCTTGGCGATGCCGTAGACCATGGTGTAGCCCAGGGCGATGATGGCGTAGACGCTGCCCAGGCTGATGCCGTTGATGAGGTTGTTGAGGATACTCATACCGGGTCACCTCTTTCTTTCTCTCTGGAGGATGGCTGTATGGCAGGCACATCCGCGGTCCGGCCGGGCTGCGGATGTGCCCGCCATACAGGCGGGTAGGGCCGTAGGGCCCGAAACGGGGAAAAAGGGTTGCCGGGCAAAGCCCGGCAACCCTTTCCTTAGGGCTGGTTTCTCTGGGTCTTACTGGGTGACGTAGACGCCGCCCTCGACCTTGACCACCACGGGGGCCTTGGAGACCTCGCCGCTGGTGGACCAGGTCATGCCGGTGCCGGTCAGGCCGTCCACGCTGAAGTCGGCGGCGGTGAACTGGGCGATCAGGGCCTCGCAGATGTCCTGGGCGCTCATGTCGGCGGTGATGCCGGCGGCCTGGCAGGCCTCGTAGATGGCGTACATGCAGTCGTAGCCGTCAGCGGCGAACTGGTTGGGGATGCCGCCGTAGGCCTCCTGGTACTCGGTGACGAAGGTGACGGTGCGCTCATCCTCGCCCCAGGCGTTGAAGGGGGTCATGAGCATCAGGCCCTCGGCCAGGGAGGTGTCGAAGCCCTCCAGGTCCAGGATGCCGTCCATGCCGTCGCAGCCGAAGAACACGGGGGCGTAGTCCATGGTCTTGGCCTGGTTCAGGATCAGAGAGGTGGGGGTGTAGTAGATGGGCAGGAACACCAGGTCGGCGCCGGCCTTCTGGGCCTCGCCCAGCTGCACGGTGAAGTCGGTGTTGGTGTCATCGGGGAAGGTGGTGACGGAGACGATCTCCAGGCCGATCTCGTCGGCCTGAGCCTGGAAGGCGTTGTAGATGCCGGTGGAGTAGGCGTCGCCGTTGTTGTAGATCACGGCCACCTTGGTGCCCAGGCCGTTGTCCTTGATGTAGTTGGCGGCGGTGATGCCCTGGTTGGGGTCGGTGAAGCAGACCTGGAACACGTTGTCACGGCCGGCAGTCACGTCGGTGGAGGAGGCGGAGGGGGTCAGCTGGAAGTAGCGGGCGGCGTTGGTCTCGGCGGCCACGGCCACGCAGGGGGTGGTGGTGGTGCAGCCGTAGATGATCTGAGCGCCGTCACCGATGAGGGCGTTGTAGGCGTTGACGGCCTTCTCGGCGTCGCCCTCGTCATCCTGGAAGTCCAGCTCGAACTGGAGGCCGCCCAGGGCGTTGATCTCGTTCACGGCTACCTCGGCGCCCTGCTTGGTGGCAAGGCCGTACACGGCGGCGGAGCCGGTCAGGGGGCCGATGCCGCCGATCTTGATGACGCCGGAAGCGGAGCCGGTCTCAGCGGGAGTGGTCTCGGCAGAGCCGGTCTCGGCGGGAGCGGGGGTGCTGGTGGAGCCGCCGCCGCAGCCAGCCAGCAGGCTGAGGCCCAGCGCGCCAGCCAGAGCAAGAGACAAAGCGCGATTCATTTTCATTGTAAAAACCTCCTTTAGGTTGTTGACAATTATAAGCCTTTCTTTCGTAAATTGTCAACCGTCGTTTTAACCAACCGCAGGAGGGAAATATGTCCAAACTATGAACATAAGCCACAATGTCCGTCCTCAGAGGAAGCCGCCGTCCACCCCGATGACCTGTCCGGTGAGGAAGGAGGCCTCCGGGGAGGCCAGAAAGAGGAGGGCGTTGGCCACGTCCTCGGGGGTGCCCAGGCGGCCCAGGGGGGTCTCCTCGGCCAGCTCGGCCAGGGCCTCGGGGCCCAGATGGGCGTTCATTTTGGTGTCGATGACCCCCGGCGCCACGCAGTTGACGGTGATGCCGGAGGGCCCCAGCTCCTTTGCCAGGGCCTGGGAAAGGCCGATGACGCCGGCCTTTGCGGCGGAGTAGGCCGCCTCGCAGGAGGCCCCCGACCGGCCCCACATGGAGGAGACGGTGAGGATGCGCCCGGTCTTCCGGGACACCATGTGGCGGTACACCGCCCGGCAGCAGTAGAAGACGCCGTCCAGGTCGGCCCCCATCAGTGTCCGCCAGTCCCGGTCGCTCATGTCACAGAGGAGACCGGTCCAGGACCGGCCGGCGTTGCATATCAGAATGTCAAGTTGACAAAAATTCTCCAACACATTGTCAACCATTGCCCGGACCTGCTCCGGGTCGGACACGTCGGCCCGGACGGCCATGGCGGTGTGGCCGGCGGCGGTGAGCTCGGCGGTGAGGGCCAGGGCCTCCGCTTCGGAGGTATGGTAGTGGACGGCCACGGCGTAGCCGGCGGCGGCAAAGGCCCGGGCGGCGGCGGCGCCGATGCCCCGGCTGGCCCCGGTGATGAGGACGGTCTTTCGGTCCATGGCGGGCTCCTTTCCCCGCGGAGGCGGGCGGATGTGGAAACAGTATAGCAGACGGGGGCCGCTTTGGAAAGAAAAAATTGCCCTCCGGCACGGGCCGGAGGGCGTTTGGAGCGGCTCTACCGCTTGATGTCGTAGTTCATGTTCATCAGGTTGAGGATGGTGTTGACGTCGTCGGTGATGTTGGCGTCGCCGTGGATGGTGTGCTTGATGGCGCTGCTGGCCACGGCGAAGTTCACCATGTCCATGGGCCGGAACTGGTGCATCATGGCGTAGATGAGGCCGCTGGCGAAGGCGTCGCCGCCCCCCACCCGGTCCAGGATGTTAAAGGTGAAGAGCTTGCTCTCGAAGGTGTGGCCCTGGTACCACAAAAAGGCCTTCAGGCTGTTCTCGCTGCCGGAGTAGGCGTAGCGCACATGGCGGGCGATGCACCGGAGGTTGGGGTAGCGCTGGATGAAGGCCTGGAAGATCTCGTCCTGCTGCTCATAGCTGGGCTGGAGGGGGACGCCGTCCTTCCAGTCCCCCTTGGCGTGGTCGGCGTCATCCTTCCAGAGGTGGTAGGGCTCGATGCCCAGGAGCACGTCCACATAGGGCAGGCACTGGGTGCAGAAGTCCCGGGCCTCCTCCCAGGACCAGAGGGTGGAGCGGAAGTTGCCGTCGAAGCTGACGGTGAGGCCCAGCTCCTTGGCCACCTGGAGGCAGTCCATGGTGAGCTGGCGGCAGTTGGGGGCCAGGGCGGGGGTGATGCCGCTGAGGTGGAGCCAGTCGAAGCCCTCCAGCAGGGCGTGGAGGTCCACCTTGGAGAAGTCGTACTCGGTGATGGCGCTGTGCTTGCGGTCGTAGGTGACCTTGCTGGCCCGGATGCCGTAGCCGGTCTCCAGGTAGTAGGTGCCCAGCCGGTGGGTGGGGGTCTCGGCGGGGGTGGAGAGGATGATGGGGGTGCAGTGGACATCGTTGCTGCGGAGCATGCGGATGGCACTCTTGCCCAGGCTGTTGTTGGGCACCACGCTGAAGAAGGTGGCGTCCACCCCCAGGTTGGCCAGGGCCAGGGCGATGTTGGCCTCGCTGCCGCCGTAGCTGGCCTCGAAGCTGGTGGCCATGCGGATCTTCTCGTAGTCCGGCGGGGTGAGCCGGAGCATGATCTCGCCGATGGTGATGAATTTCTGGGGGCTGGCGCCGCCCTTCAGCAGGGGGTTGTAGTGTTCCATACCTGTCGCCTCCTTGTCGCTCGGCCGCCGTCCGCGGCGGACTTCGTGGCTCCATTGTACCGGTTTTCCCCCTGGAATGCAACCTTGCGCCCACATCATTTTTACATTGTATACAAATTATTCTCAAATTTTACGCATTCCAAAGGCAATATTACCAAAAAAGGGATTGTAAGAGCGCTCAAAATTTGTTAGAATACTTCTGTAGCCACCATGTGGACAGCATAAGATGCGAACGGTGCCCTGCGGCCTGCGGCCGCGCCTGGGAGGGCACCGGCGCTGAGTAAAAAGCCGGACCGTGCGTCCGGCTTTCCTGTTCCAATCTGAAGTGCGCGGCTGGGAGGTGGAGCGTCAGGAGAGGACTAAAACAGGGGAAATCAGCCGCGGCCTGCCGCGGCCCAGTCAAAGGAAGGATGGATGATCCGCGCATGAAACGAAGGTTCAGCAAGCTTCTCTCCGCACTGTTGGCACTCGCCATGCTCCTCACCCTGCTGCCCACCGCGGCCTTCGCCGCCGGGGAGACGGGGACCTTTACCAAGATTACAACGCAGGAAGAATTGACCTCCGGCCAGTATGTCATGACGGTGTCCACTGGCTATGCCGTGGGCGAGTACGATGATAATAATGGAAATCCATGGCTGCTTGCCTATTCAATTACACAAGAAGCCGAAGAACTGATCAATCCCGCCGCCAATCTGGTGTGGGACATCACCGTCACAGAAGACGGCGTCACTCTCACTGACGCCAACGGCGTGCAGGTGGCCCCCAAGGGCGGCAACACCAACGGCATCCAGGCCGGAAGCTACACCTGGGCCGTCAACTTTACTGACGGCGCCTTCCGCTTCCTGGGTACCGACTCGGACACTGTGACCCTGGCCAGCAACAAGAGCTCTGAGAATAAGTTCCGTGCCTATAAGAATACCACCATCAACGCCGGCTACCCCTACGACTTCACCCTCTACCAATACGTCGAGGGCACCGGCTCCACCGATCCCGATCCCGGCGAGGACCCCGATCCCCAGCCCAGCGAGAGCCCCATCAAAGCCGGGGACAGCGTGGTCTTTTACCTGCCTGCCAAGAATCAGGTCATGACCACCACCGCCAGCGGCTCCAAGCTGGCGGGGCAGGAGGCTGCTCTGGAGAACGGAACCCTGACCACCGACAAGACGGCGGCTGTCTTTACCGTTGGCACCAATGATGAGGGGCAGTTCACCTTCTCTGCCGACGGCAAGTATCTGACCTCCGGCGAGACCGGCAACAGCCTCACCATGACTGAGACCGCCAGCGAGTACAGCTACTGGACCCTGGAGGCGCAGGGCGAAGGCTGGCTGGTGAAGAACGTCAGCGCCCAGTACAACGGCGGTGCTCAGTACATTGAGTTTTACAGCGGCTTTACCACCTACGGCCTGGGCAGCAATCTCGGCATCTACACCTTCCAGTTCTTCCAGGCGAATGAGGTGCAGGAGCCGGGCGGCACAACGGAGCCCGAAGGTGCCGAACTGGTGGAGACTCCCGCCGACGGTGATATCGTGGTCATCTACTATCCCACCGGCGAAAAGATCATGGGCACCGAGTCCTACACCTATACCAGCAGCAGCGGCAGCACCAAGGACGAGCTGGTGGCTTTGGACGGCTCTCTCAGTGAGGGCCTGCTTACCGTCCCTGAAGGTGCTGCGGAGTTCAAGGTCCATGTGGATGAGAACGGCCACTACACCTTCCAGAGCGACGCCGGTTATCTCTACCTGGACGGCACCCACGTACGTCTGGTGGCCGAGCAGGGGGAGTACACCCTCTTTGACCTGGAGAAGCAGGATAGTGGCTCCTTTATTAAGAGCACCAATGCGGCCTACAATGGAAAGCCCCAATACCTGGAGTACTACGGCAGCTATTTCACCTGTTACGGCATGGGCAGCAATCCCGATATTTACACCTTCCAGTTCTACAAGACCGGCACCTTCGATGCCGGTGAAGATCCGGAGCCTGAGCCCAGCGATGGCCCTATCGCCGACGGCGACCAGGTGGTCATCTACAACCCCGCCTACAGCAAGGCCCTGTCCGGAACCTACAACGGCTACTATAACAACGGCACCGATGTCACACTGACCGATGGCACCCTGTCCGGCTTCTCCGCCAGCGACGTGTGGACCGTCATCGACAACGAAGACGGCACCTGGTCCTTCTCCTACGACGGCCAGAAGATCGGTATGAACGCAGAAAGAACCAGTATGCCGCTCGGAGCTCCGAACGACAAGTGGGAGCTGGTGGACGTGGGCAATGGCCTGTATTATGTAAAGAACCCCGTTCGCAACGCCTACATGGAGTACCAGGACAGCTACGGCACCTGGAGCGCCTACTACAACATCGCCTCCGGCTCTGAGGGCATGTTCGCCCTGGCCTTCTACAAGGTCACCGAGATCCCCGAGACGCCTGCCGGCAACCTGCCCGAGGATGGCGACAAGGTAGTGATGTACAACCTCTCTGCCCAGGGCGTGCTGGCCGGAGAGGGTGACAATCAGGTGATCAACAATGCCGCCGCCACGTTGGAGAATAAAGCGGCCATCCCCGCCAACGGCGGCCGGGTGTTCACCGTGGAAAAAACCGACGAAGGCTATTACCGCTTCAAGACGGAACATGACGGCTACCTCTGCTCCAACGGCACCGGCAATAACGCCTTCTATTCCTTGGATGCTACCGAGGACGCCGACTGGACCCTTACCGCCGGAAAGAAGGGCGGCTGGAATCTGGAGAGCCGCACCGCAAAATTCAACGGACAGTATTCCCAGTATCTGGAGTACTTTGGCGGTTCCTACAAGACCTACAGCATGTACAACGTCACCGACTACGACATCTACGAGTTCTTCTTCTACCCCCTGGCGGAAGGCGTCACCGTTACCGACGGTGTGGTCAACATCCCCACCGTCAATTTCGGCACCCTGCCCGACGCCTATGTGGGCCAGGACTACACCGTCAGCTTTACCGTGGACAGCGTGTTCGGCGTTCAGGAAATCTCCGCCGCATACGGCGGCACCGCCGCCCAGCTGACTGCGGCGGACAACGGCTGGTCCTTCACCATTCCCGGCACTGCCCTGACTGCGGAAGGCGAGTTGGCCATCACGGTCAGCGGCGCCGACACCAAAGAGGTATCCTTTACCGGCTCCGCAAAGATCACCGTGAAGGATGAGCCCTACATCCTGGAGGTGTTCCCCGCCGCCGGTACCCAGACCGGCGACGACAAGCAGCCGGAGATCAGCTTCACCTTCGGCAATGCGGGTGAGAATCCCACCATCACTCTGAAGGTGGGCGACGAGACCGTGCCCCATACCGTGGAGGGTAACAAGGCCTCCTACACCCCCGCCGCAGCCATGGCCGACGGCAGAGTGACCGTCACCGCCACCGTTACCCGGGCCGACAATCAGAGCGCGACCAAGAGCTGGACCTTCACCATCGGTACGGCAGAGTACCAGCTCTACTTCGGCCAGCTCCACTCCCACACCACTTATTCCGACGGTTCCGGCTCCCTGGAGTCCGCTCTGGACTACGTGGCCAATCTCCCCGAGAGCGACAATGTGGACTTTGTGTCCTTCACCGACCACTCCAACTACTTTGACGCCTCCGGCAACGCCAACCCCGAGGCCGCCCTCTATGACCCCAGCCAGATGACGGCGGAGAGCGCCGAAAAGTGGGCCGATTACACCGGCGCGGTGGCCGACTTCAACGCCGCGCACACCGGCGAGCTGGTGGCCCTGGCAGGCTTCGAGATGACCTGGTCCGGCGGTCCCGGCCACATCAATACCTTTAACACCGAAGGCCTGGTCTCCCGCAACAATACCACCCTCAACAGCAAGACTGCCGACGCCGGGATGAAAGCCTACTACAGCCTCCTCAGCCAGAGCGAGGGAGTGGATTCCATCAGCCAGTTCAACCATCCCGGCGACACCTTCGGCACCTTCTCGGACTTTGCCTACTGGGACCCCGTCATCGACACCCGCATCCAGCTGGTGGAGGTAGGCAACGGCGAAGGCGCCATCGGCGCCGGCGGCTACTACCCCAGCTATGAGTATTATGTCATGGCCCTGGACAAGGGCTGGCACGTGGCCCCCACCAACAACCAGGACAACCACAAGGGCAAGTGGGGCAACGCCAACGACGCCCGGGACGTCATCCTCACCGACGATTTTTCCGAGGAGGGCATCTACCAGGCCATCCGCGACCGTCGCATCTATGCCACCGAGGACAAAAACCTGGAGATCACCTATACCCTCAACGGAGAGATGCTGGGCTCCACCATCGAGGAGGTCCCCGAGACCGCCGAGATCGCCGTCAGCGTCTATGATCCGGACAGCACCGACTCCATTGCCCGGGTGGAAGTGGTGGTCAATTCCGGCGTAGTGGCCTATGCTTGGGACGATCCGGCCGAGCTCGCCTCCGGGGCGCTCGCCTGCTCCATCCCCGCCAGCTACAGCTACTACTTTGTCCGTGTCACCCAGGCCGACGGGGACATCGCCGTCACCGCCCCCGTGTGGGTGGGCGAAACCCTCAAGCTGGGCATCTCCAGTGTGGAGAGCGGTACCGCCAACCCTGTCACCGGGGAGGAAGTGACCATCACCACCAACCTCTTCAACAGCGAGGCGGAAGACGCCACAGTCAACTCCATCACCTACGCCCTGAAGAACGGCGAGACCCTGTACACCGACACCACCGGCTACACCATCCCTGCCTCCGGCGGCACTCTGGCTGTGGACTGGGGCTATGTCCCCACCCAGGCCAGACTGACCACCATCACGGTCACGGTAACCCTCACCCAGGGCGGGTCGGAGTACACCTACTCCATGGATGTCACACTGGACGTGATGGACGCGGAGCGGCTGGTGTACATCGGCATCGACGCCTCCCACTATAACGAGTATGTGGCGGGCAACTACAAGGATTCCATGGGCAACTTCGGCAATTTGGCGGCCTCCCATCTGGTACGGACGGTGGAGCTGAAAACCAGAGAGGACCTGCTCGCGGCCTGCGCCAACGCTGACGGCAAATACACAGCCCTCATCCTCACCGCTCCCTCCCGCCGGAACGGCAGTGTGCTGCGCGATCCCTATGCCGTATACTCCGACGCGGAGATCCAGGCCATCGCGGACTTCAATGCCGCGGGGGGCACTGTGATTGTGGCCGGCTGGTCGGACTATTACGAGAGCTATGCAGACTTCCCGGCGGAGGACCACATGGCCGCCCAGCAGAACAAACTCCTGGCCGCCCTGGGCTCCTCCCTGCGCATCGGCGACGACGCCACCAATGATGACAGCCTCAACGGCGGTCAGACCCAGCGGCTCTATTTCAACACCTATAACTGGGACAGCTTCCTGGTGGACGGCGTGGAATATGACGCTGAGCACGATTACGACAACATGTATACCCAGCTCTTCAGTCAGTACGGCGGCGCGTCCGTTTATGTCGTGGATGAAACCGGCTCGGCTGCCACACAGGTGCCTGACACGGTCACGCCGGTGGTCTACGGCCATGCCACCACCTATTCCAAGGACAGTGACGGCGACGGTCTGGGCGGCAGCGGTATGCCTAAGTACGCTGTGGCCGAGGGCGATGACCGCCTGATGGTCCTGGCTACCGAGCAGTTGGAGGGCAAGGGCCTCATCGTGGTCTCCGGCGCGGCCTTTATGTCCAACTTCGAGGTCCAGGCCGAGGTGGAGGATTCCGGCGCGGAGAAGAACTACTCCAACTACAACATCTGCGAGAACCTGGTGGAGTACCTCAACCCCACCGAGATCTCCCCCATCGCCGATGTCCAGGCCCAGACGCTGGAGGGCGTGCGCTATACCATCGAAGGCGTGGTCACATCCAACGCCTCCGGCTATGACCAGGCCACCGCCTTCTTCGACTGCATCTACCTCCAGGACGAGAGCGCCGGCATCAACGCCTTCCCCGTCTCCGGCAGCTACAAGATCGGCGACGTGGTCCGCATCACCGGCACCACCTCCTCCTATCAGGGCGAGCGGCAGATCGCTGTGACCTCCATTGAGAAGATCGGCGAGACATCGGCTCCCACCCCCAATGTCATTACCGCCGCCGAGCTCAACGACGGCTCCGTACTGGGCAGTCTGGTGACCCTGAAGGGCACAGTGGTGTCCTTCGAGGCGGCCAACGGCCTCATCCAGACCATCCTGGTCCGGGACGAGGCGGGTAATGTGGGCCGCGTCTTCATCGACGGTTACATCACCACGGACAAGGATGTGGAGGATCTGGCCGTCGGCTGCTCCATCACCGCCACAGGCTTGGCCTCCTACGACAACACCTTCAACGCCCCCGAGGGGCCCTTCCCCCGCATCCGCGTCCGCGACCGGGCCGACATCGTCTGCACCGCCGCTCCCTCTGTCGATCCCGGCAGCGGCAGCGAGGACGGCTATGACGACGACCGCACCGCCCCCCGTCCCGGCCAGGACGACACCGACATCCCCGACAGCGACACCCCGCTGAGCGCCGGCGTGTTCACCGATCTGGACAGCGGCGCATGGTACTACGACGCCGTCTCCGATGTAGTGGATCAGGGCCTGATGAAGGGCGTCTCCGGCACCAGCTTCGCCCCCGACCAGCAGGTGAGCCGGTCCATGCTGGCCACCGTCCTCTACCGCATGTCCGGCGAGACCTGGGAGGGCGACCGGGCCGGCTTCCCCGACGTGGAGCCCAACACCTGGTACAGCGACGCCGTGGACTGGGCCAACGCCGCGGGCGTGATCAAGGGTTATGACACCGGTCTCTTCGGCGTCAACGACAACATCACCCGGGAGCAGCTGGTGACCATGCTTTACCGCTACTGGCTCCACCTGGGCGGCGACGCCTCCGTTCAGACCGATCTGACCGCCTTCGCAGACGCCGGTACGGTCAGCGAGTACGCCCGGGAGGCCATGGCCTGGGCCGTGGCCCAGGGCCTCATCCAGGGCCGTCCCGGCAGCCTCCTGGCCCCCGCTGAGGGCGCTACACGGGCCGAGCTGTGCACCATCCTGGTCCGCTTCCAGGCTCTGGAGCGCTGATTCCTTCCCCTTCCATGCGTTTCGACCGGGGGGCGCCGCCGTTCGGCGGCGCCCCCCGCCATGCATCACCCAGAGAGGAGACCGCCTATGGCCCCCAAAAAGACCGCTCCCCCTCCCCCGCCCCCATCCGCGCCGCCCTCCTCCGCCGCCAGCATCCGCCGTCTGGCCGGAGCGGCGGTCGGTCTGTGCCTGCTGCTCCTGCTGGTGGTAGGAGGGGTGCTCCTCCGTTCGGAGGATACCACCCCCACCGCCGCCCAGAAGCGGCTTTTCGCTGTGGCCGAGGTCACCGACGTACTTTACGATGACGCCCAGCCCCAGGACTGGACCGAGGGCCTGCGTCTGGGCACCCAGCTGCTGGAGCTGGAGGTCCGCACCGGCGCCCATAAGGGGGCGGTGCTGGAGGCCTACAACTACCTGAGCGCCTATGCCAATGTGGACTGCTCGGTGGGCACCCGGGTCATCGTGCGGCTGGACCTGAACGACGCCGGCGATCCCTACGTGGTCTCCATCCCCAACTACGACCGGGGCGGCGTCCTTCTGGGCATGCTGATTGTCTTCGCCCTGGTGCTCATCGCCATCGGCGGAAAAAAGGGCGTCATGGCCCTGCTGGGCCTGGCCTACACCCTGGCCGGGATCTGGTTCCTCCTCATCCCCCTGGTGCTGCGGGGCGCGCCCTCCATCCCGGCGTCGGTGGCCATCGCCGCCCTGACGGCGGCTGCCTCCCTGCTCCTGCTCACCGGCTTCACACGCAAGACCCTGTGCGCCGGGCTGGGCTGTGTGTGCGGCGTGGCAGCGGCGGGGCTTTTCGCCTGGGCGGTGGGCTGCCTCACCCCCATCGGCGGCTTCAACATGGGAGAGGCCGAGGAGCTGGTCCTTCGGGCCTATGACAGTCCTCTGGAGATCCGCGGCCTCCTGGTGGCGGGTATCCTCATTGCCGCCCTGGGGGCGGTGATGGACGTGGCCATGTCCATCGCCTCGGCCTGCAGCGAGCTTACGGCGGTGGACCCGAACATCACCGCCGGGCAGCTCTTCCGTTCCGGGATGAACATCGGCCGGGACGCCATGGGCACCATGGCCAACACCCTGATCCTGGCCTTTGCCGGCGCCTCCTTCAACGTGCTCCTCCTCTTCCAGGTCTACGGCTACCCCCTCATCCAGATCATCAACAGCGACGCCATGGCCATCGAGCTCATCCAGAGCGTAGCGGGCTCGGTGGGCATCGTGCTCACGGTGCCCCTGGTGTCCCTGTTCTCGGCGCTGCTCCTGAGCCGACGGCGCTGACCACAACGTAAAGCCCCCGGAGCTTGGCTCCGGGGGCTGTTTCTGTGTGCCGGGCTATTCGGTTTCGGCCGATTCCGCCGTCTCCTGAGCCACTACGATGAGCCTGCCGTTGCTGAGGACGGACCGGTCGCAGGTGACCAGGGTAAGGATCTGGCGGCCGTAGACCGGCTCCACGCCGGTATCGTAGTAGGCGGCGGCACGGACCTCATCCATGTAGGCGTCGAAGGCGTCCTCGTCGGCAAAATCCACATCAGCGTGGGGCTTGAAGGCGTCCTCGCCGGAGGAAGCGTCGTAGAGGAAGACACCGATGATCTCATAGGTCCCGTCGTGGGTCATGGTCTCAAAGGAGATGAGGGGGTGTTCTTCCCAGAAATCCTGCTTCCGGTAGGAGAGGAGGTCGTGAAACATGACGCCGCTGTACATATTGTGGCCGTAGATGATGAAGTTGCCGCTGGGCGGGTCGAGAACACAGCGGGCATCCAGGAAGGGGATGCCGTTGATGTCGTACTCCTTCTGGAAGCTGCGCCGCAGGTAGTATTCCGGCTGGTCAGCGGGCGGGAGCATGACGGGGTAATCCACGGCGGTGCCGGGAATGGAGATCCAGCCGGCAAAGTCGGGGTTTTCCGCCTGCAGGGCGGCGAAACCGTTGTCCGGTTCACCGGACTCCGCGGGGGTCCGGGCGGCCTCCCGGACGATCTCCCGCAGTTTGTCCACGCTCTCCTGGGTCTGTCGGTTCTGCTGCCAGTACCGGAAGAACCAGATGCCGCTGGCGGTCAGGCCAATCAGGCAGAGGAGCAGCAGGGCCCGCCGGGCCCATTTCCGCACCGGTCTCACCGGTCTCGCCTCCTTTCGCGTTCGTAACAAGAGCCTGCCCGTGTGTACGCACGGGCAGGCTCCTCATCTGTCAAGGTGTTAGGCTTCTTGCTTCTCTTTCCGCCGGCCGGTCACCAGCAGGAAGACCAGGCCGCAGCCGCTGAGGGCGGCCAGAGCGAGCCAGAGGAAGAGTCCGGTCTCGTCGCCGGTCTGGGGCATGTCGCCCATGGGCACGCCGTCGTCCACGATCTCCTCCTCGGTGGGGGGCTGATCGCCCTTGGGCACGTCGGGATCGCCGATGTCCTCTCCGCCCTCATCAGCGGGGGGCGGGGTCTCGCCGGGTCCCTCGGGGACGGGCGGGTCTGTGATGTCCACAGGCGGGGTGGATTCTCCGCCGCCGTCACTGGGAGAGGGTCTGGGCGTCTCGTAGCCATCCTCGGTGCCGGTCTGCTCGGCAAAGAACACCCAGTCGATGTAAGCGGCAGCGTTCTGGAACTCGTTGCCCATCTGAATGTCCACGGTGAGCTTCACATCCAGATCCAAAGACTCGCCGGGGTGGAACTCGCCCAGGAGCACACCGCTCTTGCCGGTACCGCTGCCCAGGTTGGTCCCGTCACCCAGGACGGAACCGTTTTGGGAGACCTCGATGGTGAGGTGATCCAGGAAGCCCTCGGCGGGCTGGATGACGGCGGGATGGCCGTCCTGTCCGGGCTTGTCGCACACCCGGGCGTAGAGGTAGATCTCATAGGGGTAGTCGTTTCTGCCCGACGCGGCCACCGTGATGGTCTGGTCCAGGGAGTCGCCGGGCAGCACGCCCTTGAAGTCGTCAAACAGGTCGTTGTCGCCGCTGAAGGTGAAGGCCGCGCCGCCGTTCTGCTCCACCAGAGTGATGGTCTTGCCGTCGGGGTCCCCGGGAGCGGCCATCGCCGCTCCCATGACGCTCACGCAGAACACCAGTCCCAGGAGGACGGCGGTCAGGCGTCTGGCCATACTGAACTTTTTCATGTCGCCGCCTCCTTTCAGTTAAAACTGGTGGGCCAACCAGCGTCAATCCTCGCCTGATCCGGCTCGGCCTGGATGGCCTGGCTGAGGATGGTCACCTCGAGATGAGCGCCTTCGGGTTGTGCCGCAGCCACGGGCTCCAGCTTGGTGAACAGATAGCCGGTGTAATCTCCCGGCGCCACTGCGCTGGTGTAGTAGTAGTAGTCGCCGTTCTTTTGCCAGCCGCTACCCGTTACTGCCAAGTTCGTTACCGTATAATCCGTACCCTGTACAGCCGGAGCCACGATTTCACTGTCCTTCACCCAGTTGGCCGTCCAGGTGGCCCGGATATAGACCGCTATGGAACTGTTCACATTATTCTGGATACGCACATTCTCTTTGGTATTCTTGTCGAAGTCTTCGACAACGGTGGTGGTGATCTCGCCGGGTTCAAAGACGTTCTTTACCTCGGGAGTGGTATCGATCAGGAAGGCCAGGGTACCACCGGCACCGATGGCCAGCATCAGGACCAGAGACAGAAGCAGGAGGACAGGCCGGGTGCAGCGTCTTCTGGCGCGTTTACCGCGATAGAACATCATACTGCCTCATCTCCTTTCGCGTCGGACTCATCGTGAACCTTGGGCATTTTCACGCTCTCAGGGAGCATAGCGTCGCTCATGCGGGTGCTGTGGGCATTGACGGAGTCGAACACGTTGTTCTCGCTGGCCTCGTCAGAAAGCCAATGGTCCTTTGTCAGCTCGTTGGTAAAGACAACCTCGGCGGTGCCGCCGGTGACCGTCACATCCTTGGTCGCATCATCGGTACAGGTATACCGCCAGGACCAGCCGGTATCCTCCACCACGGTGTAGGTGGGGCCGGCCTGGAGGTTCTTGAAGGTGACTTTCTCGCCGGCCTTCAGGGTGAAGGTGGCGTATTCCTCGCCGTCCTTCGTCAGGGTGAACCGGAAGGTGTCACCGGAGTCGTAGGTCTCCTCGGCCACCTTCCTCACCGTCAGGTCGAAGCTGTTCAGGTGGATGCGGAACTGAGCGTCCGTAGGTGCGGTGGTGCATTCACATTCACCGGCTTCACTCCACTTAAATGTGGTATGCTCAGTGACATCCTGACCGTTCGTCAGCTTCACGGTTACCACCACTTCGGTCTCCTGGGTAAATGTGGCGCCCACCAGACTGGTGCTGGCTCCCTTTGCGGTGAAATCATAGCGCAACGTTGGCGCATTACCTGTCATTCCGCTGGCGGACACAGTGCCGTGCTTCCACTCTACGGAGCCTACCATGTGTCCATTGAGCACATCCTGAGTCAGGCTGGTACCGTAATTCTGCTTGCTGTCCTTCCAGGTGATGGTGGGTTTGAACACGTGGACCATAAAGTCGCCCTTGCCGCTGTTAAAACTGCACTCAGGAAGGTTACAGGTCGCATGAGTTACTGTGTAATGCTCGCCCTTGGTGAGCTGGATGCTGCCAATCGACACAGTGACATTCACATGGTAGTCATCAGTCCCGGAGGAGGGGGTATAACGATAGTTGAACGCCTCTGGCTCCTCGTTATTCATCACCACGCCTTTATGGCTGACGGTTCCATGCAGCCAGTCTACGATCACGGGGTTGCTGCCAGTGGTATAATCAGCATCTGTCAGCGTAGTGCCCAGATAGGTCTTGATGTCCTGGAACTGAATCTTCGGCTGGAACACATGGACGATAAAGTCACCCTTGCTGCTGTCAAAGCCGCATCCGGTTCCCTCGGGCAGAGAGCAGGTATGCTTTTCGTGGTCTACCGTATGAGGAATATTTTTAACGCTCTCATCCTCATACGAGACGCTACTTACTCTTACGTAGTAGTCCGACAGGGGATTCTGAGGAGCTGTGGTGAAGGAATACTTGAGCGCAGGCGCATCGCCCTGCATGTTGACAGTCTCTGCGGAGGTATCTCCATGCTTCCACTCCACACCCACCTCATTGTATTCAGACTGCGCCAGCGCCTTGGTGAGGTAGGTGTTGGCATCCTGGAAGCTGAGCACGGGTGTGAACACATCCACGCTCCCTTGGCAGGAAGTCGTGGCGGAATTATAGCCGCCCTCTTTCTGAACCTTGGATGTGACCGTCGCTGTGGTCGTGTATGTGCCGTCCGTCTTTGTATCGATACTGCCCGGCTCTGTTTCATATGTGGGCGTATTGACAAAGGCTGTTCTCCAGTCGCCGGTATAGTTGAGCTTCGTATACAGCAGCTCCGTGCTGGGCGACGCCGCGCCGTAGTACACATTGATGTCATTCCCGGTCATGGCAGGGATCTTCAGCGGCACATCCACATAGGGATACCCGAAATTTTCCAAAAGTTCGCCCTTAGATCCGGCCACGCCGGAAGTCGCAAGAACGTTTGTCGGCACCTGATTGCCGCCCCAGAATTCCTCATCTGCAGTGACGGTAAAGGTAATGATCAATTGCTTTCCATATCCGTTTCCATCGGGTTTCGCCTGCGTGGTCACATAGTTTTCATCAAAATCGAAACCGGTGACCTTCACCTTTTGTCCCTCGATGCTGGCGGTCACACCAGTCGCAGGATAGGGAGTGCCGAAGCTGCCGCCGTCATAGTCCGCCACCTGAAGCTTGATCTCGCTGGCATCCTGAGGCAGGTCAAAGTACTCGGTGACCTCGTCGATCACCTGGGCATTCTCGCCCAAGCTGACACTGGGGTTGGAGGTCTGGTCCGCAATGGCCTCAAAGATCTCGGTCAGCGCCTCGGTGTTGCTGGCAGCCAGGTAGTAGTTGCCCTCCGCGCGAGTGCCGAAGTCCACGTCCAAATAACAGGTTGGGAACCAGCTTCCTTCCCATCCAAGTGTTGCTGTCGCGTCGGGATAGTTGGAGGACATGGCGTTCATGTAGGCATTGCTCTTCTTATCATCGGTCACAGAGGGGTCTGCGCCTGGGAAGATGCCGACGGTGTAGACCGTTGCTCCGTAGCCGCCCTCCGCCACAGCCTTCTTCAGGTTCCTTGTCGTGCTGATGGCAGACGCCGCGTGGCTGTAATCGCTGTCATTCCAATTTCCGGAGCCGGGATCACCGTCCGTAAAGACCACGACCACCCGGTTGCGCTGCTGGCCCGCCACATCGGATGTATTCCCACTATCAAACATATCGTCGACCATCTGCAGGCCGTAATTAATGTAGGTGCCTCCGTAGGTATTCAATGTTCCTTCGCCAATATCATTGAAGTTTGTCCCCAGCGAGCGGATCTCTCTGCTGGAATACTCACCGGAGAATCCGATCATGCCCACGCGGTGCCCCACCTGGTCTTGCGGCAGGTTGTCGTTGTCCTCTGCGACCTGAGCCAGGAATGCATTCACAGCGGTGACAATCGCCTGTCTCCGCGTCTGATAGCCGGTATAGAGCTGGACATGATCCTCATTCGTGTCATCCGGCCCGGCGGTGGGGGTGATTGAAATCCACCATCCATAATTATTATAATATCCCCAGGACCGTCGGGACGAGCTATAAGTGATTTCCCGCGCAGAGTCACCAGTCACCATATAATAGGTCCTGCTCGTATCCAGCTGACCTGCATATACAGGACCGGAGCCGATATCATATGCCATACTTCCCGATTCATCCAGCACCAGCACGATGTCGCTGGGAATACTCTCGCCGCCCGAAACGGTGCCCTTAGTGTAGACCTTGAGCGCAATTTCATAGCTGCGGGTATCTTTATCTACCATCGTTGCAGTTTTTTCTGTAACGATGTTCTCATTGTCAAGGCGTTCGCTGTCGCCATAGGCAAAGACAGAGGGGGCACTGAGCATCCGGCTCATGCGGAGCATCGGAGTCTCCATGTTTTCGATTGTTACAGGCGGCATCAGGGGACCGGGGTCGGTCACATCCACGGTGCGCTTGGGGAGACTGGCCAGGAACAATTCCTCCTGCTTCGCGTCCAGCGCGGCCAACTGCTCCTCGGTGAGAGCGGCGGTGAAGTTGGCTAGAGCCTCTTCGCTCATCTGGGCCAAGATACTTTCAAAGGCCTCCAGGGTCTCCGCCGCCAGGAGGGCGTTGTAGATGGCCTCCACGTCGGTGAGGGGGGCGGTGAGGGCGGCGATCTTCTCGGCATAAGCCGCCTGCTCCTCAGGGGTCAGGGTGAGGACGTAGGCGTCCAGCTCGGCCTTCTGCTCGTCGCTGATGGCGGCCAGGATGGCGTCATAGTCCGCCTTGGTCTCGGCGGCCATGATGGCGGCGTAGACCTCCTCCGCCGTCTCAAAGGTCAGGACGGGGGGCAGCAGGGCCTCCAGCTCGGCGACCTTGGCGGCGTAGGCGGCCTGCTCGTCGGGGGTCAGCGTGGCCACATACTCGGCCAGCAGGTCGTTGATGGTGGGGGCATACATGGGGTCCACCACCTTGGCGGCGGCGTACTCGGCCAGGGTCGTGGCGGCCATGATCTTCTCATAGACGCCCTTGGCCACGGCCATAGCGGCCTCGTGAGCCTGCTGAGCGGCGATGCACTGGGCGCACTCCTCGGTCAGGGGCACGCCGTGGGCACAGTACAGGTCGGGGTTGCACTGGGGGCAGGTGGCGGGGTCGTTGCCGTGCTCGCACTTGACAGGGTTGCACACCGGGCAGGTGGCGGGGTCGTTGCCGTGCTCGCACTTGACAGGGTTGCACACCGGGCAGGTGGCGGGGTCGTTGCCGTGCTCGCACTTGACAGGGTTGCACACCGGGCAGGTGGCGGGGTCGTTGCCGTG
>CALWYC010000007.1 GCA_944385655.1 uncultured Intestinimonas sp. | reverse complement strand
GGGCGGCGCCGCCGGCCTGGGCGGCGGGGGGCAGCAGCAGCTCCTTCACCAGCACCGTGTCGTCGTCCAGATACTCGGCGGCGGCCAGGCCCTCCTGGCCGGAGACGGTGAGGCGGAAGAGGTCGCCCCGCTCCATGCGGGAGAGGCCCTGCTGATAGGCCAGCAGCGCCTCGCTGTAGGTGACCCGGAGGCTCCCCTTGAGCAGGCGCTCCCGCGTCTCGGCGTAGCCGGCGGGGGCGACGGAGACCAGGTTGTCCCCGGGGGCGGGGGCGGCCACCATGTCCCGGAGGAGCTCCACCTTCCGGGTGGAGCAGGCGGGCTCAAAGCCGGTGGTGGCGAAGTACTTGTAGAGGGAGGGCTCCGCCGGCACGATGGTGACGCAGTCCTTCCCCGACTCCTGGAGGTAGTAGTCGGCGTAGTTGAGGATGAAGCGGCCGAAGCCCTTCTTCCGGGCGTCGGGGTGGGTGGCCAGGGCGTAGATGTAGGCGGAGGAGAGGATCTCCCCCTGGGGCAGGGTCACCGACACCGGAAAGAGGGCCAGCATGGTCCACACCACCTCGTTCTCCAGCAGGAGGAGGACCTGGCTGGCGTCCCCGTGGTCATAAAAGTAGTTGATGTAGGCGTCGTCGTCGCCGAAGGCCAGCTTCCAGAGCTCCTTCTGGCGGGGGATCTCCTCCGGGCGGGCGGGACGGATCTCGATCATGGGACATGCGCTCCTTTCTGGCGGCGGTTGTCTTTGACAGCAGTTTATCATGGGCTGGAAGATCGTGCAAGGGTTTCTTGCGCCTGGGTCCAGTATGGCACGGCGGGCGGGGTCCTAAACCGGAAAGCGGCAAAAAAAGCCGCGCTCCCGACGGAGCGCGGCAGATCCGGATCTGCTCAGTAGCCGGGGTAGATCTGGCTCTTCCTGGGCAGGATGATGGCGGCGATGATATAGAGCAGGACGCCGGTGCCGCCGAAGAGGACCAGCGCCGCCCACACCAGGCGGACGATGCTGGGATCGATGCCGAAGTACTCGGCGATGCCGCCGCACACGCCGCAGAGCATGGCGGCGCCGCCCTCCGTGCGATAGAGCTTCTTGGGTCCGTCCATGTCGAGTCCCTCCTTTTCTCTGCTCCTTAGTATGCCAGAAGAAGATGAAAAAATCTTTGCGCCATTCTTAAAAATCCATTAGAAATGGGCTGTCAGTCCTGCCCCTCCTCCAGGTCCAGGAGGGTGCCCTTCTCGTACCTGAGGCGGTGGACCTCGTTCTTGGTGATCTTCTGGATGTCGTCCATGCGCATGGCCTCGGTGATGGTGGACACCAGGGTGTAGGCCACGCCGTGGCGCTTGGCCCGGCCGGTGCGGCCGATGCGGTGGACGTAGTACTCGTTCTCATCGGGGACGTCGTAGTTGAAGACCACGTCCACGTCGTCGATGTCCAGGCCCCGGGCGGCCACGTCGGTGGCCACCAGCACCCGGAGCTCCCCCCGGCGGAAGCGGCCCAGGGTCTTCTCCCGCACCGACTGCTGGATGTCGCCGTGGATGGCCTCGCAGGTGATGCCCCGCATCCGCAGCAGGCCCGTGAGCCGGTCGGTCATGTTTTTGGTGTTGCAGAAGGCGATGGCCCGCTCATACCCGGCGGCGTCCAGGATGCGGGCGGTGATCTCCGCCTTCTCGTTCCGGTCCACCTCGATGCGGTACTGCTGGATGTCCGGCTTGTTCTGCTCGTCGGGCCGGACGATGATCTCCACCGGGTCCCGCTGGTACACCCAGGAGATGTCCATGACCTCCCGGGAGATGGTGGCCGAGAACATGCCCATGTTCCGGCGGTGCTTGATCTGGTCCAGGATGCGGGTGACGTCGTGGATGAAGCCCATGTCCAGCATCCGGTCGGCCTCGTCCAGCACCACGGTCTGGACCTGGTCCAGCCGGACGGTGCGGCGCTTCATGTGGTCCATGAGCCGGCCCGGGGTGGCCACCACGATCTGGGGCCGCTTCTTGAGCTGGTTGATCTGCTTGTCGATGGGCTGTCCGCCGTAGAGGACCACCGCCCGGACCCCCTCCTTGAACTCGCAGAGGTCCCGCAGCTCCTCCATGATCTGGATGGCCAGCTCCCGGGTGGGGGCCAGCACCAGACCCTGGACGGCATCGCTCTCCGGGTCGATGTGCTCCACCATGGGGATGCCGAAGGCAAAGGTCTTGCCGGTGCCGGTGGGGGCCTTGGCGATGACGTCCTCCCACTTCATAAAGTAGGGGATGGCGCCCCCCTGGACCGGGGTGGCCTGGACATAGCCCTTCTTGTCCAGCGCCCGCATGATCTCCGGGGAGAGCCCCAGCTGGTCATAGCGGACGACTTCGTTTACCTGCTCGCCGTTGATTTCCATGGGTGATGTTCCTTTCCTGTTCAGCTTGCCTGATCCAAGGTCTCCCACAGGCAAGCGGAACACCGGTCCCGCACCCAAACGCCCTTTTTCCCGGACGCGACCTCAAATCATGGATGATGTTGCCAATATATCACGATAAAGGGGAAATTGCAACCGATCACGCCGGGTCCCGGCGGAAAACGTGGACCCGGAAGGCGGCGGTCACAGTGAGCCGGTCCAGCTCCTCCAGCCGGGCGGAGCCGGCCTTGGGGGTCTTCCACCGGTAGGGGGTCATGGAGAAGAGGTCCCGGATGGTGTCCCGGTCGGGGAGCTCCAGCGCCGCCTCCACCGGCACCACCTCCAGATAGGAGAAGCCCTTGTAGGGGATATCCTCCTCCCTGTTGAGGTAGGGACTGTCGTAGAGGACCTCCTTGAGCTCCCACAGGTGCCGGGCCGCCGGCACCACATAGAGGTAGACCCCGCCGGGACGGAGGACCCGGCGGAACTCGTCCAGGGCCAGAGGGGAGAAGCAGTTGAGGAGGAGGTCCACCGCGGCGTCCGCCACGGGCAGGCGGTAGACCGAGGCCACGGCAAACTCCACGGCCTTTTCCCGCCGGGCCGCCCACCGCAGGGAGGGTTTTGACAGATCCACCCCGGCCATCTGACCCACCCGGCCGGTCTCAGACAGGGCGGCGCAGACGCCGGCGGTGTAGTATCCCTCGCCGCAGCCGGCGTCCAGCACCGACGCCCCGGCGGGGGCGTAGGCGAGGGAGAGGCGGCACAGCGCCTCCCGCAGGGGGGCATACCACCCGCCGGAGAGGAAGCGGTTCCGGGCGGCGGCCATGGCCTTGTCGTCGCCGGGGTCCTTGGCGTGCTTCTGGTTGGCGGGGAGGAGGTGGACATAGCCCTCCCTGGAACGGTCAAAGCTGTGGCCCTTGGGGCAGACGTAGGTCTTCTCCGTCCGGGTCAGAGGGGAGGCGCACAGGGGGCAGCGGAAGAGGCTCATGGGCGCCTCCTAGCCGATGCCGCCGTAGACGATGCCCAGCACCAGCACGGCGGCGGAGAGGAAGACGTAGACGTACTTGGACAAAAGGTCGAAGGCCCGGCCCAGGGGACGGGTCCGCCCCTCCATGAGCTCGGCCCGGATGGCTTTGAGGCCCAGGACCCAGTAGATCATGACGGCGGCCAGCACGGCGCCGAAGGGGGCGATATAGATGGTGACGGCGTCCAGCCAGCTCCCCATGGCGGGGAGGGACTCCAGGAAGAGAGAGACGCCGAAGGTGACGCAGCCCACCACCACCATGGCGGCCTTCCGGGGGAGCTTCACGCCCTTGCTCAGGGACTCGCCCACCGCCTCCAGCATGTTGATGAGGGAGGTGATGCCGGCGAAGAGGACGGAGACGAAGAAGAAGAGGGAGAGCACCCGGCCGCCGGGCATCTGCTGAAAGACCCGGGGGATGGTGATGAACATGAGGGAGGGGCCGCTGTTGGGGGCGATGCCGAAGGCGAAGACGGCGGGGAGGATGGCAAAGCCGGAGAGGAGGGCGGCCATGGTGTCCAGCACGGCGGTCATCACCGACTGACGGATGATGTTCTCCGACTTTTTCATGTAGCTGCCGTAGATGAGCATGCCGGCGCCGTTGATGGACAGGGAGAAGAAGGCCTGTCCCATGGCCATGACCCAGGTCTCGAACTTGAGGAGATAGGACCAATCGGGCTCCAGCAGGTAGCGGTAGCCCTCCGCCGCGCCGGGCAGAAAGGCCACCCGGACGGCGATGATGAGGAAGAACACATAGAAGGCGGGCATCATGAATTTGCTGATCTTCTCGATGCCGGCGGTCACCCCCAGCACCAGGATGGCCACGGTGGCGGCGATGACGAGGAAGTGCCAGGGGATGGAGCCGAAGGAGACGGCCAGCTGGTCAAAGTAGGCGTCGGGCTGGCTCTCCAGCAGAGAGCCGGTGAGGGAGCCGGCGGCGTACCGCAGGACCCAGCCCACCACCACGGAGTAGCCGATGGCGATGCCCAGGACCCCCAGCAGGGGGAGGATGCCCAGGACGCTGCCCCCCCTCCAGCCCCGGGACTTCATGGCGTAGTCGAAGGAGCCCCGGGCGCCGGTGCCGGTGAGGCGGCCGAAGGCGAACTCACCGGAGAGGCCCACATAGGAGAAAAGGGCCACGAAGAGGAAGTAGGGGATGAGGAAGGCGCCGCCGCCGTACTGGCCCACCCGGTAGGGGAAGAGCCAGATGTTGCCCATGCCGACGGCGGAGCCCACCGCCGCCAGCACGGCGCCGGCGGAGGAGGTGAATTTGGCGTGATCGTGGTGGGACATGGTGTCCTCCTTGTGTGTTGTGATCGGGCCGTCCCCGGCCCGGAGGGGTCAGCCCCGCTGGTCCAGGGGGACGAAGGGCTGCATGGGGGCCACGGCCTTGTAGGCCGGGCGGATGATCTTGTTGCCGGGGTTGTAGACCTCCTCCAGCCGGTGGGCGCACCAGCCCACCATCCGGGCCATGGCGAAGAGGGGGGTGTAGAGCTCCTCGGGGATGCCCAGCATCTGATACACCAGGCCCGAGTACAGGTCCACGTTGGCGCACAGGGGCTTGTTCCCGCCCCGGAAGCCGTTGATGACCTCGGGGGAGAGCCGCTCCACCGACTCCACCAGGGCGAACTCCCTGGCCATGCCGGTCTCCTCCGCCAGGCCCCGGGCGAACTGCTTGAGGAGCTTGGCACGGGGGTCGGAGAGGGTGTAGATGGCGTGGCCCATGCCGTAGATGAGGCCGCTGCGGTCGCCGGCCTCCTTTTTGAGGAGCCGGAGGAGGAAGTCCTTCACCTGGCCGTCGTCGGTCCAGTCGGCCACCCCGGCCTGGATGGCCCGGAACATCTCCATGACCTTCTTGTTGGCGCCGCCGTGGCGGGGACCCTTCAGGGAGCCCACCGCCGCCGAGACGGCGGCATAGATGTCGGTGCCGGAGGAGGAGAGGACCCGGCAGGAGAAGGCGGAGTTGTTGCCGCCGCCGTGCTCGGCGTGGAGGACCATGCACAGGTCCAGCACCTTGGCCTCCTGTTCGGTGAAGCGGTTGTCGTGGCGGATGGCGTAGAGGAAGTTCTCCGCGAAGGAGAGCCCCTCCTGGGGCCGGTGGAGGTAGAGGGAGTCGTTGTCGAAGTAGTGGCGCTTGGCGGCGTAGGAGTGGGCCACGATCATGGGGCACCGGGCCACCAGCTGCAGGGCCTGCCGCAGCTCGTTCTCCAGGGAGTGGTCCTCGGGGGCGTCATCATAGCAGTAGAGGGCCAGGATGCACCGGCCCAGCCGGTTCATGATGTCCCGGCCCGGCGCCTTGAGGATCATGTCCTCGGTGAAGTTGGGGGGCAGGGGCCGGAGCTGGGAGAGGACGGCGTTGAAGTCGGAGAGCTGCTGCCGGGTGGGCAGGGCGCCGAAGAGGAGGAGGTAGGCCGTCTCCTCAAAGCCGAAGCGGCCCTCGGAGGTGAAGCCGTGGATCAGGTCCTCCACGTTGATGCCCCGGTAGATGAGCCGGCCCTCCATGGGCACCCGGTCGCCGTCCTGGATGTAGTAGCCCTGGACGTTGCCGATCTGGGTGATGCCCGCCATGACGCCGGTGCCGTCGGCGTTCCGGAGCCCTCTCTTGACCTCGATGTGTTCGTAGTGGCTGGGATCGATGTAGTTATGCTTCTGGAATTCGCCGCATAGACTCTGGATAAAGTCTCGGGATTGTGTCGCTCCGGACATGGGTGGTTCCCCCCTTAAAAATAGTACCCTACATTTTACGCCCTGGATGCCGCCCCGTCAAGCGAGAAACGCCCTTCCACACCGGTTTGAAGGCCCTTTCGGCCATGGAGGTTAGAAATGATGGGATCTCTGCGCCCTGTGGCGTGTACCGCCCTGCTGCTCCTGCTGGCGGTCTTTCTCCTGCCCCTCCTGTTTCTGGGGGGCGGCGGACAGCGGGAGGGACCGGAGGAGACCGCCCCCCTCCCCACCGCCACCCTGCCCATCCGGCAGCCCACTGCCCAGAGCGGCGCCGGCGGGGACGGGGCCACCCTGGTGCGGGTGGCCATGCCCGACGGGACGGTGGCCGCCCTCACCATGGCGGAGTACCTCTGGCGGGTGGTGGCGGCGGAGATGCCCGCCTCCTTTGAGACCGAGGCCCTCCGGGCCCAGGCGGTCACCGCCCGGACCTACACCCTCTATCAGATGAGCATCGGCCAGAATCCCAACCACCCCGACGCCGATATGTGCACCGACATCTCCTGCTGCCAGGCCTATATCGCCCCGGAGGACGCCGCCGCCAACTGGGGGGAGCAGGCGGAGCTGTGGGGGGAAAAGATCGCCCGGGCGGTATCGGACACCGACGGACAGGCTATCCTTTATGAGGGGCAGCCCATCGACGCCGTCTTCTTCTCCTCGGCGGCGGGGCGGACCCTGGATTCGGTGGAGGTGTGGGGGGGCAGTGTGCCCTACCTGGCCAGCGTGGAGAGCCCGGAGGGGGAGGAGGTCCCCAATTACCACACCACCGTCACCGTGCCGGTGGAGGAGTTCAAGACCGTCTTTCTCACGCAGCACCCCGACGCCGATCTGTCGGGAGGGCCGGAGACCTGGTTCCAAAACGCCGTGCCCACCTCCTCCGGCGGGGTGGATACGGTGGAGGTGGGGGGCGTCGCCGTGAAGGGCACCGAGCTGCGGACCATGTTCGACCTGCGCTCGGCCAATTTTTCGGTGACGGCGGACAGTGAGACCATCACCTTTTCCGTCACCGGCTACGGCCACGGGGTGGGCATGAGCCAGTACGGCGCCAACGCCATGGCCAGGGCCGGGAGCACCTGGCAGGAGATCCTCACCCACTACTATACCGGCGTCACCATCGGGCCCTGGGCGGAGGGGTGAGGCATCCGCCGGCCCCCCCGAAAAAAAGTGCGCCGGCCTGTCACAAACGGGCCCGCTCCATCGATAATAGGGGCAGAGGGCCGGAGCCGCCCCGGGAAACGGGGAAAGGTGCATAAAACCGGGGCGGAAAGTTTAAGGAAATCTTCAGAAAATTTCTATGGAATTACCGGCCCGGACAGGGTACAATCTTGTTGCTCTGATAAGAAAGGAGGGCCGCCGGATATGGTACCCAACTGGGGAGACGAAGGGACCCGCCGCCGGATGCTGGTGGTGCCCGTCCTCTATTTCCTTTTCTATATGATCTGCTTCGTGCTGCTGGAGGAGTATGTCCGGCCCAAGTACTGGATCGCCAGTGACCTGGACGCTTACATCCCCTTCTGCGCCGCCTTTTTGATCCCCTACCTGGCCTGGTTCCTGCTGGTGCCCGGTATGTGCTGGTATTTTTACAGGCGGGACCCGGAGCAGTACCTCTACCTGTGCCGCATGATCATCGTGGGGCTCACCATCTGCCTGGCCCTCTATGCCATCTTCCCCAACGGCCAGCTCCTGCGCCGGCCCATCATCGGGGACGACATCCTCAGCCGGCTGGTCATCCTCCTGCGGAAGACCGATACCCCCACCAATGTCTGTCCCTCCATCCACGTGTTCGTGACGGTGTCCATCGCCCTGGCCGTGGCCCGGTCCCGGGCCATGAGCGGACAGGTCCGCCGCCAGGCGGCCCTGATGGCCCTCTCGGTCCTCATCTGCCTGTCCACCGTCTTCCTCAAGCAGCACTCCGTGGTGGACGTGGCCTGCGGCACCGCCCTGAGCCTGGCCCTGGACGTGGTCATCCGCCGGACCCAGCTGTGCATGGGCCTGTTCCAGGCCGACCCCTTCCGGAGAAAAAGCAAAAAGACGGCCATGGGCTCCTGAGCCCGGCCGGTGAATGGGAGGCGCTGACCCGCCGCCACGCCCCCCTTCAGATCGTTTTGACAGCATGCGGTATAGTGCCTGCACTATGCCGCATGCTTTTTTGTGGCGGAGACAGGACGGCGGCCGGGGGGCCGCCGTGAAGAACAGGAGTGGATGCCCATGAAAACCATTTTGACCGACCGCCCCCTCTCCCTGGATCTGGGAGACCGGGAGGACCTGGTCTGCTTCGACCTCTCCCGGATGAGGATCGCCCCCTGTGTGGGCTGCTTCGGCTGCTGGACCAGGACGCCGGGGAGCTGCGTCATCCGGGACGACGCGGTAAAGGTCTATCCCCGCCTGGCCGAAAGCGACACCGTCCTCTATGTGAGCCGGGTGCGCTACGGCGGGTACGACCTGCCCGTCAAGATCATGCTGGACCGGGCCATCCCCGTGCAGCAGGCCTTCATCCGTCTCCTGGACGGGGAGACCCACCACGTCCAGCGCTCCGTGGTCCCCAAGCGGGCCGTCATCGTGGCCTACGGCGCCCGGGACCGGGAGGAGGAGGACCTCTTCCGGCGCCTGGTGGCCCGGAACGCCAAGAACATGTCCTTTGCACACTATGAGATCCGCTTCACCGGCGAGGAGCAGGTGGAGGCGGCAGTCCGTCAGGAGGTGGAAGCGTGGAAAAGATCCTGATCCTCAACGGCAGCCCCCGGGCGCCCCGGTCCAACTCCAAGCGCTACGGGGCGCTGTTTGACCGCGCCTGGGGCGGGGAGAGCGAGACCATGGACCTGCTCCGGGCCGACCCCGGGGCGGTGGCGGAGCGGCTGGAGACGGTCAGCCGGGTGCTGCTGGTCTTCCCCCTCTACGCCGACGCCGTCCCGGTCCCGGTGCTCCGCACCTTCCAGGCCCTGGAGGAACGGCCCCCCAAGAACCGTCCCACCCTGTCGGTGCTGGTGAACTGCGGCTTTCTGGAGCCGGAGCAGTGCGACGTGGCCGTGGATATGGCGGCCCTCTTCTGCAAGCAGATGGGCTGGCCCATGGGCTCGGTGCTGGAGATCGGCAGCGGGGAGGCCATCCTGGACTCCCCCTTCCGGTTCCTGGCGGCATGGAAGATCAAGGCCCTGGCCCGGGCCGTGGCGGCGGACAGGCCCCGCCGCCTCAAGGCCGCCATGCCCGTCAGCAAGGCCTTCTTCCTGAAGGCCTCCACCAGGTATTGGCTGGCCTACGGCGCCCGCCATGGGGTCACCGGTGAGGAGATGGCCACCATGGAGATCGAGGGACAGCGTCCCTCCTGAACGGAGAAAAAGCCGGCTTCTCATATGAGAAGCCGGCTTTTTGCTGCCGATATGCGCTTAGTCCATCTGAAGGCTGGCCAGGAACTGCCGGGCGCCCCGGGGGGTGCGGCCGGGGAAGCGCATGTCCCACTGGATGGCCCGGCGGCGGAGCTCCTCCGGGTCCATGGCGAGGCCCCGCTGGGCGGCCAGGGACTGGACCAGGTCCAAAAACTCCCCCTTGGAGAGGGCCAGGTAGGGGATACGCAGGCCGAAGCGGTCGGAGAGGGCGGTCTTCTCCTGGATGGTCTCCTGGCGGTCCACCTCGTCCCCCTGCCGGTCGGAGAAGGTCTGCCGTACCAGCAGGCGGCGGTTGGAGGTGGCGTAGATGGCCACGTTGGCCGGACGCCGCTCCAGCCCGCCCTCCAGGATGGTCTTGACCACCGAGTAGGTGTGGTCGTCCTGGTCGAAGGCCAGGTCGTCGATGAAGAGGATGAAGCGCTGCTTCCGCCCCGCCAGGCTGCGGATGAGCTCCGGCATGCCCCGGAGCCCGTCCTTCTGCACCTCGATGAGCCGCAGGGCCTCAAAGCCGGGGACGGTGAGGAGGGTCTTCACTGTGGCCGACTTGCCGGTGCCGCTGTCGCCGTAGAGGAGGACGTCGTTGACCCGCTTTCCGGCCAGGAAGGCCCGGGTGTTGGCGATGACCTGCTCCCGCTGGAGGCCGTAGCCCATCATCTCCTCCTCCTGGGGGGTGTCCGGGTCGGACACCGGGATGAGCCGGCCCTCCGACCACAGGAAGGCCCGGTACCGGGCGAAGAGCCCGGCGCCGTGGACCCGGTAGAAGGCGGTGAGGTCGTCGAAGGTGAAGGGGACGGTATCGTCCCACCGGGGCAGAGCCTCCAGCACGGTGCGGAAGGACTCCGGCAGCAGGGCGGCCGTGGCGGCGATGAGGACGCCGCAGTCCAGCCCGGCCAGCCGGGCGAGGGTGTCCACGTCCCGGCGGGCGGCCCCCTCCAGGGCGGGATCGGCGCCGCCCCGGTCCAGCAGGGCGGGATAGGGGGACTCGGTATAGCGCAGCCGGTCCCACAGCCAGTCCCCCAGGCCGGCCTTGCCCGCCTGGCGCAGGCCGTAGAAGATCTCGGTGTAGTGTTCCAGGGCGGCCTCGCCGTCTCCGGCGGCCAGGGCGTCCAGCAGGGCCCGGACCTGGAGCATCAGGGGCTCCCGCAGCAGGTCCCGGCAGGTGGTGAGCCCCAGCAGGGCGGGGCGAATTTCTTCGATCATGGGTATCCGTTCCTCTCTGTGCAGCGTGTCAGTCTCTCTCCCACTTCAGGATCTCCCCGGTGCAGGCGTCCAGCTCGGCCTCGTACTCCTCCCCGGCGGCGTCCCAGAACTTGACCTCGTAGATCAGGCGGTCGTCGTCCTCGTCCAGCTTGATCTCCTCAAAGACGGCGTCGGGCAGCCGGCCAGTGACGATGGCCTGGACCTGGTCCCAGCTGAGGACCTGGCCGGAGGCGGCGGGGGGATCGGAGACGGGCGGCGGGGCGGACGGGGTCTGGGAGGGGACGGCCGGCGTGGTGGCGGCCGGCGTGGAGGGGGGAGGTGTGGTGCCGGCGGGGGTGGTCACCGCCGGCGTGGTGGCGGCAGGCGGTGTGGTGACGGGGATGGTGTCGGTGGGGGGCGCCGTCTCCGGGTCCTCCTCCGCGCCTGCGGTGAGGCTGGAGAGCTTTGCGTCGATGAGGGCCTCCACCTCCTCCCGGAGGACCCGGCCGTGGTCGGCGCTCTTGCTGTTCACCGCCACGTCCACCTGGGCGTCGCCGCCGTCCAGATAGCCGCCGGCCCACAGGTCGTCCAGCAGGGCTTCCACCGTGGCCTCCAGGCTCCAGCCCCGGTAGGAGCGGCCCTCCAGGATGGGCGCGGCGTCCTCGTTGAGGGCGTTGACCGCCTTCACCTGGTCCCGGCGGTCCAGCTCGATGGCGAAGGCGGGGTTCACCCGCAGGTCCACCACGGAGTAGACCTGGAAGAACTGGAAATAGCTCCACAGCCCCACGCACAGGGCCAGCACGCACAGGGCCAGGGCCGCCGCCGGACGGAAGGGCCGCCGGCGGGGCAGGGGCTCCTGCCGGGTCACATAGTCGTGGACCTCCAGAGGCTGCACCGGCGTGTCGGCCACCACCTTGAAATCGGGCTGGGGCAGCTGCTCCGCCGCCCGGCGGAGGGAGGCTTCGATCTTCTCTTTCACAGGCGCACCCCCTCCTCGGTGAGATGACGTTTGAGCTTCTTCAGGGCCCGGTTGTACCGGGAGAGCACGGTGGACAGGGGGAGACCCAGGTCCTGGGCGATCTCCCGGTGCTTGAGGCCGGAGACGGCATGCAGGAGCACCACCTGCCGCTCCTCGTCCCCCAGGGCCTTGAGGGCGGCCTCCAGCACCAGCCGGTCGGTGGGGTCGGAGACGTAGGAGAAGCGGGCGTCGTTCTCCAGGTCCTCCGGGGCCTGGCCGTCCCGGGTCCGGCTGCGCTGGAGGTCCCGGCACAGGTTGCGGGTGATGGTGAAGAGCCAGGCCAGGGGCTTGCCCTGGGGCACATACAGATGGGCGGCGGCGCGGACCTTCAGGTAGACCTCCTGGGTCACGTCCCGGGCGTCCTCCGGGTCCCGGAGGAGGGAGAGGGCCAGGGCGTACACCGCCTTCTCCGTCTGGACGTAGAGGGCCTCCAGGGCGGCCCGGTCTCCCTGGCCCACCCGGGGCAGGAGCCCTTCATCCAAGGGCTGGTCGGGGCGGTTCCGCCTGACCAGCCCCTCCATGGTCATGTAAAGGAACACGGACGTCCCTCCTCCTCATCTTCCGGATCAAAAGGCGCGGTATGCGGTTCCATCATACCACAACAGGGGAAAAATGGGAAGGGGAACTCCTCCCTCGTCCCTATAACGGCGGAGCGCGGGGTTTTATCGCAGGGCATAAAAAGACCGCCATACAGGCGGCCTTCTTGCGGTCAGGAGAGGAAGACGGCGACCAGGGGCTCCTCCGGCGGGGGACAGGGCTCCGCCGGAAGGACGGTGACGTCCCCCTCTGACAGCGTCTCCTCCTCCACAGGCGGCGTCACGGTGATGACGTCCCCCTCCTGCTCCTCAGGCTGGACGGAGGGGCAGGTGATTGAAAAGCCGGGATCCCGGGCCAGCCAGTCCTCCGGCACCGGCAGGGCGAAGCCGCACAGCGCTCCCAGGGCCAGACAGGCGCATACCAGGGCGCCTACCCTCCAAAGTGTTCTCGGTACCATTCAAAGCCCTCCTTTGTACGTTCCTTATGAGATTAGACGCAGACCGGCGGCAAAGGTTCCGGCGGCTTCAGCCCTTTCGGGCAGCTTCCCCCTCCTGGGCGGCCCGGAGCTCCCGGAGGACCCCGATGCCCATGGGCAGGGCCACCAGGAAGGAGCACAGGTCGGAGACCGGCTGGCTGAGCTGGATGCCGGTGATGCCCAGGATGGGCGGCAGGATGAGGATGGCGGGGAGGAAGAAGAGGCCCTGGCGGCACATGGCCAGCACGGTGGCCCGGAAGGACTGGCCGATGGTCTGGAGGGTCATGCTGGAGGGGAAGAACCAGGCCATCAGGGGGAAGGAGACGCACTGCATCCGCAGGGCGGTGGTGCCGATGGCGATGACCTCCAGGTCGTCGTCCCGGAAGAGGGCCATGAGCTGGGGGGCGAAGAGGAAGCCCAGCGCCGCCAGCACCACCGCCGCCGCAGCGGCCAGCTTGAAGAAGAAAAAGTAGGCCTCCCGCACCCGGCCGTAGAGCTTTGCGCCGTAGTTGAAGCCGCACACCGGCTGGTAGCCCTGGCCCAGGCCGATGAGGGCGGAGCCGGCGAACATGGTGATCCGGGAGACGATGCTCATGGCGGCGATGGCGGCGTCGCCGTACTCCCGGGCGGCCACGTTGAGCAGCACGGTGGCCACGCTGGCCAGGGCCTGCCGCCAGAAGGAGGGCAGGCCGCCGGTGAGGATGCGGGCGTAGCGGTCCAGGGTGGGACGGAAGGCGGTGGGGCTCAGCCGCAGGTTGCCGCCCCGGAAGGTGCCGCCCACCAGCAGGCAGAAGCTGACGAACTGGCTGATGATGGTGGCCAGGGCGGCGCCGCCGGTGCCCATGTCCAGCGCGAAGATGAAGATGGGGTCCAGCACGATGTTCAGGGCGGCGCCGGAAAAGATGCCGATCATGCCGAAGACGGCGCTGCCCTGGAAGCGGAACTGATTGTTGAGCACCAGGGAGGAGACCATGAAGGGAGCGCCGATGAGGATGTAGAAGACGTAGTCCTTGGTGTACTGGGCGCTGGTGGGGGTGGCGCCCAGGGCGTTCACCAGGGGGTCCAGGCAGAGGAGCCCCAGCACCCCCAGGACCACCGCCAGAAGGAAGGCGGAGTAGAAGGCCACTGCCGTCATCCGCTGGGCCTCCTCCCGCTGCTGCTGGCCCAGGAGCCGGGAGATGTGGTTCCCCGAACCCTGGCCGAAGGTGAAGCCGATGGCCTGGATGATGGCCATGAGGGGGAGGGCCACCCCCACCGCCGCCGTGGCGCTGGTGCCGATCCGCCCCACGAAGAAGGTGTCGGCCATGTTGTAGAGGGAGGTGATGAGCATGCTGATGATGGTGGGCACCGCCAGGGTGGACACCAGACGGGGAATGGGGGTCTGGGTCATCTGGGTGAATTTGTCCGCCGGGGGACGAAAGATGGACACGTCCGCTCACTTCCTGTCTTTCATTGATCGTGTTCAGTATAGCACAGGGATGGTTGGGGGCACAACCGTTTTCGGCGGATTTTGTGTCCGGAGGACGAAAAAGACCGGCGGGCTCCCAAGGGAGCCCGCCGGAGCCTGTCAAAAAAGTGGCACCACTTGAAATAAGCCACGGGGGAAAAGTGTGAAAGGGAGGCGGTGAGCCCCCACTTTCGCGTGCAGTCAGGAACTTTTTCGATGAAATCGAAAAAGTCGGCAGCTTGTCGAAAAAGCCAAAAACGGCTTTTTCAACAAGCTGCGGCGGGCTCCCCTGGGAGCCCGCCGGCGGTCGTCTCACATGATGTCGCTGTCCACGGTGATGTTGTCGGTGCCGTGTTCCTCGAACTCGGCGATATAGGCGTCGATGCGGGAGGCCAGCTCCTCGTAGTTGCTGTCGTCGATGGGCACGTCGTCCATGTCCCGGCGGGCCAGGTCCTCGGCCAGGATGTCGAAGAAGACGTTGTCCTCATAGTCCATGATGGCCTCGTGGATGCCCCCCTCGGCAAAGGCCCGGGAGGGGATGACCTCGCCGTTGTAGAGCTCGGCCAGGACGCCCATGCCCTCCTCCTGGGCCTTGGAGAAGAGGAGGCTCTCCACCTCGTCGTAGTCCGGGATGCGGTCGTCGCCCCGGGTGGAGTTGAGGACCCAGTTCCCGATATACACCATGTCCAGCAGCCGGCGGTATTGCTTCCGCGTCAAATGCAGTTCCATCGTTGAGACCCTCCTTCACTGGCGGCGCGGGGCGCCGCGGCGGATGGCCGCGCCGGCGGGACCGGCGGGCCGCGGGGCCGGAGATGCCCTCCGGCAGATAACATTATAGTATATTTTCTCCACTTGTCAAAGGGTACTCCCCCAAGACCGGGGAAAATCCCACTTGTTTTTCCCCGGCATTTCGCATATGATAGGTTCTACTGGACCGTCCGGGCGCGGACGGCAGGGAATGCTTGCTGCGGCAGGAGGTTTTTTTGTGGATAATCGACCCATTGGCGTCTTCGACTCCGGCCTGGGCGGCCTGACGGCGGTACGGGAGCTCCAGCGCCTGCTGCCGGCGGAGGACATCATCTACTTCGGCGACACCGGGCGGGTGCCCTACGGCGGCCGCTCCCGGGAGACCATCATCCGCTACGCCCGGCAGGACGTGGCCTTTCTGCGGACCTTCGACCTGAAGGCCATCGTCATCGCCTGCGGCACCGTGTCCACCACCGCCCTGGACGTGCTGGCGGAGGAGAACGACATCCCGGTGTGGGGTGTGGTGGAGCCAGCCGCCGCCGCGGCGGCGGCCGCCACCCGGAACGGAAAGGTGGGCCTCATCGGTACCCAGGCCACCATCCGCAGCGGCGCCTACGAGCGGCGCATCGCCCGGGGCGCTCCCCAGATCCGGGTCATGGCGGCGGCCTGCCCCCTCTTCGTGCCCCTGGTGGAGAACGGCCGGTTCCGGCGGGGGGACATCGTGGCCGAGACGGTGGTGGGGGAGTACCTGGAGCCCTTCCGGGCGGCGGGGGTGGACACCCTGGTGCTGGGCTGCACCCACTACCCCCTGCTCGCCGAGCTCATCGGCGACTTCATGGGGCCGGAGGTGGCCCTCATCGACGTGGGCCGGACCTGCGCCGACGCCGTGGCCGGCCGTCTGGCGGACATGGACGCCCTGAGCGCCGCCGGCCGGACCGGGGAAAGCCGCTACTACGTCAGCGACAGCGCCGAGGACTTCTCCCGGCTGGCCTCGGTGTTCCTGCGGCGGGACGTGGAGGAGGCCGTGACCCAGGTGGAGATCTGGAATTACTGACCCGTGTCCGAAGCGCGGGGCGGGAAGCGGTACAAAAATGTGGAAACCGCCTCTTTACATCGGGATACACTTATTATATAATAGCCGCCGTCCCCGCGGCGGCGCCGCGGGCCAAATTCTGCGTAAATACCGAGGTAACGACCCAATGGATAAAAGCGTCATCATCTCCATCAAAGGGGTCCAGAGCACCGACGGAGAGCAGCCCGAGGTCATCGAGCTGGTCACTGAGGGCAAGCTGCTGGACTGCGGCGACGCCGGCTACACCCTGACCTACCAGGAGAGCCAGCTCACCGGACTGGAGGGCACCCTCACCACCTTTCAGGTGGAGCCCGACTGCATCACCCTGATGCGGGTGGGGGAGTTCAACTCCCAGATGGTCTTTCAGCCCGGCCGGCGGCACTTCTCCATGTACGAGACCCCCTACGGCGCCCTGTCCGTGGGCATCAGCACCAAGAAGATGCACGCCAACCTGAACGAGCGGGGCGGCGAGATCGAGATCGACTACGCCATCGAAATTGATCATGCTGTAGCCGGTGAAAATACGTTCCACATCGACGTAAGAGAGAAGGAGCCCATCCTGACCCAGTAAGGGTCGATCCCGATGGGGCCGGCGAGCAGTGTTTGCCCCGATTGATAAAGAAAGGTGAAGGTGAAGGAAGAATATGGCGAATCTCATCCAGGCCGCCAAGGATCAGGTGGCGGCCCTTACCCAGCAGGCTTATGAAAAGGCGGCTCAGGCGGGGCAGCTCCCCGGCGGGCTGGAGGTCAAGGGCTCCGTGGAGATCCCCAAGGACGTCTCCCACGGCGATTACGCCTCCTCCTTCGCCATGGCGGGGGCCAAGGCCATGCACATGGCCCCCCGGGCCATCGCCCAGATCATCTGCGACCACCTGGAGCTGGAGGGCAGCTTCTTCCAGAAGGCGGAGATCGCCGGCCCCGGCTTCCTCAACTTCACCCTGGGCCCCAAGTGGTACGGCCAGATCATGGCCGACGTGGAGGCCGAGGGGGTGCGCTACGGCCAGAGCGACGTGGGCCGCGGCGAGAAGGTGATGGTGGAGTTCGTCTCCGCCAACCCCACCGGCCCCATGCACATGGGCAACGCCCGGGGCGGCGTGCTGGGCGACACCCTGGCCAACGTCCTCTCCCTGGCCGGGTACGACGTGTGGAAGGAGTTCTACGTCAACGACGCCGGCAACCAGATCCACAAGTTCGCCGTCTCCATCGACGCCCGCTACCACCAGCTCATCCTGGGGGAGGAGAACTTCCCCTTCCCCGAGGACGGCTACCACGGCGACGACATCAAGGAGCTGGCCCAGGCCTTCCGGGACAAGGAGGGCGAGGGCTGGCTGGACAAGCCCGAGGCCGACCGCCAGGAGGCCATGGCCAGGTTCGGCCTGTCCGTCAACATCCCCAAGATGGAGAGCGACCTGCGCCGGTACAAGATCGTCTACGACCAGTGGTTCCTGGAGTCCGAGCTCCATGAGAGCGGATACGTGGCCGAGACCGTGGGCATGCTCACCGAGAAGGGCTGGACCTATGAGAAGGACGGCGCCCTGTGGCTCAACACCACCGAGCTGCTCAAGCAGAAGTATATGGTTGAGGGCAAGACCCGGGAGCAGGTGGACAAGCTGGACCTGAAGGACGACGTGCTCCGCCGGGCCAACGGCTTCTACACCTACTTCGCCGCCGACATCGCCTACCACCGCAACAAGCTGGAGAAGCGGGGCTTCCAGAAGGCCATCAACATCTGGGGCGCCGACCACCACGGCCACGTGGCCCGGCTCCAGGCCGCCCTGGACGGCCTGGGCCTGGACGGCTCCCACCGGCTGGTGGTGGTGCTCATGCAGCTGGTCAACCTGCTCCAGGACGGCCAGCCCGTCCGCATGTCCAAGCGCTCCGGCAAGGCCATCGCCCTCCACGACCTGCTGGACGAGATCAGCGTGGACGCCGCCCGGTACTTCTTCAATTCCCGGTCCTCCACCTCCCCCCTGGACTTCGACCTGGACCTGGCCGTCCGGGAGGACTCCGACAACCCGGTCTACTACGTCCAGTACGCCCACGCCCGCATCTGCTCCATGGTGCGGAAGATGGCCGAGGACGGCGTGGCCGTCCCCGCCGCCGCCGAGGTGGACCCCACCCTCCTCACCCAGCCCGAGGAGAAGGCCCTGCTGAAGGCCCTCTCCGAGCTGCCCGAGGAGATCCGGCTGGCCGCCCGGGACTACGACCCCTCCCGCATCAACCGGTACCTGGTGGAGCTCTCCGGCAGCTTCCACCGGTTCTACAACACCTGCCGCTGCATGGTGGACGATCCCGCCCTCCGGGACGCCCGCCTCAAGCTGGCCGACACCACCCGGGCCGTCATCGCCGCCGGCCTGGAGCTGCTGGGCGTCACCGCCCCCGAAAAAATGTGATCTGAGCACGCAGGGCGCTCCGGACCATGGTCCGGAGCGCCCTCATTTCGTTTTGAGCATGCTCACCAGGAAGGCACAAAAAGAGAGGGGATATCGCTGTAAAATTTGCACAAAAAATAGCAGGGAAAACTGGACCGTTCGGAGAAAAGAACGGGGGACGTTGCAAAGAAAAAGGTGCTCGTGTTATCATCAAATTGCCTTTACCAGGAAGGAGGGTTGCCGGGAAATATGTCGCCCCCCGCCGGCGCGGACGCGCCGTGCAGAGCCATGAAATGAATCTGAAAATCGGGAGGAAAGCATAGATGAAAAACCGCAAGAGCACCAAGCTGCTGGCCCTGGGTCTGGTCTTTGCCCTGGGTCTTGGGATGTCCACCGCCTTTGCCGCCCTGTCCGTGGTGCCCGCCACCACCAAGGTGACCGTGGACGGCCAGGCCGTGGATGTGGAGGCCTACAACATCGATAACGGCAACAACTATTTCAAGCTCCGTGACTTCGCCACCAACCTGGACTTCGGTCTCACCTGGGACGCGGCCACCGACACCGCCGCCATCGATACCACCGCCCACTATAAGCCCGACGAGAAGCAGCTCATCACCGGCAACTGGGCGCCCGCCACCCGTG
This sequence comes from uncultured Intestinimonas sp., assembly GCA_944385655.1. Classification (GTDB taxonomy): domain Bacteria; phylum Bacillota; class Clostridia; order Oscillospirales; family Oscillospiraceae; genus Intestinimonas. Next base: position 12,673 of record CALWYC010000007.1, on the reverse strand, counting down.
CCCGCATCCAGGCCGTCATCGACGAGTATGCCGGCCAGGACCGCTATGTGGTCTTCGACTTCGACAACACCTCCGTCATCTTCGACGTGGAGGAGGCCCTCCTCATCTACCAGATCGAGAACCTGGCCTTCAAGATCGATCCCGCCGACCTGGAGGGCGTGCTGGAGACCCAGATCCCCGACCTGAACAGCCCCGTGGGCAAGACCGTGGACGACAAGGACGTCACCGTGGCCCAGCTGGTGGCCGACATCACCAGCGACTACAAGTGGCTCTATGAGAATTACGAGGGCTTCGGCGCCGGCGGCAAGTACGGCCTGGACTACATCCACGCCACCAACCAGTATCAGGACTTCGCCGCCAAGCTGCGCTACATGTACTCCGCCGTGGGCGACACCTTCGACGCCTCCGTGTCCTATCCCTGGGTCACCTATCTCTTCACCGGCATGACCTCTCAGGAGGTCTATGACCTGGCCGCCGAGTCCCACGCCTACTGGGCCGCCTACGGCCGCTATGCCTCCGAGACCTGGACCTCCCCCGTGGAGCTGCCCGGTGAGGCCGGCGTGGTCTCCGTCAGCTTCAACACCGGCCTGACCTTCACCGACGAGCTCAAGGACCTCTACGCCACCCTGATGGCCAACAACATCGACGTCTACATCATCTCCGCCTCCTACATCGACGTCATCCAGGCCGCCAACCAGACCATGGGCTACAACGTCCCCGCGGAGAACGTGTTCGCCATGCGCAACAAGGTGGACGAAGAGGGCCGCTACATCAACGAGTATGACTACGATTGGGGCGGCGAGGGCCTCTATGCCCAGACCCAGGCTGCCGGCAAGAGCACCATCATCACCAATTTCATCGCTCCCAAGTATGACGGCGCCGGTCCTCTGATGGTCTTCGGCGACAGCGCCGGCGACTGGAACATGATGACCGACTGGATGGACGATGGCGACACCGTCCTGGGCGTCATCTTCAACCGCTACCGCAAGCCCAGCAGCGACCCCATCTGGGAGGGCTCCAATGAGGCCGCCCAGACCATCGGCGACGCGGACGCCCGCTTCGTCCTCCAGGGCCGCAACGAGAACACCGGTGAGCTCCGTCCCAGCGAGAAGTCCATCCTCCTGGGCACCACCGAGGAGGTCCTGGTCCGTCCCGCCGCATAAGGGCCCCCATCCTCCTGTTACGACAAAAAAGTGTCCGGCGCCGCTCGGCGCCGGACACTTTTTCATGTGCTCACAGCAGGTAGGTCCAGGGGAGGCTCTCCCAGGTGGCGGCGGGGTAGTGGGTGGTGAGCACCTGGGTGAGGAAGGCGATCTTGCTCCGCAGTCCCTCGGAGGAACCGGAGGCGAGCTGCTGCTCCACCTGGTCCCGGTGGTGCCACAGGTAGGCCCAGGTCTCGGCGAAGTCCTCCGGGCGGCTGGTGGCGGCGTAGGAGGAGACAAAGTCGGAGTAGGAGGCGCTGTAGCCCACCCACTGGTTGCAGGAGCTGGTCCAGCCGTTGGCGATCATGGCGGAGGAGACCACCATGTGGCCCATCTCGTGGCTGTACTCATAGGGGGAGCCGGTGCCGGTGTAGTAGATCCGGTCAATCCGCATGCCCGACTCGTCGTAGACGTGCTGGCCGGCGAAGCCGCCGCTGCTGGAGAAGCTGCCCGACAGCATCACGCTGTAGGGCGTGCCGTCAAAGAAGGTCATATCGGCGGGGAAGAGGACGATCTCGGTGGTCCGGTCCCCCTTCTTGGCCACCACCTGCTGGAGGAAACCGTCGGGGTAGAGGTCGAAGGCGGCCTTCATCTGGACGAGCTCGTTGTAGACCTGCTGGAAGTAGGCCGCGTCCAGGGTCACGTAGTCGAAGGTGGCATAGGTGACCTGGGCCATGGGGACGTTGTCGTTGAACTCGGGGAGGTAGAAGATCTGGATGCCGATGTCGGCCTCCAGCTGCCGGCAGAGGTCCCAGGCCGCGTCGTTGGGGTAGTGGGTCCGGGCCGTGCCCTTGAAGTCGTACTCCACGGTGGGGGCGGCGGGGGCGGTCACGGTGACGGTGCACTTGAGCTGGTAGTCCCCGCTGCGGCAGGTGAGGGTGGCGGTGCCGGGGGCCACGGCCCGCAGGGTCACGGCCCCGTCGCCGCTGTCGGCGGCCACGGCCACCACGTCGGGGGCGCTGGAGGTCCAGCGGGCGGCGGGCTCGCCGGTGGCGTAATAGCAGCCGGTCTCCAGGCTCTCCCCGGGCTGGAGGGTGTAGCTGTAGGCCTCCATCTGCATGTAGACGCTGCTCAGCAGCCGGTACATGGTCACATAGGCCTGCTGCCGGGAGTAGGTGCCCTGGGGGGAGAAGGCGCCGCCGCCGGTGCCGTTCATGACTCCCCAGCCCACCACCGCGGAGACGGCGTCCGACGCCCAGGCGGCGATGGCGGCCTGGTCGGTGAAGACGGCGCCCCTGGGGGCGATGGGGGCGCCCATGACGGTGAGGGTGTTGCAGAGCATGACGGCGGCCTCCTGCCGGGTGATGCCCTTGTCCGGCAGGAAGCTGCCCTGGCCGTCCCCGCTGACGATGCCCAGACCGGCGGCGGTGAGGACGTCGGGGTCGTCGGTGTCGTCAAAGGAGGCCGGGGCGGGGTCGAAGGTCCAGCCGTTGACCCGGGCGGCCTCGCCCAGGCAGATCACCGCCAGACGGCAGAACTCCGCCCGGGTGATGTCGTCGGTGTAGCGGCTTTGGAGGTCGTCGGGCACCAGGCCCAGCTCCACCGCCTGGGCCACCTCCTCGGCGGCCCAGGCGTCGGGCGCCTCCGCCGCCCCGGCCGCCGGGGACAGGGGCACCGCCCCCAGGAGCAGGACCAGGGCCAGGAGCCAATGGATCAGGTGTTTTCGCATCAAAAATTCCCCTCTCTTTCGCCCGCCCGGAGGCGGGGATCTGGTATGGTCAGGATAACACGGAAGGGACTGGAATACAAGGCGGACGGGGAGAAAACCCGGCGCATTGTGCCGGGTCCCTTGCCTTTTCCGCCGGAGATATGGTATACTGTCTCCGACCAAGGGCCGCTCCGGCGGCCCACACTGAGGAGGAACTGCGTTTTATGGAGCCCATACCCTTGTCCCTGCCCCTTCTGATGGACGGCGCCACCGGCACCGAGCTGCAAAAGCGGGGCATGCCCGCCGGCGTCTGCACCGAGCGGTGGGCCCTGGAGCACCCGGAGGTCCTGCTGGAGCTCCAGCGGGCCTATGTACACGCCGGCGCCGACGTGCTGGTCACCCCCACCATCGGGTGCAACGAGGGCGCTCTGGAGCCCTTCGGACTGGCCGGACAGATGGAGGACTACAACCGGCGTCTGGTCGCCCTCACCCGTCAGGCGGCGGAGGGAAAGGCCCTGGTGGCCGGGGACCTGGGACCCACGGGGAAGGCCATCCCGCCCTACGGGGAGACCCCCTTTGAGGAGCTGGTGGACCTCTACGCCCGTCAGGCGGCGGTGCTGCTGTCGGCGGGGGTGGACCTCTTCCTGGTGGAGAGCGTCATGGCCATGGCCGAGGCCCGGGCGGCGGTGCTGGGCATCCGGAAGGCCGGCGGCGGGGAGAAGCCCATCCTGGTGACCTGTTACTGCGACGACGAGGGCCGCACCCCCACCGGCACCGACGTGCTGGCCTGCGCCATCGTCATGCAGGGCATGGGGGTCACCGCCTTCGGCCTCAACTGCGTGGACCCGGCGGTGGCCGAGGAGCAGCTCACCCGGCTCCATCTCTATACCGACATGCCCCTCATCGCCGAGCCCTCCGCCGGCGAGGCACGGACCGAGGCCGACGGACGGCTCACCTACCCCGACGACGTGGCGGGCTTCGCCCGCCGTGTGCCCAGCTGGGCGGCGGCGGGGGTGCGCCTCTTCGGCGGCTGCTGCGGCACCCACCCCGGCCACATAGCCGCCATCCGGCAGGCCATGGACGCCATCGACTTTGCCGCCTTTCCCCCGGTGGAGAAGGACCCCGACGTGATCCCCTGCGCCAGTGAGAAGGAGGCCCGGTTCATCACCCCCGACGTGGATGTGGGGGAGACCATCGAGTGTGGTCCCGACCTCATGGAGGACATCCTGGAGGCGGAGGAGGTGCGCCCGGTGGGCGCCCTGCGCATCGCCATCCTGGAGGAGGACGACGTGGCCATCTTCGCCGAGGAGCAGTACGCCATCAAGGACGCCCTGTGCCTGTGGTCCGACGTGCCCGAGCTCATGGAGGCGGCCCTGCGGGCCTACCAGGGCCGGGCCTTCTACGACGGCACCGCCGAGCTGGAGCCCCAGGTGCTGGAGCGGCTGAGCCGGGAATACGGCCTTATCGTGCTTTGACCGGAGTCCGCCGGGCGGAGGAGGGGAGGGAGTGCATATGGACCATCTGGAGCAGATCGCCGCCATTGTTCAGGCCTGTGCAGACACCGATGGCCTCCTCATCGTGGACCGGGAGGGGATCATCCGGTATCGCAGCATCAAGATTAACTATTACTGGAAGGCCGAAGAGACCGTGGGATGCCACATTTTGGAGCTCTATCCGGAGTTAGACGAGGGAAGCAGCACCATTTTGCGGGTGCTTCGGACCGGCCAGGCCATCTATGACCAGCGCCAGGAGATGGTGAACAGCCGGGGGGAGCGCGTGGTTCTGGACGCCACCACGCTCCCCGTTTTTGACGGCAGGGATGTGGTGGGGGCGGTGGACTGCGCCCGATTCTACGTGGTGGGGCAACGCATTGTACGGGGCGGCCGAAGAGGGGGCCTGTCCACTCTGGACCGAATCGTCGCCCGCTCCCCCCAGATGGAGGAGCTTAAGCGCCGCATCCGCTCCGCTGCCCAGCTCGATTCCCCGGTGCTCATCTACGGGGAGACCGGCACAGGCAAGGAACTGGTGGCTGAGGCTCTGCACAGTGAAGGACGGCGGTATGAGAACTCCTTTGTCTCCCAGAACTGCGCCGCCATCCCCGTCAACCTGCTGGAGAGCCTGTTCTTCGGTACGGAGAAGGGCAGCTATACGGGGGCGGTGACCCGTAAGGGCCTCTTTGAGGAGGCCGACGGCGGAACCCTCTTTCTGGACGAGATCAACTCCATGCACCCCAGCCTCCAGGCCAAGCTGCTCAAGGTCCTGGAGGAGAAACGGGTGCGTCGGCTGGGCGGCAGCCAAGAGATTCCTTTCGATGTTCGGATCGTGGCGGCAGTCAACGAGCCGCCGGAGGAGCTGCTGCGTGCCGGCAAGCTGAGAGAAGACCTGTACTACCGCCTGGGCGTGGTGCGGCTGAGCCTGCCGCCTCTGCGGGAACGGCCCGAGGACATTCCCCTGCTGACCAGCTATTTCATTGAGCAGTACAACCGCTCCATGCGGCGGGCCGTCCGGGGTGTCACCCCGGGGGTGGCGGAGCAGTTTCTTCACTTCGGTTGGCCAGGAAACATCCGCCAGCTGCGCAATGCGGTGGAAGGCGCCTTCGCCGTGACCCAGGGGGAGCTGATCACCGAGGCGGATGTGATGGGGAGCCTGGGCGGCTGCTGGCAGGAGCCGGCGTCCAAGCCATCCGATCTGGGACCGGGGCTGCCGGAAGGGCCCATCTCTCTGAGCAGGGAGGTGGAGCGGTATGAAAAGGAGCTCGTCCGGCAAGCAATGGAGCGGTATGGCTCTATCTCCGCCGCCTCACGGGGCCTGGGCCTGTCCCGCCAGAATCTGAAATACAAGCTGCAAAAATTTAACCTGTAAAAATTTTTGCACCTGCAAAAAATTTTTACATATAAGAGATGCATCGAGCGGCACCGAACGGGCCGCCGGGATCTGTCCGTTGGGAAGGGAGAAAATCAGAAACCCTTCCGCGGCAATGGATTCCGGCGGCCCGTCTGTCTATTTTGAACAAATTTGGCACGGGGTTTGCTCAGAAATATAAACAGAACTTGCCCATGGGGCGGAAAGGACTGGGTGTGATGAAAAGGCTTTGGTATAATGGCCGGATTGTCTCCATGGATAGGGCCATGACCCGCTATGAGGCCGTGGGCGTGGAAGATGACCGGATCGTGTATCTGGGCGATACCAAGGAGGCTCTTACCCAGAAGTGGGATGAGCAGCGTGATCTGGAAGGGGCCATGGTACTGCCTGGGTTCAGCGATACGCATATGCACATGCTCTACTACGCGATGTTCCAGAAAAATGTGGCGCTGTTCGGAGTGGACTCTATCGAGGCCATCGTAGATCGCTGCCGGGCCCGGATCGAGAAGAACCACCCGGACTATCTCCTGGGCATGGGCTGGAACCAGGAGACCATGAAGGAGGGCCGCATGCCCAACCGGGAGGACATGGACCGCATCTCCACCGAGATCCCCGTGTGCATGCTGCGTGCCTGCGCCCACATCGCCGCCTGCAACTCCGTGATGCTGGAGCGCATCCGGGCCCTGAAGGACGTGGATCCAGAGACCATCAGCCATGTGGATTTTATTAACGGCCTGCTGCGGGAAGACGCCATGCGCCTCTACATGGACGTGCTGCCCAGGGCGGATGACAGCTATGTGCGGGAGCTCGTTGAGATCGGCCAGAGGGACCTCAACGCTGCCGGCATTACCTGCGTCCACTCCGACGATTTAAAGGTGATCGCAGGCATGGACCCCATCCACCTCATCAACTTGTTCCGGGAGTTGGAGGCTGAAGGCAGACTCACCGTCCGGGTGTATGAGCAATGCCTGGTGGACCAAGCCGACTTTGACCGCCTTCTGGCGGTGCGCAGCGACCCGGCCGACCGGGAGAGCCTGTTCCGCACCGGCCCCCGCAAGCTGCTCCAGGATGGCTCTCTGGGCGCCAAGTCCGCCGAGATGATCGATGGCTACGTGGATGACCGGAGCAACCATGGCATCCCCATCTACACTGAAGAAGAGCTGTATACCTGGATCAAGGCCGCCCATGACCGGCACATGGACGTGGCCGTCCACGCCATCGGCGATCTGGCCTTCCAGAAGGTGTGTGACGCCATTTACAAGGCCCAGGAGGCCAACCCCTGGGCAGACCACCGCCATGGCATCGTCCATGCCCAGACCACCTCTCCCGCCCTGCTGCGGCTGATGAAGGTCATGGGCCTGCAGGCCTATATTCAACCCATCTTCATCGACTCGGATATGGACATCATTGAAGAGCGGGTGGGCGAGCGCCGCGCCAAGGACTGCTACAACTGGAAGAGCATGGAGGACCTGGGCATCAAGGTCAGCGGCGGCTCCGACTGCCCGGTGGAGCCCTTCGACGTGCTGGACAACATGCGCGCCGCCATCACCCGCAAAAACCGGGCGGGTACCAAGGTCTACCTGCCGGAGCAGGCCCTCAGCGTGGAGCAGGCGGTGCGTCTCTTCACCTCCGATGCGGCCTGGCCCAGCCGGGACGAGGCCGTCCGAGGTACTCTGGAGAAAGGAAGACTGGCGGACCTGGTGGTGCTGGATCAGGATTTGTTTGCCATTGACCCGGATATGTTCCCACAAGTAAAGGTGCTGGAGACCGTGCTCAACGGAAAAACCGTATACCGCGCCTGACCGGCGCATAACAGCGAGGGAGGCTTCACCATGAAAAAGAAATTCTATAAGGATACCATCATCGTCGGCCTGGCCCTGTTCTCCACTATGTTCGGCGCGGGCAATCTGATCTTTCCGCCCCAAATCGGCCTGTTCAGCGGCACCGACTGGGTGATGGGCGCGCTTGGCCTGCTTTTGACCGGCATTGTACTGCCGGTACTGGCCCTGTGGGCGGTCAACAACGTGGGTGAGAACTCCAGCGATCTGATGGGCCATGTGTCCCCCTGGTTTTACAACCTATACTACCTGATCTGTAGCACGCTCATCGGCATGGGCTCCACGCTGCCCCGGAGTGCAGCCACCACCTATGAGATCGGCATACAACCTCTGTTTCCCAATATCCCCAACTGGCTGGTCATCATCGTGTTTTTCGCCCTGGTGTATTTCTTTGCCTGTGACAAGGACTCCGTCATCGACAAACTTGGGAAGTATATGACTCCCATTCTCCTGATTCTGCTGGCCGTCGTGCTCATCAAGGGCGTTGTCTCTCCTGTGGGGCAGCCGGCAGAAACCGGCATCAACAGCGCCTTTGGCACCGCGCTGCTCACCGCCTACAACACCGGCGACCTGACCGTAGGCATCATGTTCGCCGGCGTGATCCTAGGCGACCTGCGCCGCCGGGGCTACAACAGGCTGGAGTGCCGAAAGGGCGGCTACATTACCGGCCTGGTGTGCATCACCGCACTGTTCGCCGTATATGGCACACTGACCTATATCGGGGCCTGCGCCAGCGGCATCTATCCCCAGGACACCGCCCAGACCGCCTTGCTCTCCGGCATCATTCGGGACATCATGGGCAGCGCGGGTCTGGCCCTGCTGGGCGGTGCGGTGGCTCTGGCCTGCCTGACCACCGCCGTGGGCATCGGCACCACCGTGGTGACATACTTGTACGGCTTTTTCAAAGAGAAAGTCCCCTACAAGGTCCTGATGCTGATCGCCTGTCTCATCGGCGTTTTCATGGGCATCACCGGTGTTCAGAACATCGTCAACTATGTCACGCCCATTTTCCTGGTGGTCTACCCCATCTGTATCGTGATTACCGTTCTGGGGCTGCTGGACCGCTTTGTGCCCAATGACGGCGTCTATCAAGGCAGCGTGCTGCTGGCCGGCATCGTCAGCCTGGGCGATGCGGTGCTCAGCGTGGCGCCCGGCTTCACCGGCCTGCAGAGTGTGATGGACCTCTTCCTATTCTCCAGCATGGGTTTTGCCTGGGCGGTGCCCGCTGTGGCCGGCGCCGTGATCGGCGGGATCATCTGCCGTGGCAGGCCCAAATACCAGCCGCTCGAGGAGGATTCCGAGGCCCGGCGCAACCTGGTGTGAGCCGTTCCCCGCTGGCCGTCTGCCGGCTGGGCGGACCGTTTCCTGGGGCGGAGCCTTCCGGAAACGGACGAGGCAGCGCTTCCGCATGTAGGCAGGAGCCGCTCCAATGCGAAAAAATGTCGGCTGTCGGCCCAAAAGGCCATAGATGGCCGCCTGGAAGGACCGAACGCCCCCCGTGCCTTTTAAGGCACGGGGGGCGTTCGCATGTCAAATGGTCAGCCGCACTTGGAGTAGCCGCAGTCCCGGCAGGTGACGCAGCCGCCCTCATGCTCCAGGGGGCTGCCGCACTCGGGGCAGAACTTGGCCAGCTTGGCCTCGGCGGGGGTCATGTCGGGGAAGATGGGGGGGCGGGGCCCCTGGGGGACGCCGGGGCGGATGGGGGGCTGAACGGGGGCGGCGGGGGCGTGGGTGGCGGGAGGACAGGGGGGGATGGTGTTCTTCTGGGCCGCCTTCATCACCTTTTCAATGGCCTTGGCGATGGCGTCGGGGCAGGAGGTCACCGGCACGCCGGGCTGACGCAGGCAGGAGGGGCAGCGGATGCCCTTGAGCTGGGTGATGATCTCGTCGCTGTCCACCCCGGAGCGCAGGGCGATGGACACCAGGCGGGCGGTGGCCTCCGACTGGGAGGGGCAGCCCCCGGCCCGGCCGGTGTTGGTGAAGACCTCACAGATGCCCTGCTCGTCGTAGTTGACGGTGATGAAGAGCTTGCCGCAGCCGATCTTCACCTTCTCGGTATAGCCCATGGTGACGTCGGGCCGGGGCCGGGGGAGGATGGAGCCGTTGCGCAGGATGCAGGCGGTGGAGTCGCAGCCGGCCTCCAGCACCTGCTCCACATGGTCGGGCAGGGTCTTGTCGGCCTTGCCGTCGTTGACCTTGCCGATGTTGAGCACCTGCTCGTCCCGGCTGCCGTCCCGGTAGATGGTGGTGCCCTTGCACCCCAGCTCATAGGCCAGGCGGTAGACCTCGGCCACCTCCTCCCGGGTGGCGGCGTTGGGGAAGTTCACCGTCTTGCTCACGGCGTTGTCGGTGTACTGCTGGAAGGCGGCCTGCATCTTCACGTGCCAGATGGGGGAGACGTCGTGGGCACAGACGAAGACCTTCTTCATGTCCTCGGGGATGCCGTCCACGTGGGCCAGGGTGCCCTGCTCCACCACGGAGTGCATCAGCTCCTCGGTGTAGAGGCCCCGGCGGGTGAGCGCCTCCTTCAGGATGCCGTTGGTCTCGATGAGATGGGTGCTGTCCATGACGTTGCGGATATAGGCGTAGGCAAAGACGGGCTCTACGCCGCTGGACACCCCGGCGATGATGGACAGGGTGCCGGTGGGGGCGATGGTGGTGACGGTGGCGTTGCGGAGGGGCCTGCCGTCCTTGTAGATGCTCTCAGCGAAGAGGGGGAAGGCGCCCCGGGCGGCGGCCAGGTCCTCACTGGCCTGGTGGCCGATGGTCTGCACCAGCTCCATGACCTCCCGGGCCATGGCCACGCCCTCGTCGGAGTTGTAGGGGATGCCCAGGTAGAGGAGCATATCGGCAAAGCCCATGACGCCCAGGCCGATCTTCCGGGTCAGCTTGGTGACCTGGTCGATCTCGGGCAGGGGGTACTGGTTGACCTCGATGACGTTGTCCAGGAAGTGGACGGCGGTGCGGATGGTCTGCTCCAGCTTCTCCCGGTCCAGGACGTAGCCGCCGGCGGTCTTCTTCAGGTGGTTGACCAGGTTGATGGAGCCCAGGTTGCAGGCCTCATAGGGCAGCAGGGGCTGCTCGCCGCAGGGGTTGGTGGACTCGATCTCCCCCTGGCCGGGGCAGGGGTTGTCCCGGTTGAGCCGGTCCAGGAAGATGATGCCCGGCTCGCCGGTGCGCCAGGCCGAGTCCACGATGGACTCGAAGACGGCCCGGGCGTTCAGCCGGCCGGTGATCTTCTTGGAGGCGGGGTCCACCAGGTCGTACTCCCCGCCGGACTCCACCGCCGCCATGAAGGCCTCGGTGAGGCCCACGGAGATGTTGAAGTTGGTGATCTCCTTGGTGTCGTTCTTGCAGGTGATGAACTCCATGATGTCGGGGTGGTCCACCCGGAGGATGCCCATGTTGGCGCCCCGGCGGGTGCCGCCCTGCTTCACCGCCTCGGTGGCGGCGTTGAAGACCTTCATAAAGGAGATGGGGCCGCTGGCCACGCCGCCGGTGGAGTTCACCGTGGAGCCCTTGGCCCGGAGCCGGGAGAAGGAGAAGCCGGTGCCGCCGCCGGACTTGTGGATGAGGGCGGCGTTCTTGATGGCGTCGAAGATGTCCTCCATGGAGTCGGCCACCGGCAGCACGAAGCAGGCGGAGAGCTGGCCCAGGGGCCGGCCGGCGTTCATCAGGGTGGGGGAGTTGGGCAGGAAGTCCAGGCTGGTCATCAGCTGGTAGAAGGCGGCGGCGGTGGCCGCGGTGTCTGCCTGGGGGTCAAAGCGGGTGTCGGCGGCGGCAATGGCGTCCGCCACCCGGTGGAAGAGCTCCTCCACGGTCTCGGTGGGCTGCCCCTGCTCGTCCCGGATCAAATAACGGCGCTCCAGCACCGCCCGGGCGTTCTCACTGATCGGCATAGTCGTCGTCTCCTCTTTCGTTCTGAGTTGATATGGCACGGGAGGGGAGCCTCCCAGGAACGTGCACTACATATTGTAGCAGAGAATCACTTGAAGTCAAGATATCGTTTTAGACGAAAAAAACGGAGGGGGTGTCCCCTCCGTTGCCGGGAGCCTTAGAGCCAGACGGAAAATGCCCGTCAAAGGCGGATTTTACCTCTCCCCGCCGGGCAGGCTGGCCAGGGGGAGGACCAGGGTCATGCGGGTGCCCACCCCCTTGCGGGAGAGGACCTCCAGCCAGCCGCCGTGGCGCTCGGCGATGTATTGGGCGATGGCCAGGCCCAGGCCGGTGCCGCCGGTCTTCCGGTCCCGGGACTGGTCGGAGCGGTAGAAACGCTCAAAAATGTGGGGCAGGCTCCGGGCGTCGATGCCGTCCCCCTCGTCCTGGACGGACAGCCGGGCGGCGCCCTCCGCCGTCTCCAGGGAGAGGGTGATCTCCCCGCCGGCGGGGGTGTACTTGATGCTGTTGTCCACCAGCACCCGGAGGCACTGCTTGATGAGGCCCAGATCGGCGTGGACCGGCACCGGGGCCTTCCCCCAACGGGCGACAAAGGGGTGGGTCTGGTCGATCATCTCCGTCTCTTTGCAGACCTGCGCCACCACCTCGGTGAGGTCGAAGTCGGACATCTCCACCTGCATGGTGTCGTTGTCCCCCCGGGCTAGGAAGAGGAGCTGCTCTACCAGGTCCTTCATGGCCTCCGCCTCCCCCCGGATGGCGTCGATGGCCTCCTGACGGGTGGCGGGGTCGTCCTTCCCCCAGCGGTCCAGCAGGCTGGCGTAGCCTTGGATGACGGCGATGGGGGTGCGCAGCTCGTGGGAGGCGTCGGAGACAAAGCGCATCTGGGCCCGGTAGGCCGCGCCCAGCCGGTCCAGCATGGCGTTGATGGCCTCGGCCAGGTCCCGGAGCTCCTTCTGGGTGCCGGAGACGGGGATGCGCTTGTCCAGATGGGTGGCGTTGATCTCGTCCAGCCGCCCCGCCAGGGCGGAGAGCTCGGCGGCCGACAGGTGGGGCGGGGCGCTGCCCAGCCGGGCCGCCGCCGCCGCCAGGTCCTGGATGGGGCGGAGGGTCTTTTTGATGGTGCCGGCATTTTTCAGCAGGTTGAGGAGAAGGCTGAAGAGCTGGCACACCAGCAGGATGCGCCCGGCAAAGGCCAGGATGGTCACCGGCTGCTCCAGGTCCAGGGT
>CALWYC010000006.1 GCA_944385655.1 uncultured Intestinimonas sp. | reverse complement strand
CTCCATATAGGCCCGGCGCAGCTCGGTGCCCACGTTGATCTTGCACACCCCCATGGACACCGCCCGGCGGAGGTCGGCGCCGGGGATGCCGGTGCCGCCGTGGAGGACCAGGGGGACGGCGCACCGCCGGGCGATCTCCTCCAGCAGGGGGAACTGGAGCTCCGGCTTCCCCTGGTAGAGGCCGTGGGCGTTGCCCACCGACACCGCCAGAGCGTCCACCCCGGTGCGGCGGACGAATTCCTCCGCCAGGTCCGGGTCGGTGAAGCGGCTGACGGCGCTCTCCACATGCTCCTCCAGGCCGGCGATGACCCCCAGCTCTCCCTCCAGCAGGGCGCCCCGGATGTGGCACTGCTTGGCAAGCTCCGCGCAGATGGCCGCGTTCTCCGCAAAGGGGCGCTGGGAGCCGTCGAACATGACGGAGTCGAAGCCGGCCTCGGCGCACCGCAGCAGCAGCTACCGGTCGGTGCAGTGGTCCAGGTGGGCGTAGACGGGGACGGACCGCCCCCGGCCCACCGAGCGGCACAGGTCCACATACCGCTCCGGCCCCAGGAACCGGACGGTGGCCATGCCGGCCATCATGACGGCGGGGAGCCCGGCCTCGGCGCAGGCGTCGGCCACCGCCTCCATGGTGTCCAGGGCGTCGGCGATGAAGGCGCCCACGGCGTAGCCGCCCTCCCTCGCCGCCTGAAAATAGTGCATGGAAAAGACCTCCTTTTTTGGATGCCGGCACAGGGGGCAAAACATCCTATGTTTTGAGCATCCTATCATCCGCCGCCCTTCTTTGTCAAGCTTTTCCTCCTGCGAAAGAAAGAAAAGCTCCTTCCTAAAGCAAAAAGTTGTTAAGATTGCATAAAAACGGCATAAAAATCATGGGACATATTACGGATTTACAACAGCGGAGAAATTTGCTAATCTTAACGTAGGATGTAAAACATAGGATGTTTACACGAGGAGGTCAATGGAAATGAAGGTAGGTCTGATCTACACCAGCACCACCCCCGAGCTCATCGAGCTGGTGGAGCGGGAGGTCAAGGGCCAGCTGGGGGAGGACGTGGAGCTCTATAGCCTCCAGGACCCCAGCATCCTGGCCGACGTCCGGGAGGCCGGCTACGTCACCACCGCCCCCGCCGCCCGGCTCATCGGCATGTACATGCAGGCGGCCCAGAACGGGGTGGAGGCCATGCTCAACCTGTGCAGCAGCGTGGGCGAGGTGGCCGACTGCGCCCAGGATGTGGCCAAATACATCGGGGTGCCCATCGTTCGGGTGGACGAGGAGATGTGCCGGGAGGCGGTCCGCCGGGGCAGCCGCATCGGCGTGATGGCCACCCTGCCCACCACCCTGGAGCCCACCAAGAACACGGTGCTCCGCGTGGCCCGGGAGGCCGGTAAGAAGGTGGAGCTGGTGGACTGCCTGGTGGACGGGGCCTTCGGCCTGGACCAGGACCAGTTCAAGGCCCGGCTCACCGAGGCGGCCAAGGCCATCATCGACCGGGTGGACGTGGTGGTGCTGGCCCAGGGCTCCATGGCCTACGCCGAGCCCCATCTGGAGGCCACCTACGGAAAGCCCTTCCTGGGCAGCCCCCGGTTCGGCGCCGCCGAGCTGAAGAAGGCCCTGGAGCGCAAGGGCGTCATTTGATCCTGTTGAGACGTGTGAACGTACACAATGAAATCATTTGAATGAAAGGAAGTACTGTCATGAAGAAGAGACTCACCGCCATGCTCCTGGCCTCCGCTCTGGTGTTCGCTCTGGCCGCCTGCGGCGGCGACAGCGCCACCACCTCCGCCCCCGAGGGCACCACTCCCGCCGAGACCGGCGGCGCCGCCTCCACCGACGCCACCCTCACCCTGAAGATCGGCATCTCCACCAATGAGGAGGACCCCCGCGCCATTGCCGCCCAGCAGTTCGCTGACGAGATCGCCGAGAAGACCGGCGGCGCTCTGACCGCTCAGGTCTACCCCTCCGGCCAGCTGGGCGGCGACGCCGACCTCATCAACTCCATGGCGCTGGACTCCGGCACCGTGGACATCATCATCACCGACGCCTCCAACTTCGCCACCTACGACCCCAAGATGGGCATCTCCGCCCTGCCCTTCCAGTTCGCTGACTTCGAGGAGGCCTGGGCCTTCATGGACAGCGAGGTGGAGGCCGAGGCCGAGGCCGGTCTGCTGGACTTCAACATGCGGGTGCTGGCCCACTACTGCAACGGCTTCCGCTGCGTGACCAACAACAAGGGCCCCATCGAGACCCCCGACGACATGAAGGGCATGCTCATCCGCACCCCTGAGAACCCCGTCATCATGGCCACCATGACCGCCCTGGGCGCCAATCCCCAGCCCCTGGCCTTCTCCGAGCTCTACCAGGCCCTGAACCAGGGCACCTACGACGCCCAGGAGAACCCCATCCCCGTCATCTACAACAACCAGCTCTACGAAGTCCAGGACTACCTCTCCGTCACCAACCACATCTACTCCGGCATGTGCTTCACCATCGCTGAGAGCACCTGGAACAAGCTCTCCGCCGAGCAGCAGGAGATCGTCTCCGCCGCTGCCCTGGCCTCCGCCGAGTACGACCGGGAGCTGAACAAGACTCAGAGCGACGAGCTGGTGGCCACCCTGGAGGAGTCCGGCATGCAGATCAACTACCCCGACCTCCAGCCCTTTGCCGACGCCACCGCCTCCGTCATCACCGACAACGCCGACGACTACGGCGGGCTGGTGGAGAAGCTGACCGAGTGGAAGGCCAGCTACGCCGGCTAAAGCCCCCTTCAATTACAAGATCACATGAAATGGGCCGCCGGTCCCCGCGGCGGGGACCGGCGGCCCGTGCTTTCCCCCGGGCGGGCCCGGAGCGCCCGCCCCATCCCATTCTGAGTGAGAGGAGTGTTTCACCGTGCTGACGAAGATCCAAAAGACAATGGATACCGTCACCACCGCCATCGGCGCCGTTCTGCTGGCCGTCATGTTCCTGGTCATTATGGCCAACGTGGTGCTGCGCCTCATCCCCAACATCGGCGGCTTCTCCTGGTACATGGAGTTCAGCCAGTACGCCAACGTGTGGGCCCTGCTCATCGGCGCCGCCGGCATCGCCGCCGCCGGCACCAACCTCCGGGTGGAGGTCATCGATGCCCTGCTGGAGCGCTTCCCCTGGGGCCTCAAGGTCACCAACGTCATTATGGACGTGGCCCTCATCGTCTACTATGTCATCCTGACCTGGAGCGGCTATGAGCTGGCCACCCGTGCCCGGCAGGCCGTGTCCACCATGCCCCAGTTCACCATGGGCCAGGTCTACATGATCTTCCCCGTGGCAGGGGTGCTGTGCATCATCGGCGCGGTCATCCACCTGCTGGTGACCGTGACCGAAAAGAAAAAGGAGGAGGAGACGGTATGATCGCTTGGCTGTTAGGCAGCTTTGTTGTTCTGATGGTCCTGGGTGTGCCCATCGGCATCTCCCTTGGCCTGGCCTCCATGGGCGGCATTTTGTTCCTGGACGGCGGCAGCATCGTCACTGTGGCCCAGCGAACCTTTGAGGGCATGAACAGCTGGGCCCTGCTGGCCGTGCCCCTCTACACCTTCGCCGGCTACACCATGTCCAAGGGCGGCGTCTCCAAAAACCTGATGGACTTTTGTTATTCCATTGTGGGTCACATCTACGGCGGCCTGGCCCATGTGAACGTCTTTGCGTCCATGATCTTTGCCGGCATCTCCGGCTCCGCCGTGGCCGACACCGCCGGCGTGTCCGGCATGTTTATGCCGCAGATGGTGAAAAAGGGCTACTCCACTGAGCTCTCCGTGGCTGTCACCGGTGTGTCCTCCACCATCGGCATCATCATCCCGCCCTCCATCCCCATGGTGGTCATCGCCGGCATCTGCGGCATCTCCACCGGCAAGATGTTTGTGGGCGGCATCATCCCCGGCATCCTCATCGGCCTCATGCAGATGATCCTCTCCTACTTCTTCGCCAAGAAGGAGGGGGTGGAGAAGGAGCCCGGCCATTTCACCTTTGGGGCGGTGGGGCGCGCCTTCCTCAAATCCTGGCCCGCCCTGATGATGCCCGTCATCATCATCGGCACCATCACCTCCGGCATCGTCTCCCCCACCGAGGCGGGGGCCATCGCCGTGGCCTACGGCCTGGTGGTGGGCGGTCTGGTTTACCGGGAACTCACCTTTGCGGACATCAAGTTTGCCTTCACCGAGACGGTCCGCATCTCCGGCCGGATCTTTGTGGTCATCGGCGCCGCCAAGCTCTTCACCGTCATGCTCACCACCGCCGGCTTCGACCGCTGGCTCACCGGCATCATGCTGGGGGTCTCCAGTGATCCCACCGTCATCCTCATCATGATCCTGCTTCTGTTCTTTGTGGTCACCATGTTCATGGAGTCCATCGCCGCCCTGACCCTTTTCATGCCCATCGTCTACCCCATCGCCATGACCGCCGGCGTGGACCCCACCGTTCTGGGCGTGCTGGTCACCGTGGTCATCGGCATCGGCCTGGTGACGCCCCCCGTCGGCATGTGCATCTATGTTGCCTGTGATCTCATGAAGATCCGGGTGGGCTCCACCATGAAATATGTCATACCTTATATTCTCGGTACCTTCGTGGTCATTGCCATCCTCATCGCCTTCCCCCAGCTCATCACCGCACTGGGAACTTTTGTTGGCTCCGGAGCCTAGCAGGCCATATTTGTTTTACAGATATCATGCTTTTTGCTGGACAAGACCATCTTGCGGTTTTGTCCAGCAGGCATTATAATGGAAGCACTGAGGTATAGCCGGCGATGCAATCGGCATGATCATGGAGATGGAGGGATGAAGCTTATGCCGGAAGGGTCCGAAAAACAGGCTTCTGTGGTGGAGCGGGTGATCGACGGCATCATTTCCTCCATCATCAACGGGGAATTCCAGCCCGGGGACCGTCTGCCCACGGAGCCGGAGCTGTGCAAGCAGTACAACGCCGGGCGCAACTCCGTCCGGGAGGCCATCAAGCAGCTCCAGGCCTACGGCGTGGTGTACATCCGCCGGGCCGACGGCACCTACATCTGCGACTCCTATGACCAGAAGATGCTCGACCCCATGCTCTACAACATCATCCTGCACAAGAACGACTGGCGGGATTTCGTGACGCTGCGGGCCGTCATGGACATCGGCACCCTCCACCTGGCCCTGACCCTCCCCAACGTGGAGGACTGCGTGCCCGAGCTGGAGCGGCTGGTGGAGGCCATGGAGGCGGAGATGAAGGGGGCGGAGCCCTCCAAGGAGCGGGTGATGGAGCTGGACACCCGGTTCCACGGCCTCATCGCCCAGACCACCCACAACCCCCAGATCGCCAGCGTCACCGAGTACATCACCCGCCTGACGGTGCCCAGCCGGATGGAGACGGTGGAGCGGGTCCTCCGGGGCGGGACGGCGGACATCCGCCATTTCGTGGAGCTCCACCGGCAGATCGTGACCCTCATCGCCGACCGGCAGGCCGAGCGCATCGTGGAAGTGGTGAAGAACCACTACATCTATTGGGAAAACGACATCAAGCCGGGCCAGGACCCGGCAGCGAAGGAGGTTCCGGGATGAAAAAGGTCATGATCTCCGTGGCCCCGGTGGCGGCCACGGACCCCCTCATCAATCCCCGCGCCATCGCCCGGGATGTGATCGAGTGCTGGAAGAACGGCGCCGCCATGGTCCATCTCCACGTCCGGGACCTGTGCGGCCGTCTGACCCCCGATCTCAGCCTGCTGGAGGAGACGGTGGACTACATCCGGGCGGAGAGCGACATCATCATCGAGGTCTCCACCGGCGGCGTGTCCAACCTGACCATCGAGGAGCGCTGCCAGCCCTGCTACGCCCCCTTTGTGGAGGCGACCAGCCTCAACGTGGGCTCGGTGAACCTGGGGGAGGCGGTCTACCAGAACCCCATCAAGGACGTGCGCTACTGCGTGCAGCAGATCATCGAAAACCACAAGATCCCCGAGGTGGAGGTCTTTGAGGTGGGCATGATCCACACCACCCGGCAGCTTTTTGAGCAGTTCGACTTCGTCAAGCCCATCCTCTTTGCCCTGGTGCTGGGCCACGAGGGGGCCATGCCCCGGGATCTGGCCGGCCTGAGCACCATGATCGCCGGCGTGTACGAGTACTTCCCCAACCGGGAGGAGGTGCTCTGGGGCATCACCGAGGCCCACCGGCAGGATTTTGAGCTGGTCAAGACCGCCCTGGACCTGGGCGCCTCCACCGTGCGCATCGGCTTTGAGGACTCCAACTACCTCCGCCCCGGCGTCCAGGTGGACAACAACGCCGTCATGGTGGCGGAGCTCACCGACATCCTGCACAGGAAGGGCATGGCGCCCATGACCCCGGACGAGGCCAGAGCGATGCTCCGCATCCCGCCGCTGGCCGGAAAGGGCTGAGGTGGGTATGAAGGCCATTGGATTACTGGAGACCAAGGGTCTCATCGGCAACATCGAGGGCCTGGACGCCATGATGAAGGCGGCCCAGGTGGACTATGTGGGCGGCCTCACCCTGGGCGCCGGCCTGGTGGCCATGGTGGTCACCGGCGACGTGGGGGCGGTCAAGGCCTCCGTGGCGGCGGGCGCCGCCGCCGCTGAGAAGGTGGGAGAGCTCTTCTGCCAGCACGTGATCCCCCGGCCCCATAAGGACCTCATCAAATTCCTGCCCCTCCGGGGAGCCCCGGCGGGCGGCCACGCCAAGCCCGACGTGGTGGAGTCGGTCCCCCTGACCCAGGCCCTGGGCATCGTGGAGACCAACGGCTTCACCGCCAGCATCGAGGCCGCCGACGCCATGCTGAAGGCGGCCCAGGTAAGTCTGGTGGGACAGGCCCGCATCGGCGCCGGCCTGGTCACCGCCCTGGTCCAGGGAGAAGTGGGGGCGGTGGAGGCCGCGGTGGACGCCGGCAGCGCCGCCGCCCAGGCCATCGGCACCGTGGTGAGCTGCCATGTGATCCCCCGGCCCCACGGCGCCGTGGGAGAGACCATGCCTGACATGAAATATGGGGAGGGACACGTATGAAGGCCCTGGGATTCATCGAGACCAAAGGTCTCACCGGCAATATCGAGGCCACCGACGCCCTCATGAAGGCGGCCAACGTGGAGTATCTGGGCTCCAACACCGGCATCGGCTCCGGTCTCACCACCGTGGTGGTCACCGGCGATGTGGGCGCGGTGAAGGCCGCGGTGGCGGCGGCGGAGGCCGCCTCCGCCAAGGTGGGGGAGTTCTTCTGCTCCAATGTGATCCCCCACCCCCATCCGGACCTGGAGCACGTGCTGCCCTTCGGCGGCCCCGCCCCCAGCAAATCCAAGCTGAAGCCGGGCCATCCGGTCCCCCTGACCCAGGCCCTGGGCATGGTGGAGACCTTCGGCCTGGTGGCCGACATCGCCGCCGCCGACGCCATGCTGAAGGCGGCCCAGGTCTCCCTGGTGGGCATGTCCCAGATCGGCGCCGGCATGGTCACCACCTTCGTCCAGGGAGACGTAGGGGCGGTCCGTGCCGCTGTGGAGGCGGGCAAGAAGGAGGCCCTGGCCATCGGCGGCAAGCTGCTGGGCGGCCATGTGATCCCCAAGCCCCATTCCGTGGTGGGCGAAGCCATGCCCGATCTCCGGTAACTGACTTGTGGAACGGAGGCGCATCCTATGAAGATCATCGTGGTGGGCAGCATTTCCTCCGGCATGACCCTGGCCGAGCGCCTGGCGGCGGGGGAGGGCTCTGCCCAGATCACGCTCTATGAAAAGGCGGCGTACTGCTCCTGCGGCACCCGGGGCCTGCCCCACTATCTGGGGTTGCCGGCCGGTGACCTCAGCGAGATCCTGGCCGGCTGCGCCCTCTCCGCCCGGGGGGGACGCATCCGCACCGGCATGGAGGTCACCGCCGTGGACCCGGCGGCCAAAACGGTGACCGCCCGCAGCGCCGACACCGGCGAGACCGCTGTGGAGCCCTACGACAAGCTGGTGCTTGCCACCGGCAGCCGGGGGGCGGCCCTCCGGGCCGACGGCGCCGGGCGCATGGGCATCCACACCCTCCGGCGGGTGGAGGACCTGATGCTCCTGCGGGAGTTCGTCCGCACCCCCTACGTCCGGGACATCGTGGTGCTGGGGGGCAGCCTGGAGGCCCTGGAGGTCGCCGGCGCCTTCCGGAAGCTGGGCCGGAACGTCCGGGTCATCGACTGCGGCCAGGGGCTTCTGCCCGGCTTTGACAGCGAGGTCCGCTCCGCCATCCAGCGGGAGCTGGAGGAGGCGGGCATCGCCTTCCACCTGGGGGAGCAGGTCACCGCCTTCCGGGGCCGCACCTTTGTGGAGACGGTGGTCACCGACCGGAGCAGCTACGACTGCGACCTGTGCGTGCCCTGTCTGGGCACCGTGCCCAACACCGAGCTGCTGCCCCAGGCCAAGACCGACGCCGACGGCCGCTTCGTGGTGGACGCCGACGGTCAGACCAGCCTCACCGACGTCTACGCTGCCGGCTCCTGCGCCTCGGCGGGCCAGGGCTGGCCGGCCACGGTCAGCGCCAAGCTGGGGAGCCTGGAGGTGGCCCGGACCGGTCTCACCCAGGAGACGGCGGAGCAGCTGGGCCTCTACCCGGCGGGAGCGACGGCCTCCGGCCAGGACCGGACCGGTCTGGTGCCCAACGCCGGCTCGGTGACGGTGAAGCTGGTCTACGCCAAGGAGGGCCGCCGGCTGCTGGGCGGCCAGGTGTGGGGCGGCGCCGACGCCGCCGCCCGGGCCAACGCCATCGCCGTGGCCGTACAGGCCGGGATGACGGTGGAGGAGCTGGCCAAGGTGCGGTTCGTCACCGGACCCTCCGGCCACGCAGCCTGGGACCCCATCCAGCTCTCCTGCGCCGCGGCAAAGTGAATACCGGAACGACAAAGGGACCCGGACGATAAAATCGTCCAGGTCCCTTTTTGTATCCCGCGAACAGGAATGGAAGTGATCCCCCTTCCCGTAAAAGGGGCGTACTCAGCCGTTCCGCCGCCGCTCCTCCGCCATGCGGCGGGCGATCTCCTGGAACTTGGCGGTGATGTAGCCGTAATTCTCCCGCCGGTGGGGGAGCATGCAGCGGCTGCAATCCTTGATGCCCTTCTTGGTGTAGCGGAAGTTGCCGCCGCAGTCCGGCCCCAGGGCGTAGAGGGGGCAGTAGCAGAAGAGGCAGTTGAAGTTGTCCGGGTCGTCGGTGGGATGGCAGGGGAAGTACTCGCACTGCCGGTGGGAGAAGAAGGAAAAGGCCTTGTCTTTCCAGGGAGGGGCGCCTGCGCCGGCGCGGTCACGTTCACTCATGGCGGACTCCTTTCCATCGTGGCGGCCTCCGGGCAGCAAAAAAGCTGCACGGCCCGGGGCGTGCAGCAAAGGTCCCCCGCCTGCGGCGGCGGGAGCGCGGCACCCTCTCAGGCTCGGAGAGGTTTTTGTGTGCGTCATACGCAGGCAGGTATTCTGACTTCGGCGTCCAGCGCGGTCCCCGCCTTCCCGGAGCATCTGCTCCAGTGGCCACTGGGGACCCCTCCGCCAACACAGCAACGGCTTTGTGCGGGATTCTCACCCGACTTCCCTGTCCGCGCCCGGGGGGCGCACCTGCGTACCAGAGATATTCACTTGGGCCGGTGGAGAGCTCCCCCGGCAAAGACCATGATACCGGCTTTTCGCCCCCCTGTCAAGGGGGGCTTTTTCCACCATTTGGGCCAGAAGGTGGAAAAAAGTCCCCGCCGTCGGTGGGACGGCGGGGACCGGAGGAAAGGGGGTCACAGGAGGTAGAAGAGCATCTTGCAGACCTCGGCCCGGGTGACGGGGTCGTTGGGCCGGAGAAGGCCGTTGTAGCCGGAGATGATGCCCTGTCCCACCAGGGACTCCACGTAGGAGAGGGACCAGGCGGGGACGGAGGCGGCGTCGGTGAAGTCGGTGAGGGCCTGGCTCACGTAGCCCTTGCCCTGGATGCGGCCCAGGATGGTCATGGCCTCGGCCCGGCTGATGGAAGCGGTGGCCCGGCCCATGAGGACGCCGTTGTCCAGGCTGCCCTTGAGGATGCCCTCGGCGTACATGGCCTTCATGGCGTCCACACACCAGGCGGGGGTGGAATCCAGGTCGGCGAAGGGGAGGGTCACGTCGGCATAGGAGGCGAGGTCCAGACCCATCCAGCGGGCCACCATCAGGGCGAACTCACCCCGGGTGATGTTCTTGTCGGGCTGGAAGAGGAGACCGGCGGTGGACTCCACACCCTGGACCACCCCCATGTCATAGAGGTAGGTGGTGTAGAGGTCGGCCCAGTGGGCGGTCATGTCCACGAAGGGGCTCTGGGAGGCTGTGACGGTGCCGCCGCTCTCGCCCTCGCCCTCCTCAGGGGTCTCCTCCTGGGTGACGGGCAGGATGTTGTAGGAGCCCCGGCCCACGTTGCCGCTCTGGTCCACGGCGGTGACGGTGAGCCGATGGAGCTTGCCGTCGCCGGCGGGGAGGGTGTAGGTGAGCTTGCCGTCGGACACGCTCCAGGTGAAGTCCACAGCCTTGCCGTCCAGGGTCAGAGTGACGGAGGATTTCTCAAATTCCTTGTCCACGTTGTCGGAGACGAAGGCGGTGAGCTTGCCGTTCTCGGCGCTCACGGTGACGGTGGGCACCGTCTCATCGGTCAGATCCTCGGTGGAGGTGGTGAACTGGTCCAGGTAGATGGTGCCGATGGCCTTCTCGCCGCCGCCGTAGACCACGGTGAGGCCCCGGAGGGCGGTGGTCCCGGCGGGCAGAGCGGCGGTGAGGTGCTTCCAGCCGGTGAAGTCCAGGGCGGAGAGGACCACGTCGGTGGCGGTGCCGGAGGCATCGGCCACGGTGGCGGTGAGGGTGTTGCCAGAGCCGTCGCCGTAGACCCACATGCTCAGGTAGTGGTCGCCTTCGGGGATGGTCAGATTGGCGGCGAGGGAGGCGGAGCCGGTCTCACCGGCGCTGTAGTCCACCCGGACGCTCTGCTTGCCGTAGCGCACCAGGTCGCCGGAGGTCTCGGGGTTGACCAGGGCGTTGGCGGAGCCGGTGAGGGCGGCGAGGCCCTCGTCGGTCTCGAAGGTGTTCAGGGTCTGGATGTGGCCGGCGATGGTGACGGGGATGGTGACGTAGGCGCCGCCGGCGCTGACGGTGAGGTTGCCGGTGGCGCTCTTCTCCCCGGCGGTGAAGACGCCGTTTTCATCCACGGTGCCCACGGCGGGGTCCACCGACCAGACGTAGCAGGTGTCCTGGCTGGTGAGGCCGATCTTCTTCCACACGGCGCTGGCGGTGAGGTCCACGCTCTCCTGGGGGTCCAGGGCCAGGGCGGTGACCGGGGCGCCGGTGGTCTGGTTGGTCACCGAGATGGAGTCGGGGGTCTTGACCACGGTGACGGAGGCGGTGCCCTCGGCCCGGCCCGAGGAGGCGGTGACCTGAGTGGTGCCGCTCTCGCTGCCGGCGGTGAAGACGCCGTCCACGTCCACCACGCCGTCGCCGTTGCGGATGGACCAGGAGACGGTGGTGTTGTCGGAGAAGGCATAGCCGTTTTCGTCCACGGGGGTGGCCTTCAGGGCCACCTGGGCGCCGGAGAGGACCACCGAGTCATAGGGGGTGACGTAGTAGTGGTCCAGTACGCCGTTGGGCTCCAGCTCGGAGACCAGGAAGATGCCGTTGCTGACGGCGCGCAGGCTGCCGTCGGAGGGAGAGCCCAGAATGGACATGGAGGAGGCGTCGGGCAGGGTGGCGCCCATGGTGGTGGAGCCGCCGCCGTCCAGGGCCACCGCCTCCACGCAGCCCAGCTCGATGAGCCGCTGGGCCACCTGGGTCAGGGTGGCGCCGATGCTGTAGCCGGACTGCCGGCCGTCGATGGCGTAGAAGAGGACGCTCCCGTCGGCCTTGATGCCGATGGCGGTGCGGGGGTTGGCGGTGGAGTCGGTCTGGGGCCCCACCTGGCCGTTGGTGACGATCTTGTAGTAGCCGCCGATGGCGGTGACCACATCATTCCAGCGGCTGTCGGCGGCGGTGACGTCGATGCTCACCTCGTCGCCGGGCTTGAGGGCGGACACCTGGTCCAGCAGCCACTGGTTGTTCTGCTTGTTGACGGTGAGGACCAGCTTCCCCTGGGGGATCTGGATGGACTTCTCCGACTCCAGCACCTGGTCCACGGTGCACACCAGGCGGCCGCCCACGGTGAGCTGGTCGGTGAGGACCAGGGAGCCGGTGACCTCGTCCACCTCCCGGGTGCCCTCGGCAGGGGCGGCGGTCTCCAGACTCTGGGAGTCGGCGGCCACGCTGTTGCCGTCCCCGGAGCCGTCTTGGGCGTCGGCGCTCTGAGAAGCGCCGGGATCGCCGGCGGCCTTGTCACCGCCGGTCTGACTGGCCTCCTCCGGGTCGGTGACGTCCAGGTCCACGTCCACCGTCTGTCCCACATTGGTGGTGACGGGGGTGAGGATCACGTCGTAGCCGGGACTGGTGTGCTGGGTGGTGGCGCTGTACTCGTCGGTGTAGAGGTAGAGGCCGCCCTCGTGCTTGCCGTCGGCGGCGGTGCGGGTCTTATTCACGTCGGTGACGCGCATGGTGGCGCCGTTGAAGGTGGCGGTGACGGCCAGATCGGGCTTGCCGATGAAGGCGGTGCCGTCGGCGCGGAAGCCCACGGCGTAGTAGCCGCCGGAGGTGGTGCGCAGGACGCCGTCGCTGATGATGACGCCCAGGGCATTGCCGGTGGAGAGGTCGAAGAAGTCGCCGTTGACGCCGCCCAGCACCCGGAGCCCCTGGGCCTCCAGGGACTTGGCCATGGCGGACAGATCCTGCCGGGAGAGGAGCTTGTCCCCGTAGACCACCACGGGGTAGACGCCGTCGGCGGGGGAGTAGGAGATGTACCGCTCGGTGCGCAGGTCGGACTTGGAATTGCTCCAGAAGACCTGCTCCACCAGGTCTGTGCCCGGGGCCAGGGAGACGGTGCCGCCGTGGAGCTCGTCGCCCAGGGCGATGGATGCGGACGCGGCGGGGGAGAGCCCCACCAGAACGGCCAGGGCCAGGGCGGTGGCCCGGATGCCAAATCGTTTCATGCTGTTGCCTCCAAAAATCAACGCAGGGTGAAGGGGAACGGGTCCGGCCGGAGCCGGGGGACGGGCCGCTGGGCGGTCTGTCCATGATAGGTAATATCCTAACACACCCCCCCATTTTTGTAAACGGCAGAGGCTGGCAAAAGCCGTCGATTTGACCGGCGGCGGACCGATGTTAGGAAAAAGTTAGAATGCCGCCGGGCAGAAAAGCCCCCGGCGGACCGCGCTGCGCGGCCTGCCGGGGGCGGTGGGTGCAGTGCTGGATTCAGGGCTCGGCGGCGTCCGGCGGGGGCGGCGGGGCCTGCCGGACCTTGGGCAGGGTGGTCTCCAGGGTGGCGCTCTCCTGACGCTCCAGCAGCTCGCCGATGAGCTGGTTGGAGAGGAGAAAGCCGATGGGGGTGAGCCGCCAGCGGTGCCCGTCCCGGGCGGCCCAGCCGTTGTGCTCGTACTCGGCCAGCTTGGCCTCGATGGGGTCGAAGTTCATAAAGTATTCCCGCCGGTACTCCCACTCCTCGATGCCCCGGGTGGTCCGCAGCCGGAGCATGAGGTACTCTCCGGAGCGCTCCCGCTTGGGGATGAGGTCGTCGGAGTCGATGATGGGCCTGCCGCCCAGCACGCCGTCGATGTAGCCGTCCAGGTCCCGGAGGAAGGAGAAGCGCCGGCCGCCGAAGTCGGAGTGGGCGCCGGGGCCGAAGCCCAGGTAGGGCCGGGTGAGCCAGTACTTCAGGTTGTGCCGGGACTGAAAGCCGGACTGGGCGAAGTTGGAGATCTCATACTGGTGGTAGCCGGCGTGCTCCAGCCGGGCCACCATCCACAGGTACATGTCAGCCTGCATGTCGTCGTCGGGCAGCGTCTCGCCCCGGGCCACCCGGGCGCACAGGGGGGTGCCCTCCTCCACCTTCAGGCCGTAGCCGGAGATGTGCTGGGGCTGGAGGGCGATGGCCTGCTCCACCGAGTCCTGCCACCGTGCCATGTCCTGCCCCGGCAGGCCGTACATCAGGTCCAGGGTCAGGTTTTTGATCTTGGCCTCCCGGATGGCGGCCACCGCCTCCTGGACCTGCCGGAAAGTGTGGGGCCGGTGGAGGGCGGCGAGCTCGTCGTCGTGGGCGGACTGCATGCCCAGGGAGACCCGGTTGATCCCTGCCCGGCGGAGCCGTACCATGCTCTTCCTGTCCACGCTGTCGGGGTTGGCCTCCATGGTGATCTCGGCGTTGCCGGCCACCTCGAACCGCCGCCGGATCACAGAGAGCAGCTCCCGGATGCGTTTTTCCCCATAATAGCTGGGGGTGCCGCCGCCGAAGTAGATGGTGTCCACCAGATACCCTCTGGCCTGGGGCGCCGTCTCCTTGATGTGGGCCAGCAGGGCCTTTTGGTAGTCATCCATGCGGTCGGACCGGCTGGACAGGGAGTAGAAGTCGCAGTAGTCGCACTTGCTCCTGCAGAACGGGATGTGGATGTAGAGGCCCAGCTGCTTGCCCATAATGGTCCCACCTTGCTCTGGAATGGGGATCGCGTCGTTCCCATTATACCGCCTTTTCCCCCCGATGGCAATGAAGGGGCGGGAATTTCCGGGAAAATGTAAAATAGACTTGACAAAAATGTAAAGCGTGCTATACTAAAAACGTAAAGTAAACTATACATCGCGGAGAGGAGGGGAGGCCATGCACAACCGGATCGCCGAGCTGCGGCGGGAGCGGCGGATCACCCAGGAGGAGCTGGGGGCGGCGGTGGGGGTCACCCGGCAGACCATCATCTCCCTGGAGAACGGGCGCTACAACGCGTCGCTGCTGCTGGCCCACAGGATCGCCCGGTACTTTGACCTGAGCATTGAGGAGCTTTTCCTGTTTGAGGAGGATGAGACATGAGAGAGCGTGTGAAGAAAGCGGGGGCCTGGACGGCCTTTCTGGGGGGCATCGTCCTGCTGGCCGCTGCCATCTGGCTGGATGAGGGCGTCCCCAACTGGGCAAGCGGCCTGCTGTGCGGCTTCGGCGGCGCAGCGCTGGGGGCG
The DNA here is from genome assembly GCA_944385655.1 of uncultured Intestinimonas sp. Lineage (GTDB taxonomy): Bacteria > Bacillota > Clostridia > Oscillospirales > Oscillospiraceae > Intestinimonas. The sequence continues at coordinate 17,687 of CALWYC010000006.1, read as the reverse complement.
GGGGGCTCCGGTCTGGCCGTGGGCTGGATCACCAGATGCCTGCCCCCCAGGGAGCGGGCGGAGGTGGTCCTGGCCGAGACCGACGAGCGGAACGTGGCCATCCGGGAGAAGGCGGCGAAGGACAGCTGGTACTGGACGGGGTGGCTGCTGTGGGTGCCCTTTGTGGCGTCCCTGGTGACAGGGGAGAGCCTGTTCATCGCCCTCACCGCCGGGGTCATCGTCCTCCACAACGCCTTCCTGCTGGTGAACATGGCCCGCTGGTCCAGAAAGCTGTGAGACCATGGGGGTGGAAAAGCAGATCCGGCGGGTGAGCCTCACCGTGCCGCCGGAGCGGGCGGGACAGAAGGTGGACACCCTGCTGCGGAAGGCGCTGGGCCTCTCGGGTACGGTGATCCGGCGCATCAAGTGGCTGCCCGACGGCATTTTACTGGACGGGGAGCGGGTCTTCACCAGCCGACGGGTGGAACCGGGACAGGTGCTCACCGTGCGGCTCTCCGATCCCGAGCGGCGCAGCGGGGTGGTCCCCGCGCCGGGCCCTCTGGACATCGTCTATGAGGACGGGGACATGCTGGTCCTCAACAAGGCCCCTGGGGTGCTGGTCCACCCCGGCGCTGGCCACTATGCCGATACCATCGGTAATTTTCTGCTGGATTATTACGACCAGACCGGGGTGGAGGCCGACTTCCACCCGGTCCACCGGCTGGACAAGGGGACGTCGGGGCTCATGGTGGCGGCCAAGCACCCCCACGCCCAGGAGGTGCTGAAGAACCAGCTCCACACGGCGGAGTTCCGGCGGATCTATCTGGCGGTGTGCCTGGGGGGACCGGCGGAGGAGCGTGGGACGGTGGACGCCCCCATCGGCATGGCGGAGGGCTCCATCGTGGCCCGGGCGGTGCGGCCCGACGGCCTGCCCGCCCGGACCCATTACCGGGTCCTGGAGCGAAGAGGGGACCGCGCCCTGGTGCGGCTGGAGCTGGAGACGGGGCGGACCCACCAGATCCGGGTCCATATGGCCCACCTGGGCTGCCCCCTGGCGGGGGACTTCCTCTACGGCACGGAGGACAGAGACCTCATCCCCCGGCCCGCCCTCCACTCATCGGAGCTCACCGTCTGCCAGCCCGTCACCGGGGAGACGCTCACCTTTACCTGTCCGCTCCCGGCGGATATGGCCCGGCTGATGAGGCCAGAAACATAACAAACAGCGCCCGTCCCTCGTAAGAAGGGACGGGCGCTGCTCGTCTGAAAACACTCCGATATGGTGCTGCGCCGGTCACCGGGCACCGGCCCTGCATTTCAAGACCAGTTCCAGAGCGGGAACAAAAGTTCTTTTTGGTCCTTTTTCTTACAAGAAAAAGGACTTACAAGAAAAAGGACACGGTGGCGAAGTAGTCGTCGGGGGTCTCGGCCCGGCGGATGAGCTGGGTGGAGCCGTCCTCTCGAAGCAGGACCTCCGCCGAACGGAGGCGGCCGTTGTAGTTGTAGCCCATGGAGAAGCCGTGGGCGCCGGTGTCGTGGATGACCAGCAGGTCGCCCCGCTCGATCTGGGGCAGCATCCGGTCCACGGCGAACTTGTCGTTGTTCTCGCAGAGGGCGCCGGTGACGTCGTACTTGTGGTCGCAGGGGGCGTCCTCCTTGCCCATGACGGTGATGTGGTGATAGGCGCCGTACATGGCGGGGCGCATCAGGTTGGCGGCGCAGGCGTCCACCCCAACGTACTCCTTGTAGGTGTGCTTGAAGTGGGTGGCGGTGGTCACCAGGCAGCCGTAGGGCCCCAGCATGAACCGGCCCAGCTCGGTGAAGATGGCCACGTCCCCCATGCCCGCCGGGACCAGGATCTCCTCGTACTTCCGCCGCACCCCCTCGCCGATGGCCAGAATGTCATTGGCGGGCTGCTCGGGGCGGTAGGGGATGCCCACGCCGCCGGAGAGGTTGATGAAGGCGATGCGGCAGCCGGTCTCGGCCTGGAGCTCCACGGCCAGCTGGAAGAGGATGCCCGCCAGGGTGGGGTAGTAGGCGTTGGACAGGGTGTTGGAGGCCAGGAAGGCGTGGAGGCCAAAGCGCCTGGCCCCCAAGGCTTTCAGCTTTTTGAAGCCCTCGGTGAGCTGGGGGCGGGTGAAGCCGTACTTGGCCTCGCCGGGGTTGTCCATGACCTGGAAGCCCTCGTTGCTCGCGCCGATGGAGAAGGTGCCGCCGGGGTTGAAGCGGCAGGAGATGGTCTCGGGGATGGTCCCGATGGTCTCCTTCAGGAAGTCGATGTGGGTGAAGTCGTCCAGGTTGATGGTGGCCCCCAGCCGGGCGGCCAGCCGGAACTCCTCCGCCGGGGTGTCGTTGGAGGAGAACATGATCTCATCGCCATGGAAGCCGCAGCGGTCGGCCAGCATCAGCTCGGTGAGGGAGGAGCAGTCGGTGCCGCAGCCCTCCTCATGCAGGATCTTCAGGATGGCGGGGGTGGGGGTGGCCTTGACGGCGAAGTACTCCTTGAAGCCGGGGTTCCAGGCAAAGGCCTGCCTGAGTTTTCGGGCGTTTTCACGGATCCCCTTCTCGTCGTAGAGGTGGAAGGGGGTGGGGTACTGCCGGACGATGGCCTCCAGCTGTTCCTTGGTCACGAAGGGCCGCTTGTTGGACATGGGAAAACACCCGCTTTCTATAAAAAATCAATCTTATCTTATAAAAAAAGAGGTATTTTTGTCAATCGGCGCAAGGGAGGAATTGGCGGCCTCCGCGGGGCCCTTTCCGTAGGATGTGACGAAAATGACAAAAAATGCCCAAAACAGTGGACCGGATGTGGCGGGAGTGGTATACTTGCCCGAAATGTGACTGAGAGGAGAGGTATCCCATGGACAAAAAGCGCATCATCCAGGTGGATGAGAAGGTCCCCCTTCCCATGCTCCTGCCCCTGAGCATCCAGCACGTCTTCGCCATGTTCGGCGCGTCGGTGCTGGTCCCCATCCTGTTCCAGATCGACCCCGGCATCGTCCTCTTCATGAACGGCTTCGGCACCCTGCTCTTCATCTTCCTCACCAAGGGCAAGGCCCCGGCCTACCTGGGCTCCAGCTTCGCCTTCCTGGCCCCCGCCGGCGGTGTCATCGCCGCCCAGGGCTTTGAGTACGCCCAGGGCGGCTTCGTGGTGGTGGGCCTGCTGGGCTGCCTGCTGGCCTTCCTCGTCTGGAAGTTCGGTACCGAGTGGATCGACGTCATCCTGCCCCCCGCCGCCATGGGCCCCGTGGTGGCTCTCATCGGCCTGGAGCTGGCCGGCAACACCATCACCCCCGGCAAGACCGGCGCCGACCTCACCTCCGGCCCCCACATCGCCGTCTTTGCCGTCACCCTGGGTGTGGCCGTCTTCGGTTCCGTCCTCTTCCGCAAGTTCTTCGCCGTCATCCCCCTCCTCATCGCCATGATCTGCGGCTACCTCACCGCCGTTGCTCTGAACCTGGTGGACTTTACCCCTCTGGCGGAGGCCAAGCTCTTCACCCTGCCCCAGTTCCACCTGGCCAAGTTCGACCTCAACGCCATCCTCACCATCGCCCCCGTCATCCTGGTCATCGCCACGGAGCACATCGGCCACCAGGTGGTCACCGGCAAGATCGTGGGCCGGGACCTCATCAAGGACCCGGGCCTCCACCGCTCCCTGCTGGGTGACAACCTGTCCACCGCCATCTCCGGCTTCGTGGGCTCGGTGCCCACCACCACCTACGGCGAGAACATCGGCGTCATGGCCGTCACCGGCGTCTACTCCGTCCAGGTCATCGCCGGCGCCGCCGTCATCTCCCTCCTCATGGCCTTCGTGGGACCCCTGGCCGCCTTCATCTCCACCATCCCCGGCGACGTCATCGGCGGCATCACCTTCCTTCTCTACGGCATGATCGGCACCTCCGGTCTCCGCATCCTGGTGGACAAGAAGGTGGACTACGGCAAGAACCGCAACCTGATCCTCACCTCCGTGGTCTTCGTGGCCGGTCTCTCCGGCCTCACCCTCACCTTCGGCTCGGTGTCCATCACCGGCATGACCCTGGCCGCCGTCACCGCCGTCATCATCAGCCTCATTTTCTTCCTGCTGGACAAGGCCAAGCTGATGAACGACTGATCAGATCAAATAAAAGGACAGCCCTCCGGCCTTTGCCGGAGGGCTGTCCTTTTATGACCGGTTGTAGTAAATGAGCATGCTCAGCTCGGCGGTGTCGGTCCCGGGGTTGCGGTAGCCGTGGGGGACGTCGGCCCGGAAGCGGATGGAGTCCCCCCGCTCCAGGGTGTAGACCGCCTCCCCCACCCGGATCTCCGCCGACCCGGCAAAGACGGTGATGTACTCCTCCGCCCCGGAGAGGTGGGGCTGGGCGTCCAGGGCGCCGCCGGGCCGGATGACGATGCGGTAGGTCTCAAAGCCGGTCCGCTCGTCGAAGGAGAAGAGGGGGTAGTTGAGGTACCGGCCCTCGTCCTCGGAGAGCGGGGGGAGCTCCCCCTGCCGCAGCACGGCCACCGCGTCCCCCTCCCGCTCCACCAGGGCGGTGAAGGACACCTTGTACCCGTTGGCCATCTTCCAGAGCACGGAGATGGTGGGGTTGACCTCCCCCCGCTCGATCTGGGCCAGCATGCTCCGGGACACCCCCGTGGCTGCTGCGGCGGCGTCCAGAGTCAGCTTCTTCCCCTCCCGGAGCCGTTTGGCGTTGGCGGCGATGAGCTTGGTCACATCCATGGCAAAACCCTCTTGACAATATATTGAACTAGAAGTACGATATACAGGAAACAAGATTTTGTACCGTTCGTCCAATATGATAATATGCAAAAAAGGGGATGTCAAGATGTTCCACTGGGCCTCCTTCCTCACCTACGCGGTGGTCACGGCGGTGACGCCGGGCCCCAACAACCTCATGTCCATGTCCAACGGCGGCCGGAGAGGGTTCCGGGGGGCGCTGCCCTTCAACCTGGGGATCTGGCTGGGCTTTTCGGTGGTGATGCTGCTGTGCACCCTCTTCTGCAGTGTCCTGAGCGCCCTCATCCCCAAGATTAAACTGCCCATGCTGGTGGTGGGAGCGGCCTACATGCTCTACCTGGCCTGGGAGACCTTCCGCAGCCGGGGGGAGCTGGAGGCGGGGAAGGCCCGGGAGGGCTTCGTGTCCGGCCTGCTGATCCAGTTCGTCAACCCCAAGATCTACGTCTACGGCATCATGTCCATGGAGGCCTATGTCCTGCCGGTCTACCACCAGCCCCTGCCCCTGGCGGGCTTCGCCCTGCTGCTGGCCTTCATCGGCTTCTTCTTCACCCTGTGCTGGTCGGCCTTCGGGGCGATCTTTCAAAGGATCTTCTCCGACCACGCCGCCGTGGTCAACACCATCATGGCCCTGCTGCTGGTCTACTGCGCCTTCTCCCTCCTCCTCACCTGAGCAGGATACCCTTGCCCCGGCGGAAGGGCCGTGATATAATGGCCCAAATACCGGATTATGACAACCGACGGGAAAGGGTGGAGACCATGGACGACCGCAGGCTGTGCGCCCGGGTGGTGGCCGAGGTGAAGAAGGCGGTGGTGGGCAAGGACGAGGTGGTGGTGAAGCTGCTGCTGGCCTTCCTGGCCCGGGGCCACGTGCTGCTGGAGGACATCCCCGGGGTGGGCAAGACCACCCTGGCCCTGGCCTTCTCCAAGGCACTGGGCCTCAGCTGCCGCCGGGTCCAGTTCACCCCCGACGTGATGCCCTCCGACCTCACCGGCTTTTCCATCTACAACAAGGCCACCGGGGAGATGGAGTACCAGCCCGGGGCGGTGCTGTGCAACCTCTTCCTGGCCGATGAGCTCAACCGGGCCACCAGCCGCACCCAGTCCGCCCTGCTGGAGGCCATGGAGGAGGGCCAGGTCACGGTGGACGGGGTGAGCCACCCGGTCCCCCAGCCCTTCCTGGTCATCGCCACCCAGAACCCGGCGGGGGCGGCGGGCACCCAGCTGCTGCCCGACTCCCAGCTGGACCGGTTCACCCTGCGCCTCTCCCTGGGCTACCCGTCCCCCAGAGACGAGCTGGAGCTCCTCCGCCGCCGGAGCGCCGGGCCCATGCTGGACCGGGTGGAGCAGGTCACCGACCGGGCGGGGCTGGAGCGGCTGCGGCAGGCGGTGGAGGCCGTCCACATCTCCGACGAGGTGCTGGACTACATGGTCCGGCTGGTGGGGGCCACCCGCCGCCATCCGGCCATCGCCCAGGGGGGCAGTCCCCGGGCCACTCTGGCGGTGGCGGCGGTGAGCCGGGCCGCCGCCTTTCTCCGGGGCAGGGATTACGTCCTCCCCGATGACGTGACCGAGCTCTTCCGGGACACGGTGGCCCACCGGCTCATCCTCACCGACGCCGCCGGTACCGGCGACCCGCTGGGGGATGTGCTCTCCTCGGTGCGGCCGCCCCGGCTCACATGACCGCCGTGGCCGTCCGCCGGGCGGGCTACGGCCTGGCCCTGGCCGCCGCCCTGCTCTTTCATTTCCTCGACGTGGGCTATCTGGCCTGGTTCCTCCTGTGGACCGTCCTGGCCCTGCCGTTGGTCTCCCTGCTGCTGGCCCTGCCGGTGGTCCTCCGGTGCCGGGGGGAGCTCTTTGCCCAGTCCTCCGGGGCGGAGCGGGGGACGGCCCTCCGGTTCCGGGCGGCGGTGCGGTACCGGGGCTTCCTGCCCCTGCCCCAGGTCCGGCTCCGGCTGAGGCTCACCAACGAGATGACGGGGGAGCGGGTCTGCCGCAGGCTCACCTTCTCCGGCCTGCCGGACAGGCGGGGCCTGCTGGGGGAGACGGTCCAGTGGGAGAGTACCCACTGCGGCTATATCCGGTGCGAGATCGAACGGCTCCAGGTGGTGGACGGCCTGGGGCTCTTTGCCCTACCCATCGCCGGGCCACGGTCCTGCGCCGCCCCGGTCCTGCCCCGGCTGCTGGACCTGCCCCTGCCGCCCGTGCTGCGGGGGGAGGCGGAGGCGGCGGGCCCGCTGAGGCCACGGCCCGGCGGCGGACCCGGGGAGGACTACGACCTGCGGCCCTACCGGGCGGGGGACCCGGTGACCGCCATCCACTGGAAGCTCTCCTCCAAGCGGGACGAGCCGGTGGTCCGGGAGACCCTGGAGCCCCGGCGGGAGGGCATCGTTCTGACCTTTGACCACTTCGGCGTCCCGGAGGACCTGGACCGGGTGCTGGACCGGCTGCGGACCTTCTCCACCGCCCTGCTGGCCGGGGGCCGGAGCCACACCGTGGCCTGGCTCCACCCGGAGACGGGAGAGCTGCGGCGGTTCCTGGTGGCCGACCGGCGCACCCTGGACCGGTGCCTGGCCGCCGTCCTCTCCGACCCCGCCCCCGCCCAGGGCCGCTCCATCCGGGGCGAGGCCGTCCTCCGGGCCGCACGGCAGGTCCATTTGCTGCCCGACGGGGAGGTGGCGGGATGAGCCGGAAGAGATCCGCCCGCCGGTGGAGCACCCTGACCTTCTGCGCCGACGCCCTCCTCCTCTCCCTGCTGCTGGCGGGAGCGGGGCTGTGCTGCCAGAGCGCCTACCCCCTGGGGGAGAACTGGGGACTGCTGACGCTCACCGCCGCGGTACTGGGGGTGATGCTGGCCGCCGTCCACAACCTGCCCCGGTTCCGCTGGGCGGGCCTGGTGCTGGTGGCCGAGGGCTACGCCCTGTGCGCCTGGCTGCTGTGGGACAAGCTGGCCCTGGGCGCCCGGACGGCGGCGGCCAGCCTGAGCATGGTCCTGGGTGGGAGCCTGGACCTGCCCGTCCCCTTCCCGAAGGGGGAGCGGGACCTCTTCCTCTGCGCCGCCCTGGCCCTGCTGGCCCTCCCCCTGAGCTGGGCGGCCCTGCGGCTCCGGTCGGCGTTGGCGGTGGCGGCCATGACCTATCCGCTGTTCCTCCCCGCCTTTTTGGCTGACCAGCTGCCCGCCTGGCCGTGCTTTCTGCTGCTGCTCACCGCCTGGTGCGTTCTGGCCCTCACCGGGGCCTTCTCCAGGAAAGACGGGGCGGCCCGGGCACGGCTCACCCTGGCCGCCCTCCCCGCCGCCGGCTGCGCCCTGGTCCTCCTGACCCTAGCCCTGCCCCGGGAGCGCTACGTCTACCCCACATGGTCGGAGCAGGTCCAGCTGGCCCTGCGGTCCGGGGAGCTCCCCTCCGCCCTGCCCGACCTCCTGGGGAGCGGACCCAGGCTGGGCGGGTCCTCCAGCCGGGTGGACCTGGCCGGGGCGGGGCCCATGTCCCTCTCCGGCCGCACCATGCTCCGGGTGGAGACCGATGTGGCCGGGCGGCTCTATCTGCGGGGCATCTCCGCCGGGACCTATACCGGCACGGCATGGGAGCCCCTGGACGACGCCGCCTACAAGGCGCTGGGGGACCTGGGGGGCTATGAACCCCTGAACTTCCCCGCCCTCACCGCCCCCGGGAAGGACTGGCACGCGGTGACGGTGGACCTCACCGGCGCACCTGGGAACTGCCTCTATGTGCCCTATTCGCTCCTCACCGACGCTGACGAGCTGGCGGGGGGCGGCTTCGTGGACGACTCCCACATTCAAAAGGGCTTTGGTGTGGGCAGCTATACCCTTTACTACCGGCCCGAGGCCGGCCCGGACGTCACCATGCGTCCCCTGGAGGGGGCCGCCGCCCAGGCGGAGGAGGTCTACCGGGCCTTCGTCTACGAGCACTATCTGGAGGTGCCGGAGGAGGCGGGGCGGGCGGTGATCGCCTGGGTGGAGCGGATCAACGCCAGGCGGGTGTCCGCCGACCTGGACGAGAGTTACCGGTCGGAAACGCTCCGTACCTACTGGCCCCAGCTGGGGGCCGCGGAGACCGTCCGGGCCTACCTGGCCGCCACCACCACCTACGACACCGCCGTTCCCGCCATGCCGGCGGGGGCCGATTTCGTGGACTACTTCCTCAACCAGAGCGGACGGGGCTACTGCATGCACTACGCCACCGCCGCCGCCCTGTTTTTACGCATGGCGGGCATCCCCGCCCGGTACGTCAGCGGCTATGTGGTGACGGTGCCCAGCTCCGGCAAAGTGAACGTGCCCGAGTCGGCGGCCCACGCCTGGGTGGAGATCTACCTGGACGGCTACGGCTGGTACCCGGTGGAGGTGACCCCCACCTATGGCGTGGAGGAGGCTGAGCCCGAGGAGACCGCCGAGCCGGAGGCCACGCCTGCCCCAACGCCCACACCCACCCCGACGCCCACACCCCAGAGCTCTGCCGCCCCCACCCCCGGCGTCTCCCAGGCGCCCGCGGAGGGTCCGGCGGGGACGGAGGAGGGGCCGGCCCGGACCGTGGACCTGACCTTTCTCCGATGGCCCGCCGCCGTTCTGGGGCTGTGGCTGCTGCTCCTCCTCCGGCGGAGGCTCACCGCCCGGCTCTGGCGCCGGCGGCTGTGGACGGGCGGCACCAATGCCGCCGCCCTCTGGGCCTACCGGCTCCAGAAGCGGCTCCTGCCCTGGGGCGGCAGGGAGGACCCGGCGGTGGAGGAACTGGCCCTGAAGGCCCGGTTCAGCCAGCACACCCTCACGGAGGCCGAGCGGAAGCGGGCCGCGGAGGCGGTGGAGGCCGAGCGGGACCGGGTGGATGCCGCCCTGCCCTGGTGGAAGCGGCTGGCCTTCCGCTGGCTCTTCGCTCTCCGGTGAGTGCCAAAACTGACCTTATCAAATAAACAAAAACTGAGATTTGAAACAATGTCAGATAGGGGGTATAATGGGGTCAGAAACGAACAGAGGAAGTGATCCCACATGAGAGAGAAGACGAGCACCCAGCGGCTGGCCCTGCTGGGCATGATGACCGCCCTGGTCTTTGCCGGCAACTACGCCCGCATCGTCCTGCCGGTGCCGGTGGGGGGCGTGCCCTCCTTCACCCTGGCCAACATCCTGTGCGTCCTGTCCGGGTTCCTGCTGGGGCCGGTGGGCGGCCTGGCCTCCGGCCTGGGCTCCGCCCTCTACGACCTCACCAACCCCCTGTGGGCGGCGGAGTGCTGGATCACCTTCCTCACCAAGGGGGCCATGGGCCTCATGGCGGGGCTGGCCGTCACGGCGGGGCGCCGGGGCGAGGGGGTCAAGCCGGCCACCTACGGCCGCTACCTGGCGGCGGCGGTGGTGGGGTGCCTGAGCTACTACGTGCTCTACTACCTGAAGGATTTCTTCTATAACGGCATGCTCATCGGCGGGCTCCAGCCCCAGGCGGCGGCGGTGACTCTGCTGGCCCTGATCCCCACCTCTATTTTTAACGGCGGGGTGGCCATCGTTGCGGCCCCTCCCCTGGCCCTGGCCGTCCGGGAGGCCCTCAAGAGGAGCGGCCTGCGGCTGAAGATGGCGTGAACCAAAAAGAAAAATGGCTCTCCGTCCTTAGGACGGAGAGCCATTTTTGATGTGGTCAGCAAAGGCCGTATTCCTTGGCCAGCTTCTCGAAGATGGGGAGGGCCTTTTGCACCTGCTCGGTGGAGGTACAGAAGGCGATGCGGCACCAGCCGGGGCAGGCGAAGTCGTCGGTGGGGGGGAAAAGGAGGTCATAGTCCTGGGCTCGCTTGCAGAACTCGTTGGCGTCGGGCACCGGGGACTTGAGCAGCAGATAGAAGGTGCCGCCGGGCTCCACGCAGGTATAGCCCATGGCGGTGAGGCCCTGGTAGAGGAGGTCCCGGTTGGTCTGGTAGATGGAGAGGTCGGCGGTGAGGCCGTCGCAGGCGGCGGCCACCCGCTGGAAGAGGCTGGGGGCGTTGACGTAGCCCAGCACCCGTCCGGCGCCGCAGATGGCGGCGTAGACCGCCTTGCGCTCGGCCACCTTCTCGCCCACCAGCACATAGCCGATGCGTTCGCCGGGGAGGGAGATGGACTTGCTGTAGGAGTAGCACACCAGGGTGTCGTCGTAGAAGGCGGGGATCCAGGGCACGGTGAAGCCCTGGAAGACGATCTCCCGGTAGGGCTCGTCGGAGATGAGGTAGATGGGGTGGCCGTACTCCGCCGCCTTCCGGCGGAGCAGGTCGGCCATGGCGGTGAGGGTCTCGGCGGAGTAGATGGCGCCGGAGGGGTTGTTGGGGGAGTTGACCACCAGGGCCTTGGTCTTGGGACCGATGGCGGCCTCCAGTGCTTTCATGTCGGGCTGGAAGGTGTCGTAGTCCGGGGGGACCACCACGGGGATGCCGCCGTTCCCGCGGACAAAGACGTCGTACTCGGTGAAGTAGGGGGCCATGAGGACGAACTCATCCCCGGGGCAGGCCAGGGCCCGGAAGCAGCAGCACAGGCCGGCGGCGGCGCCCACGGTGATGTAGAGGTCGTCGGGGCCGTAGTTCATACCGAAGCGGCGGGTGAGGGAGGCGGCCAGGGCCTCCCGGACGGCCAGGTCGCCCTGGGCGGAGGTATAGGCGTGGATGGAGTCCCCCTGAGGGCCGTCCAGGATGGCCCGGATGGTGTCGTTCACCTGGGGCGGTGGGGGGACGCTGGGGTTGCCCAGGGAGAAGTCCAGCACGTTCTCGGCGCCCACTTCCTTGGCGCGGAGCAGGCCGTACTCCCGGATCTCACGCATGATGTTCCGGCGGCTGCCCAGCTGTACCATGTTTTCCGGCAGATTGCTCATTCCGACACCTCCAGATCCACGCAGCAGCGTGTTTTGAAATGCTCCTTGGCCCAGCTCTTGAAGGCCACATGGGGGGGATAGTCCTGATAGGCCGCCAGGGCCTCCAGGCTGTCCAGGTCGCAGCACAGGCCCACGTCGTGGGTGCCCATGCCCTGGTCAAAGCCGATGTGGGCGCAGCGCAGGCCGGGGACGGCCCCCACCATGGGGTCGAAGGTGGCCTTCAGAAAGGTCTCCAGCTCCCCGCGGTCCACATCCGGGTCGGCCAGATCCCAGAAGATCATATGACGGATCACGATGCTTCAGCTCCTCCCTGTTGGGATAGAATGGGGCCGCCGCCCAGCCGGAGCGGGAGCGGCGGCCACGTTTCCGACATTATACCACAGTAAAGCGGAAAAGAAAAGGGGAACTTAATTGGGGAGGATGGTGAGGAGGAGCTCGCCGGACTTCACTGAGGCGCCGGCGGCGGTGAGGACCTCCTCCACGGTGCCGGCGATGCGGGAGACCACGCTGGTCTCCATCTTCATGGCCTCGATGACGGCCACCACCTGGTTCTCCTCCACCTGCTCGCCGGGCTTGACGCTGATCTTGGACACCATGCCGGGGATGGAGGCACCCACCTGGCCCTTGTCCTCCGGGTCGGCCATGACCACGGGGTGGACCTGGACCTGGGCGGTGGGGTCGGGGACGGCCACGGTGCGGCCCATGCCGTTGAGGTCGAAGTGGACGTTCCGGGTGCCGTCCTCGTTGAGGTCGCCCAGTCCCAGGTACTTGATGACCAGGGTCTTGCCGTCCTCGATGCTGATCATGTTGGTCTCGCCCAGGGCCATGCCGTTGAAGAAGACGTGGCTGCCCATGCGCATGATGTAGCCGTACTCCTGGCGGTGGCTGCGGTACTCCTCATAGACCTTGGGGTAGAGGCAGTAGGAGAGGATGGCCCGCATGTTGAGGGGGTCCTTCGTCATGGTCTGGAGCTTTTCCCGGACGGCCTCGAAGTCGATGGGAGGGAGCAGCTCGCCGGGACGGCAGGTGATGGGCTCCTCCCCCTTGAGGACCACCTTCTGGAGGTCCTCCGGGAAGCCCCAGGCGGGCTGGCCCATCATGCCCTTGAAGTAGCTCACCACCGAGTCGGGGAAGGTGAGGGCCTCGCCCTTTTCCACGATGTTTTCGGGGGTCAGGTCATGCTGGACCATGAAGATGGCCAGGTCGCCCACCATCTTGGAGGAGGGGGTGACCTTGACGATGTCGCCCAGCATGTGGTTGACCTGGGTGTACATGTTCTTTACGTCGTCGAACTGGCCGCCCAGGCCCAGGCTCTCCACCTGGGACTTCAGGTTGGAGTACTGGCCGCCGGGCATCTCGTAGCGGTAGATGTCGGTGGAGGGGTTCTTCATGCCGGTCTCGAAGGAGCTGTACCGCAGGCGCACGTCGGCCCAGTAGTCGGAGAGCTCCTGGAGGCGGTAGGGGTCCAGACCGGTGTCCCGCTCCTGGCCCTGGAGGGCGGTGACCACGGCGTTGAGGGAGGGCTGGCTGGTCATGGAGGACATGGAGTCGATGGCGCAGTCCACGATGTCCACCCCCGCCTCGGCGGCCATGAGGTAGGTGGCCACCTGGTTGCCGGAGGTGTTGTGGGTGTGGAGGTGGATGGGCAGGCCCACCTCCTCCTTGAGGGCCTTGACCAGCTTCTTGGCGGCGTAGGGCTTCAGCAGGCCGGACATGTCCTTGATGCACAGGATATGGGCGCCCCGCTTCTCCAGCTCCTTGGCCATCTTGACATAGTACTCGATGGTGTAGCGGTCCCGCTTGGGGTCCAGGATGTCGCCGGTGTAGCACATGGTGGCCTCACAGACCTTGCCCTGCCTGAGGACCTCGTCCATGGCCACCTCCATGCCGGGGATCCAGTTGAGGGAGTCGAAGATGCGGAAGATATCGATGCCGCTCTTGGCCGCCTCCTGGACGAAGGCACGGATGAGGTTGTCGGGGTAGTTGGTGTAGCCCACGGCGTTGGCGCCCCGGAGGAGCATCTGGAAGGGGATATTGGGGATCTTCTTCCGCAGCAGGTCCAGCCGCTCCCAGGGGGACTCGTGGAGGAAGCGGTAGGCCACGTCGAAGGTGGCGCCGCCCCACATCTCCAGGGAGAAGGCGTCGGCGAGGATCTCGGAGGTGCCCTCCGCCCCCAGCACCATGTCCCGGGTGCGCACCCGGGTGGAGAGGAGGGACTGGTGGGCGTCCCGCATGGTGGTGTCGGTGATGAGGAGCTTCTTCTGGGCGATGACCCAGTCCCGCAGGGCCTCGGGGCCCTTCTGGTCCAGCAGGGGCTTGAGACCGGTCCCGGCCTCGCCGGTGACGGTGGGGAAGCGGGGGATGTCGAACTGGGGTCGCTCGGCGGAGGGGTTCTCGATCTGCCGCTGGGCGATGTACTTGAGGACCTTGGTGGCCCGGTCCCGGCCGTACTGCATCTCAAAGAGCTCCGGGGTCTCGTCGATGAACTTGGTGTGGCATTTGCCGGAGCGGAAGGTGGGGTGGCTGAGGATGTTGCTGATGAAGGGGATGTTGGTCTTGACGCCCCGGATGTGTTCCTCTCGGACGGCCCGGGCGGCCCGCTGGCAGGCGCCCTCGAAGGTGTTGTCCCAGGTGGTGACCTTCACCAGCAGGGAGTCGTAGTAGGGGGAGATGACGGCGCCGGCGTAGGCGTTGCCGCCGTCCAGGCGGACGCCGCAGCCGCCGCCGGAGCGGTAGGCGGTGATCTTGCCGGTGTCGGGGGCGAAGTTGTTGGCCGGGTCCTCGGTGGTCACCCGGCACTGGATGGCGTAGCCGTACATCCGCAGGTTGGACTGGTCTCCCATGTTGATGTAGGGGTGGGAGAGGGGATGGCCCTCGGCGATGAGGATCTGGGCCCGGACCAGGTCGATGCCGGTGACCTGCTCGGTGACGGTGTGCTCCACCTGGATGCGGGGGTTCATCTCGATGAAGTAGTGGTTGCCGTCCCGGTCCACCAGGAACTCCACGGTGCCGGCGTTCACATAGCCCACGTGCCTGGCGATCTTCACGGCGTCGGCGTGGAGCTTGTCCAGGGTGGCCTGGGGGACGCTCCAGGCCGGGGCGAACTCCACCACCTTCTGGTAGCGGCGCTGGAGGGAGCAGTCACGCTCTCCCAGGTGGACCACGTTGCCGTACTGGTCGCCCAGGATCTGTACCTCGATGTGCTTGGGCTCCACCAGGTACTTTTCGATGAAGATGTCGTCGTTGCCGAAGGCCTTCCGGGCCTCGCCCTGGACCAGCTCGAAGGCGGGGCGTACCTCCTCGGGGCTGTCGCAGCGGCGCATGCCCCGGCCGCCGCCGCCGGCGGCCGCCTTGAGGATGATGGGGAAGCCGTAGGAGACGGCCTTCTCCAGGGCCTCGTCGGCGTCCTTCAGAGGCTCGGTGGAGCCGGGGATGGTGGGCACGCCGCAGGCCAGGGCCGTGGCCTTGGCCGCCAGCTTGTCGCCCATCTGGGCCAGGATCCTGGAGCTGGGGCCGATGAAGGTGATGCCGGCGTCCTCGCAGGCCTTGGCGAACTCGGCGTTCTCGGAGAGGAACCCGTAGCCGGGATGGATGGCGTCCACCTGCCGGCGCTTGGCCAGGTCGATGATGCCCGGGATGTCCAGATAGGCGCCCAGGGGGGATTTGCTCTCGCCGATGCGGTAGGCCTCGTCGGCCCGGGTGCGGAACAGGGCGAAGGTGTCCTCGTTGGAGTACATGGCCACGGTGCGCAATCCCAGGTCGTAACAGGCGCGGAAGATGCGGATGGCGATCTCGCCGCGGTTTGCAGCCAGGACCTTCTTGAACTTGCATTCTGACACTTCGGGGTCCCTTCCTTTCATTCAAAGGTGGGTCGTGTTACGAAAAAAGGGCGGGCGAAAAACCGCCTGCCCCGCCGCCAGGCAACCCTTGCCGGCGTTTCACGACCGATCATAGCTGTGTATGATTATACGCCCGAAAGGTTGGATTTGCAATCTGTTTCTGCGGAAGATGCAAAACTCGTCAGAACGCACAGCCCAAAAGGCGCTTTTTTGCTCTGCTTTGGTAAAGTGGACAAAGGTCCGTGTCAGACGGACAGCGACGGACTTTCAAGAGAAGGAAGGGCAAATTTCGAGCGAAAAAACAAGGACCGGCCCCGCGGCTGAGCCGCGGGGCCGGTCGATCCGTATGGGCGGAACGGGCGCTTAGAGGTCCACCACCTCGCCGGTGAAGACCTGGGACGCGGAGACGATGAGATCTCCGTCCTTGCAGTCCACGGTGAGGGTGTCGCCGGACTCCACCTCGCCGGCGATGATCTTCCGGCTGATGAGGGTCTCCACGGTGTGCTGGAGGTAGCGGCGCAGGGGCCGGGCGCCGTAGATGGGGTCGTAGGCGCTCTCGATGACGTGGTCCTTGGCGGCGGGGGTGAGGACCACGGTGAGCTGCTTGTCGCTGAGGCGGCGGTTGATGCCGGTCACCATGAGGTCGATGATGTGGGTGATGTTGTCCTTGGTGAGGGGTTTGTAGAAGACGATCTCGTCCAGCCGGTTGAGGAACTCGGGGCGGAAGGACCGCTTCAGCAGGTCATTGACCTGCGCCCGGGCGCTCTCGCTGATCTCACCGTCGGGGCCGATGCCGTCCAGCAGGAACTGGGAGCCCAGGTTGGAGGTGAGGATGATGACGGTGTTCTTGAAGTCCACGGTGCGGCCCTGGCTGTCGGTGATGCGGCCGTCGTCCAGCACCTGGAGGAGGATGTTGAAGACGTCGGGGTGGGCCTTCTCCACCTCGTCGAAGAGGATGACGGAGTAGGGCTGGCGGCGGACGGCCTCGGTGAGCTGGCCGCCCTCCTCATAGCCCACATATCCCGGAGGGGCGCCGATGAGCCGGGAGACGGAGAACTTCTCCATATACTCGCTCATGTCGATGCGCACCAGGTTCTTCTCGCTGTCGAAGAGGGCCTCGGCCAGGGCCTTGGCAAGCTCGGTTTTGCCCACGCCGGTGGGGCCCAGGAACAGGAAGGAGCCGATGGGCTTGTCAGGGTCGGCGATGCCGGCCCGGCTTCTCAGAATGGCCTCGGACACCAGGCGCACGGCCTCGTCCTGGCCCACCACCCGCTGATGGAGGATGTCCTCCAGGTGGAGGAGCTTTTCCCGCTCCCCCTCCATGAGCTTGGAGACGGGGATGCCGGTCCAGCGCTGGATGATGCGGGCGATCTCCTCCTCGGTGACCTTGTCCCGGAGGAGGGAGTCCTCCTTGGACTGTTGGGCGTAGCCCTCCTCGATCTCCAGCTGCTTTTTGAGCTCAGGGATGCGGCCGTACTGGAGCTCGGCGGCCTTGTTGAGGTCGTACTCCCGCTGGGCCTTTTCCAGCTGGGCGTTGGCCTCCTCCAGCTCCTCCCGGAGCTTCTGGACCTTGCCGATGGCGTTCTTCTCGTTCTCCCACTGGGCCTTCTTGGCGTTGAACTCGTCCCGCATCTCGGCCAGCTCCTTCTGGATCTCGGCCAGATGCTCCTTGGAGATGGCGTCGTCCTCCTTCTTCAGGGCGGCCTCCTCGATCTCGTGCTGGATGATCTTCCGCTGGATGACGTCCAGCTCGGTGGGCATGGAGTCGATCTCGGTGCGGATCATGGCGCAGGCCTCATCCACCAGGTCGATGGCCTTGTCGGGGAGGAAACGGTCGGTGATATAGCGGTTGGAGAGGGTGGCGGCGGCGATGATGGCGCCGTCGGTGATCTTCACGCCGTGGAACACCTCATAGCGCTCCTTCAGGCCCCGGAGGATGGCGATGGTGTCCTCCACGGAGGGCTCATTCACCATGACGGGCTGGAACCGGCGCTCCAGGGCGGCGTCTTTTTCGATATACTGGCGGTACTCGTTGAGGGTGGTGGCACCGATGCAGTGGAGCTCACCACGGGCCAGCATGGGCTTCAGGAGGTTGCCGGCGTCCATGGCGCCCTCGGTCTTGCCGGCGCCCACGATGGTGTGGAGCTCATCGATGAAGAGGATGATGCGGCCCTCGGACTTTTTCACCTCGTTGAGGACGGCCTTCAGCCGCTCCTCGAACTCGCCCCGGTACTTGGCGCCGGCGATGAGGGAGCCCATATCCAGGGCGAAGATGGTCTTGTCCTTCAGGGAGCCGGGCACGTC